>JBFHRE010000001.1:0-72159 GCA_041591895.1 Acidimicrobiia bacterium
CCTCAACGCCAATTGCTCGGGCTTCGTCTACGGGTTGGTCGTGGCCGACTCCATGATCAAGGCGGGAGCCGCCAACCGCGCTCTCCTGGTCGGAGTCGAGAAGTTGAGCTACGTGACCGACTACACCGATCGCTCGACCTGCGTCCTGTTCGGCGACGGGGCCGGAGCGGTCGTCATGGAAGCGACCGACGAGCCCGTCGGTGTGCTGGCGTCCCGACTCGGCAACGACGGAAGTGCCGCCCCGTTCCTCTGTGTGCCTGAGGCCGGTTCCAAGGGCGTTCCCGGGAATCCGGACCCCCGGAAGTCGGGCATCTACATGGAAGGTCCTGAGGTGTTCAAGCGGGCGGTGAAGGGCATGGGCGATGCCAGCGCGGCGGTGGTGGAGGAGATGGGATGGACCCTCGACGACATCGACCTGCTCATCCCGCATCAGGCCAACCAGCGGATCATCGATGCCACCGCCCGGCGGATCGGCCTCAACGACACCAAGGTGTTCGTGAACATCCAGTCGTACGGCAACACATCCGCCGCCACGGTGCCGGTGGCGCTCACCGAGGCTCTCGAGCAGGGCAGGGTCAAGCCGGGGTCGAACATCGTGTTCGCCGCTTTTGGAGGCGGCCTGTCGTACGGGGCGGCGGCGGTGAAGTGGGGGTCACGGGTCGAGCCGATCGGCACATCCGACGCTCGGATCCCTGACACCGACTTGGAGATCTGGGACGTCCTCCAGCCTCACCTCGACTTCTTCGGGGCCACCCGAACGGTCCCCGAATGAGCCGGGCCGCTCTGGTCACCGGAGGGTCACGCGGGATCGGCCGCTCCATCGCACTGGCTCTCGCCTCGGCCGGGAACCCGGTGGCGGTCAACTACGCCAGCCGGGCCGATGCCGCCGAAGCGGTGGTTGCCGAAATCGAAGCCGCCGGCGGGACCGCGATCGCAGTTGGGGCGGACGTCTCCGATCCGGGAGCGGTAGAGGCCTTGTTCGCAGAGGTGGCCGAGCGTCTGGGACCGGTCGAGATCCTGGTCAACAACGCCGGAATCACCCGGGACAACCTGTTGCTACGGATGTCGGTCGAGGAGTTCGACTCGGTGATCGCCACCAACCTTCGATCGACCTTCCTCTGCACGAAGGCCGCTCTCAAGGGGATGCTGAGGGCGCGGTGGGGGCGGGTGGTCTCGATCGCCTCGGTGGCGGGCGTTGCCGGCAACCCCGGACAGGGCAACTACGCGGCGTCCAAGGCGGGCATGATCGGATTCTCCAAGTCGATCGCCAAGGAGGTCGGGTCCCGGGGGATCACGGTGAACGTGGTCGCCCCCGGATTCATCGAGACCGACATGACCGACGCCCTGGGCGAGCAGGTCAAGGAGGCCTCCTTGGGAGGTATCGCCCTCGGCCGGTTCGGGGCCCCGGAAGAGATTGCGGCGACCGTGGCTTTCCTGACAACGGACGGAGCCGGCTACATCACAGGTCAGGTCATCGGCGTCGACGGTGGCATCAGCCTGTAGGGTTCTGCACTACATCAACGCACATCAAGAGAGAGGACACACGACCATGGATAGATCCGCCATTTCGGCCAAGCTCGGCGAACTGCTCGTCAACGAGCTAGGGCTCGAAGAGGACAAGATCACCGAGGATGCCAACTTCGAGCAAGACCTCGAAGTCGACTCGCTGGGCGTGGTCGAGCTCGTCATGGCCATGGAGGACACCTTCGGCGTGAAGATCCCAGACGAGGAGGCCGAGAAGATCCACACCGTGGGCGAGGCCATCGATCTCCTCAACGGCAAGCTCAACGGCTGACCGATGACCGAACGCAGGCGGGTGGTCGTTACCGGTCTCGGCGCGATCACTCCGCTCGGGCACACGGTCGACGAAACGTGGTCCTCGGCACTCGCCGGCACTCCCGGCGGCGGGCCGATCACGTTGTTCGACACCAGCGATCATCGTTGCCGGATCGCGGCCGAGGTCAAGGGGTTCGATCCCGACACCCACTTCGACAAGAAGGACGTGCGACGGCTGGACCGATGTTCTCAGTTCACGCTCGTCGCAGCCCGCGAAGCCATGGCGCACGCCGGGCTCGAGTTCGAGGAGGGCTCCGACGAGTCATGGCGGGCCGGAGCCCTCATCGGCGTCGGCTTCGGGGGGATGCAGACTTTCATCGACGAGATCGGTGTCCTTCGTGACCGGGGCCCGGACCGGGCGAGCCCGTTCGGGATCCCCAAACTGATCGCCAACATGCCGAGCGGCCTCGTCTCGATCGAGCATCACCTGCTGGGCCCGGTGTCCTGCACCGTCACCGCCTGCGCGGCATCCGCCAACGCAATCGGCGATGCCGCCGAGATCATCCGTCGCGGGGCTGCCGACGTGATGGTGGCGGGTGGAGCCGAAGCCGGCATCACCGACTACGCCGTGGCGGCTTTCGCCAACGCCAAGGCGCTCACCGGACGCAACGACGATCCGGTAGGCGCCTCGCGGCCGTTCGATGCCGATCGGGACGGCTTCCTGATCGGAGAAGGAGCGGCGGTTCTCGTGCTCGAGGAGCGGTCGAAGGCAGAGGCGCGAGGGGCCACGATTCTCGCCGAAGTCGCCGGATACGGGATGTCTGCCGACGGCTACCACATGACCCTTCCCCGTCCGGGTGGAATGGGCGCAGCCAAGGCGATGCAGTCGGCGCTGGCCGACGCCGGCCTGGAGCGAGTGGATTACATCAATGCCCACGGAACCTCGACCCCGGCCAACGACGCCACCGAGACGGCAGCCATCAAGACCGTGTTCGGTGATGAGGCCCATTCGATTCCGGTGTCGTCGACGAAGTCCATGACGGGCCACATGCTGGGTGGGGCCGGCGCGATAGAAGCGCTGTTCTCGATCCTGGCGATGCGGGAGGGCATCCTTCCACCCACCATCAACTACGAGACGCCGGACCCCGAGTGTGACCTGGACTACGTGCCGAACGAAGCTCGCAAGGCCGACGCCGCCAGCGCGATGTCCAACTCGTTCGGGTTCGGCGGCCACAACGTCGCTTTGGTGCTCACTCGCGACTGACGGCTGAGGTGCGCCGCCGGGAAGCTCAGCCGGTTTCGCACCCGGGACCGGGAGGTTCGACGCCCTTTGCGTGGGCGTCTCGTGCTTCGGCGATCGATCGATACACCAGCACCAGGAGGGTGCCTACGCCGGTCAACCCTACGAGGAATCCGAATATCGCCATCCCCGCCGACCAGCCCGGACAGGTCTGGATCGCACCGTCGACCTCCAGCCGACACGAGACATCGGTGACGATCCACCCCAAAGCCCCGCCCGCCAGCCCACTGATCAGCGACGGCCACAGGATCCACGGGTTCGGAAGCCTCATCGCGGGTCGGTCCTACGGCCGCGAGAGTCGTACCCGGCCTGGTCGAGGATCTCGGAAGGTGTCAGCTCGGGCGGGATCGGAACCCGGGTGCCTGCTTCCACGAGCGGTTTGACCGCCAGCCGTGCGTTGGCGGTCCAGGCGTACCGCAGAACGGCGACCGCCAGGGCGATCGTCGCCAGACCGGCGGGAAGCGAAGCCATGCCCGAGGCGAGCAGAGACACCGGTGCCACGAACCGGGTGCCGAAGAGTCCCGCCGGCCAGGCCTTCGAATAGGCCAAGGCCGACACCCATGCCACGGCTGCGGCCATCAGATCCCACCAGCCGACGCCGTCGAGCCGGCTCACGGCGATCGCAGCCGGGGCGGCGAGCAGCAACAGCGGTACCACCACCGCCTCGGGAGGTGGGCCGGCTGCGGCCGGCAGGTCCCGCACGACACCCTTCATTCCCGGCCCCGCAAGGCCGGCGGTGGCAACGGCCGACAACGTCAGGCCAACCCACCACCAGGCAGTGACATCGACCAGCACGGCGACCGAGAGATGTGCGATCACCAACACCAGGCCCAGACGCAATGCCCATCGAGCATGACCCACCAGCATTCCCACCACCGATATCGCGGTCAGGACGACCAGCGTGGTCGCGATCAGGGCCACGGAGTCGGTCGCCACCCGACCGGCGGTGAGAAGGGCCCCAGCCCAGACCAGTGAGGACGACAGGAGTGCGAAGGCGAAGTAGAGGGCTCGCATGAGACAATCGAAGTGTCGGCGTTCCGGTTCGGGAACGCAAAATCGATTGGAGGCGATCTGAGACCGAACGACTGGCCCGGAGAGTTCGACTTCTGTCCCCACTGTCGAGATCCACTCGAAGAGCAGCAGCGAGGCAGCCGGATCCGGATGGCGTGCCCTGGGTGTGGGTGGGTCCATTTCAGGAATCCCGGGGTGGGAGTAGCGGTGCTGGTTCGGGACGAGCACGGTCGGGTCCTCCTGGTGCAGCGGGGCCCGGAGGTCACCCGATCTGGCGCCTGGTGCATCCCGTGCGGCTATCTGGACTACGGCGAAGAGGTGCGCGCCGGAGCGGCGCGAGAGCTCAAAGAGGAGACCGGACTCGATGCCGAGATCGGTCCGCCGGTTTTCGTACGTACCAACTTCCACGACCCCGGGAAGATCACGGTCGGGGTGTGGTTCGAGGGAGCGGTGACCGGCGGGGAGTTGATGGCGGGCGACGATGCGGTCGACGCCGGTTGGTTCGCTCTCGACGACCTACCAGAGCTGGCCTTCGCCACCGACATCGAGTTGCTCGCCTCCCTCCGCCGGGGCTCCGGACCCGGCGGCTGACTGTCCTTCGTTCCCGGACGTATCAGACTCGAGACCGGCTTCCGAGGTCGATTCGGTGGCTTCCGGGTTCATCGTCCACACCTCCTCCCACGGGCGACCCGGACGAAGTGTGGTGACCGATGCGTGACCCGGCTTGTCGGTATGGAGGGTCGCCAGGTCCCCTCCGGTGAGAAGGAGTCGCACCGCCTGAATCGGATCCTGGTGCGAGACAACCACCACCTCGCCTGCGGGATGGACTGCAACGATCCGCTCGACGGTGCCGGCGATGCGGCGGGCGAGTTGGGTGAGGGTTTCGCGGCCGGCGATCGAGGTCGGAGCCTCGAGGTATTGCTCGAGCTCGCCGGGGAAGCGCTGGGGGAGTTCGGACCATGGGGTGCCTGCCCAGCGGTCGAGCAGCGTCCATTCGCCTAGTCCCTCGTCGATGCTCACAGGGATGCCGAACTGGCGGGCGATGATCCCCGCCGTATCCAGTGCCCTTTGGAGCGGGCTCGACCAGACCGCGACGACGGGACGGTTCTGGAGGTGGCGCGCCGCTGCTCGAGCCTGCGACCGGCCCCGATCGCTCAGGCCGAAACCGGGTAGCGAGGCGTAGACCACGCCCTTGGGATTGGCCACTTCTCCATGCCGGATGAGATGGACGATGGCTGCCATGGGCGCGGCAGGCTAGCCGTGATGACCGGAGACGCTGTCCCGGGCACCCGAGCGCCCGCGACCCGTCGGTAGATTGCGGACATGGATCCGTGGCCGGAGCCAATCCTTCACGTCGACATGGATGCCTTCTTCGTGGAGGTGGAACGTCTGCGGCGTCCCGACCTGAGAGGGCGCCCGGTGGCCGTCGGCGGCACGTCTAGCCGGAGCGTGGTGGCGTCGGCCAGTTACGAGGCCAGGGCTTACGGAGTGTCGTCTGCCATGCCCACCGCCAAGGCGATGCGGATGTGCCCCGAACTGGTCATGGTTCCGGCGGATCACTCAGAATACGGTCGGATTTCGGGTTTGGTGTTCGACGTCTTCCGCAGCTTCACCCCGGCGGTCGAGGGTCTGAGCGTCGACGAGGCGTTTCTCGATGTCTCCGGCCTCCGGCGGCACTATCCCGACCCGGTAGCGGTGGCGAAGTCGATGCGCGCCGAGATTCGGTCCCAGGTCGGAATCCCCGCCTCGGTCGGAATCGCGGCGTCGAAGTTCGTTGCGAAGCTGGCCTCGGCGGCTGCCAAGCCCGATGGGCTTCGCCTCGTTCGGACGGCCGATCAGGTGGAGTTCATTCACTCGCTTCCGCTCGGTGCCCTGTGGGGCGTTGGTCCGGCCACGATGGCAGCTCTGGCGCGGTTCGGAATCGCGACGGTTGCAGAACTGGCGGCGACCGACCCGGTGGTCCTCGCGAAGGCGGTCGGTGCCGGCCTCTCAAAACACCTACTCGATCTGGCTCACGGGCGCGACCCGAGAGCCGTCGAGACAGAATCGGCTGCCAAGTCGATCTCCGCCGAGGAGACCTTCGAACGCGACCTCACCGACACGGCGCGGATGGAGTCGGTCCTCCGGAGCCAGGCGGACCGGGTCGCGGAGCGGGTGCGGCGCGCCGGGTTGTCGGCCCGCACCGTGACTCTGAAAGTTCGATTTGCCGACTTCCAGACCGTGACCCGATCCGAGACGCTTCCGGTTGCAACATCCAACGACCTCGAGATCTACCGGGCCGGCCTCCGCCTGCTCGAGCGAGCCCTCGACGGGCGTCCGGTGCGTCTGCTCGGGCTGGGGTGCAGCGGCTTCGACTCCGAGGGCGGGAGTCCGACGCTGAACCTCGAAGCGCGAGCCCGGAGGGTCGAACTCGACCAGGCCGTCGACGCCATCCGGGCCCGTTTCGGCACCGAAACCATCGGCCCTGCAAATCGGCCCGATCGTCATAAATGATCCTTGCGACCACATCCCATTCGCCCCGGATCACCGTATACTCTGGGCACTGGACCTATCCAACGGGACTGGCGATGTCATTGGACGACCGTGAGCAACAGATTCTCGCCGAGATAGAGCGGCAGTTCTACGCGGACGACCCCGACCTGGCCAACGCCGTCAAGAACATAGAGCGCCTGGGTCGCTTCGGGGTGCGCCTTCCCCTGGTGGGGATGGTTGCGGGGCTGGCCCTCATGCTCGCTACGTTCACCACCAGCCAGTTCGTAGCGGTGGTCGGATTCGTGCTCATGGCGGTTTCCGCCACGGCTTTGGTCCAGGGGATCAGGAGCCGGGGCGGGCTCCGATCCGGCGAAGAGAGCGAGTCCGACGAGGGCCCCCGAGGCCCCAACCAGTGGCTTCGACGGCCTCGCTGACACTTCGCTAGAGTGACCCCCCGCCGGCCCCGGTGACGATCCCGAAAGGCGTTCCCGGCCGGTAAGACTTGAAGGTTTCCGACCATCGCCGAAACGGTGGTCCCGAGTTTCGATGCGAGGGATGGTGCAAGAGGGTTTCACTGCCGAACAGGCCTGTCGTCTGACGAACTGCACGCACCACCAACTTCGATACTGGGACCGGGTGAACCTGGTCAAGCCCTCGCTCCAGAACACCGGCGGGCGGCCGGGTGTGCGTCGTCTGTACTCCTTCCGTGATCTCGTGGCGTTGCGCGTGGTGCGCGGCCTCCTCGACAACGGGATGTCTCTCCAGCGCGTGCGGCGGGCGTGGGAGTACCTCCGCCGCAACGCATCGATGGACGACCATCTGGCGGACGTGAAGCTCGTGACGGACGGCTCGACGATCTTCGCTGTCACCCGCGATGAGGGTGAGCTGATGGATGCGCTCCGTGAGGGTCAGCTGGCGTTCGTGATCGCCATCGACGGTATCGCCCAGGCGGTAGAAGAGGACGTCAGTCGCTTCGAGCTCGATCGATCGAGGTTCCTCGAGCTCCTGCGCCGGTCCGAGGACGAGATCCGCGAGGAACAAACCGCCGTCGAGGGTTGATCGATCAGGGCCGGGCAGTGAGCGATCGACCAGTCAGCGTTTTCTGAGGCGCTGCGGCACCATCCACGAAACGATGCGCTGGGCGCGGTCGCCCCGGGTGGAAACCGACCCGTCGGCCCTGGCAAAGGCCTCCCGCCGGTCGCCCCGAATCGCGCCCTCCGACACCGCCGCGGTGACCATCGATGCGAGCGGACGGAAGTCATCGCCGAGGCGATCGGCAAGCTCGAGGGGCGACTGGTGCGCGAGGATCTCCTCGCCGAGTCCGGCCAGCCGCACCGTGATCTCCTCCCAGGCCGCCAGCACATCTCCCTCCCTGATCTTCTTCAGGCGCCGTCGCCGAGCCAGCCAGCGGGCCGCCGGGTAGGCGAGGATCAGCGCCGCCAGGGCCGGCACCCACCACGTCCACCCCGGCAAACGGAATTCGGGGTTGAAGGCCTCGCTCGACCCCGGGTTCAGATTCCTCAGGTCCTCCTCCGGCAGGTTGAACCGGTCCGGCAGAGTCGGCTGGTTGGGGTTTTGCACTCCGGTGGCGGGAGTGGGCACGAACGCACTCGGGTCGAAGTCGATCTCGGACTCGACCAAAGAAGGGTTGATGCCGTCCGACCGCGGTGTCGGGTCGAAGCGGACCCAACCTTGGGTGTCTATCCACAGTTCTACCCAGGCATGGGCGTTGCGTTCGCGGACAACGACCACTTCGGTTCCATCGGGCTGGGTGGTCAACGTGCCGGGAGTGAACCCGAGCACAACCCGCGAGGGAATGTTCACCGTTCGCGCCATGACGGCCATGGCGGTGGCGAACTGCTCGCAATATCCGGTTCGGTAGTTCGTGCTGGAAGGATCCGTCAGCCAGTCCTCGAGATCCAGGGCCGAGTGACCGGTTGAGACGTCGGCGGAGTAGGTGAACCGATCCGAGTCGCGGAAGAACTGTTCCAGCAGCAGTCCACGTTCGAATGGAGTCGAACCGGCGACGGTGATCTGTCGTGTCAGTTGAAGGATCCCATTCGGTGTCCGCTCCGGAAGAGCGACGAACCGCTCGCGCTCGGTCAGAGACCGCACGGGGAGGCGACGGTCGGCAGGCTCCAGGCCGGTGGCGTCGCGGCGGGCTGCCTCGGCGAAAATGGGGGTCAGGTTCCCGTTGCTGCTCGCCATCGCGGCGATGTCGGGCTGGGGAATGTCTGCCTGGAATTCGTATTCCCAGTCGGGGCGGAGCGAGAGGTCGAGCCGGATCGTCCCATCTGCCCGCACGAGGAACCCCTCCTGGATCCGTTCGACCGGCGACTCGAGTGCGCTGGGGGAGTAGAGGGCTGGAAGGATCGATCCCTTCAGCCCGGCAATCCGCACTCGCGAGCTGACCCGGACCGTGGGGCCGAAGAATTTCTGCCCGGGCTCTTCCCACCTCTGTCCGCGCTCGTAGGTCGGTACCGCCGTGGGATGCCAGTTGGTGCCGTCGAAGAAGTCGAGCGTGATCAGGTTCCAGTACAACTCGCTCGCCGGAGGCGCCGACTGGCTCAGGGTGGCAAAGAAGACCGGTTCGTCACTCAAACTCACGACGCTCTGTCGGAGACCGACGAACGGGTTCAGGGCCGTCCCGCCGCCGTACAGCCCGCCGAGGCCCGTCGCTGCCCTCCATCGGATGGTTCCCCCGTCGGGCACGCGTTCGCCGATCGCGGCGGGCATCCCGGCCCCAACGATCGCGACCACGAGCAACGAGGCGACGGTCAGCCCCAACGAGCGGCGCGGCTTTGTCGACCCGTCGAGGCGTCCCAGTCGGCCGATGCGCCTCGAACGCCGATCGCCGATTGCAGTCACAAGTCCGGCAGTGGCGACCGCAAGGGCCACCGTCCACCAACCGGTGCTGGGGCGCCGATCGATGGTGGCCAGCTGAAGGTAGAAGACGAGGTTTGGGCCGATTGCCCAGGCGAGGTTGCGAGAGAGAAGCGCGGCGGCGGTCCAGGCCGACAGTGCCCAGACGACGACGGCGATGATCGCGACGAGGCCAGGGACCGCCAGCACCGGGGCGGCGCCAAAACGTAGGAGTTCGAGTCCGTAACCGAGTTCCTCGGTGGCGTCGGCCGCAGTGGCTCCCGTGGGTATGACCCCACCGGCCATGGTCTGGGGCGTGACGACGGTGAGGGTCAGCCACAAGGCGCCGAGGGCGTGGAGTGCTCCAATGAAGCCGGCCGGCAGTTTCAACCCGTGTCCGATGGCAGCCAGTGCGGTCCCGGCGAGAATCGCAACCCCCACCCACGGGTACCAATCGGTGCCCTCGACGAGGCCCGACATGCGCAACAACGCCATCACGAGCGTCCCGACCGCGGTCAGCGCACCGGCGATTCCGACCATGTCATCCTCGTAGCCGTCGCCCAACCCTCCGCCCAACTCTCACCCGGAGCTCGCTCGATCGTGCTGACCCCCGCCCGGTGCATCCCGGCCGAAGACGCCGATGACGTCTCAGATGCACATAGAACGACCGCGGTCCCGTAGTCCTGTGCGAGGAGTCGAGAGACATCTGCGATCTCCGCGTCAGGCGTGCCGGTGATCAAGAGCAACGACCCGCCGCCGCCCCGCTGGCGGACCCGGGAGGCGACCGATCGAAGGTCGAGTCGGGTGTCTACCTTGGCGAGTGCCAGTTGCTCCATCACCGCGGCCGTGTGGTGGCTGGGAATCGGATCGGTCCCGCCGGCCCACACCAAGGCGTCGTAGCCGCCCTTGGCGAAGTGGACGACGACCGAAGCGGCGCCGCGTACCGCGTGCTCGAAGCATGCCGGGTTCTGATAGACCCGCCTCCGCAGGTCGAGCATGATCAGAGCCCGCTGTTGCCAGGGAGTCTCAAGCTGCCTGATCAGCAACGAATCACGCTTGGCGGAGGATGGCCAGTGGATGAACCGAAGGTCATCTCCCTCTACATATTCGCGAAGGGTGTAGAAATCCTCTCCTCCCCGGTTCGAGAACTCCGGCTTGGAGGCCTGGGTCGATGGGTCCATTCCTCTGGCGAGGGGAAAGCCGAGGAGTTCCTCCACGGCGGGATATACGACGAGCCGGTCGGATCCCTCGGACGCCACTCTGTTGACCACCAGCCGGGCTGGATCCGCAACTTCGATCTCGGCGGGTCCCACCGGGTAGACACCGCGTGGACGGCACACGATCCGGTACGTGCCGAGCACCGTCTCGCGACGCCGAATGGTTCCGGCTCCGAACTCGGCCGACCCCATGGTTCCGACCACGTCCGAGACCGTCACGTTGAACAGCGAGGTGCGGCCTCGATTGGTGACCCGAGCCCGCACTTCTGCGGTGTCTCCCTCGTGGACGAGGGCAGGCAAGAGCTGGCGTACAACTTCGACATCTGGACGCGTGGTCTTTGCCAGCACCCAGGCGATTGCAACTGCGGCCAGGAGAACCGATCCGGCGACGAGGAGTTCCACCTCACCGAGAAGGACCCAGAGCGTCACCGCTGCGACTCCCGCACCGGTGACGCCCCAGCCCCGCTCTGTCATGTGGCGACCTTGGTCGCTCCCGGGACCCTGAGCGATGACAGGACGGAATCGACCACCTCTTGGATTCGCGTGCCTCTCATCTGGGCTTCCGGTCGTAGGGCCATCCGGTGCTCGAGCACGGGCAAGGCGAGGATCTTCACGTCATCGACGGTCACGAACTCGCGGCCGAGTGACACGGCCCTGGCTCGGGACAGGCGCTGGAGGTAGAGCGCCGCCCGGGGGGATCCCCCGAGCATCACCTCGCCGTGCTCCCTGGTCCGACCGACCAGGTCGATGATGTACTCCTTGACAGAACCGGCCACGTGGACCCGTTTTGCGACCTCAACCATCGCGTGTAGGTCCTCCACGTCGATCACGGGCTCGAGGTCGAGGAATGTGGAGCGCACACCATGTGTGTCCAGCATCTCGAGTTCCTTGTCTCGGGACGGGTACCCGATCCGGACTCTCATCATGAAACGGTCGAGTTGGGCCTCGGGGAGCGGGTAGGTGCCCTCGTGCTCGATGGGGTTTTGAGTGGCGATCACCATGAACGGATCAGGAAGAGGCCGGGTGACGCCATCGACAGTGATCTGTCTCTCCTCCATCGCCTCGAGCAGCGCCGCCTGGGTCTTTGGTGAGGCCCGGTTGATCTCGTCGCCGAGGACGACGTTGGCGGCGATCGGGCCCTGCTTGTAGACGAACTCGCTTCGGCCTCGATCCCAGATCGAGACCCCGGTCACGTCGGATGGGAGGAGATCCGGTGTGAACTGAATACGGTTGAACGAACAGTTGATCGAACGGGAAAGCGACTTCGCCAGCAACGTCTTGCCCACGCCGGGCACATCCTCGATCAGAACGTGCCCTTCGGCGATCAGGCACAGGAGTAGAGACTCGATGGCATCGCGCTTGCCCTGGATTACTTGCTCGACGTTGGTTGCCACTGCGGCGAACCGGTCACGGAACCATGAGACATGTTGTTCTTCCAGTTCGCGCAATCTCGCTCCTCGTCGTTCCGATTTCGGGCAACTCTACCCCTGGTGCGCGAATATCAACCCGGTAACCTGGGGTTGGTTCCCGTCGCTGACGGGACAAGTGGGCGGAACCCGGGTCGACGTTGAACACGACCTGGAGAAGATGGGAGTGCAGGGCTGATGGGATCCTCTCTGAGCTGGGTCAAGCTCGGTGGTGAGGCTGTTCGCGCCGGATGGGCGTCTCGAAAGCGTGGTTCACTGATGCCGTCGAGGCCATACGTCCGTTGGCGAGTCGGCACCGCATACGGGGATCCCGATCGCCGTCCCGAAATGGAGGATGTCGCAGCCTTTCTCGGCTGGAGACGTCGGCAGCGGCGGGTAGCTCGATGAACTCTGGTCTCGAGCAGCGTCTGCGAACCGTTCCCGGGGTTTCGGGCATCCGCATCGATCTCGGGCGCGACGGCCTCGAAGGCATCCACGTCAGCGTGGATGAAGGCAGCGACGAATCGGTGATTCTCGAAGAAATTCGCCGGATCCTGGTGGCCTACGGACTCAGGTCACGGACCGAATCCGGATGGTCTGCGGCGGAAGAGATCGCACTTCCCTCTAGCGTGTGGCTGGGAGAGGTGTCGGGTCGCGCCGCCGCCCGGCTGCGCTACTCCCATGGGGTATTCGAAGGGTTCGGACCCCTCAACTGGGATGGGGCAGTCCAAGCGTGCACGGAGGCAATCGCCCAGGCCACCGGCCGCGCCATTCCCGAAGCGGCGCGTGCCTTGAGGGAAGTGGTGGACGACTCCCAGCTCGTGGTCTGTGTACTGCGGTCGGCCGGGATCAAGGCCGCGAGTGTGGCGATCGCCGACAAGGACGGGCTAGCCCGGGCTTTGGTCCGGGCGGTGACGATGGCGATGGACGATCTGCATTATCAGCTGTCCGTGGATGTAGGCGACCAGTAGTCTGACGCCGACTGGAGTCGGTGTGTCAGGAGCCCTGGTACTCAACGCGAGTTTCGAGCCGCTCTCGGTGGTCAATGCCCGCCGGGCAGTGGTGCTCGTCCTTCGCGGCCGGGCGATCACAGTCGAGGCGAGATCCGAGGTGTGGCATGCCGAGCGTTCATCGCTCGAGGTCCCTTCGGTCGTTCGCCTCACAACCTATGTTCGAGTTCCTCACCACCGGCCGACGCCTGTGACCCGACGGGCGGTCTTCGGCCGGGACGAGTTCCGGTGCCAGTACTGCCATGGAGCGGCCGAGAGCATCGATCACGTGGTCCCGAGATCGAGGGGTGGCCAGCACTCCTGGGACAACGTCGTGGCGTGTTGCAGGCGCTGCAATGCCCGCAAGGGCGATCGCCTGCCGGAGGAAGCCGGGTTCAGTCTCGCCCGCCGGCCCAGAGCTCCCGCCTTTCATTCCTGGGTGTACACGAGTTCGGGGTACGCAATGGATCCGACCTGGCATCCGTACCTGATGCTGGAGACCGCCTGACCCGTCACGCGTCTTGCGTCCTCCGTACCGGTCGATCTGTCAGTTTCCGACATCTTCCCGGCAGATGCGATAGCTTCTGCCTCGCTGTCCGGCACAGGAACCGGTCCAAGTTCGGTGGAGGTCGAGGGTGGCTGCGACCGAAGAAGGTCTCTTGCTCATTGCCGACATCTCGGGTTACACCGGTTTCCTCAGGGACTCGGAACTGGAGCACGCCCAGGACACCCTGACATCGCTTCTGTCGCTGCTCATCGACCACACGCGACCGCCGCTGAAGATCTCCCGGCTCGCTGGCGACGCCGTCATCAGCTACCTGCCCGACTCCGAGGCGGTCGAGCCCCAGACCTTCCTCGAGATGATCGACGCTGCGTATGTCGCATTCAGGCGGGCGATCGAGCTGATGGTCCTCAACACCGATTGCCAATGCAATGCGTGCCGGAACATCGGAACGCTGGATCTCAAGTTCTTCGTTCATCGCGGTGTCTTCGGAATCCAACACCTCGGACCGCACGACGAGTTGGTCGGTTCCGACGTCAACGTGATTCATCGACTGACCAAGAACCACATCGTCGAAGCGTGTGGCTTCTCGGCTTACGTCGCCCTGACGTCCCGAGCTGCCGAGCGCCTGCTTCCCCCGGCCGTTGCCTGGGGGTGCGACCACGTCGAGAGCTATCCCGATGTCGGTGACATCCGGGTGTGGGTCAGAGACATGACGCCGGTGTGGATCACCCGACGGGACGCTCTGCGGGTCGACTTGGACGTTCCTGGTGTCCTCTTCTCCGTCGAGGCGGTGGTTTCGCTCCCTCCGGAACGGGTATGGGATGCCTTCGTGGTTGCTGACCGTTTCAACGTGCTCGCCGGTGGCACGAAGACGACGATCACCGACCTCGAGTCGTCTGGCCGTGTGGGGGTGGGTTCGATCTACCGCTGCTACCACGGCGAGATGGTCATGCCGCAGGTGGTGCTGGAGTGGACGCCATTCGAGCGAATCGTCGTCCGGCTCGAGGCGCCGGTCGAGACTGGTGAGACGTTCATCTTCGTCGAATACCGCCTGTCTCCGCACGGTGATGGCACGACAATCACCCAGACTCTCTCCCGGGCGGTCGGACCACCGGGCGGCGCGGTCGCGGCAAACGAGATGTTCCTCGAAATGGGACCTGCGGCGCAGGCAGACATGGATGCATTCGCCCGCTCTCTGACGGCCGCCGGCTGATCCGTCCGTCATCCGTCATTCATCTTCCGTCAAGCGTCGCCGGTGGCGCGTCCTCCGATCAGCTCCCGATCGGACCCTCAACGCCGTTCTGCGGTTGACGGTCGACGCATGACGGGGGACGGCTCTGGGTCTCGAGGCCCAATCTGGCGTTGTGTGGCGCGAAATGGAAGATTTGTGCTTGTAAGTGGCGCGAAGTGGGTTATAGTCGCTTCCGGAGGACAGCAGAACCAGTGACAGGCAGGACTGATCGATCGTGTTGGTCGGAGAGGACTTCCACAGACTCGATGGGAAAGGACGGGTGGTCATGCCCGCCAAGTACCGCGAGGAACTCAATCCGGGTTGTGTCGTCACCAAAGGAAGGGACGGCCAGCTCGTGATCTACACCAAGGCGGCGTTCGACCGCAAGGGTGACGAGGTGGACGCACTCCCCGACACTCCCGACAACCGGGCGCTGGCTCGCGTGTTCTTCGGAGGCGCCGAGATGCAGGAACCGGACAACGCCGGTCGCATCCTGATCAATCCGGAGCACCGGGCATACGCCGCGCTCGCAACCGGTGAAGAGGTGGCGTTGGTCGGAGTCCGGCGGGGGATCGAAGTCTGGAACAAGGACAAGTACCTCGAGATCCGCGAGATCGGCGAGCAGAACTACCTGTCGCAAGGAGCGTGAATACCCACAACCAGCGACGAACCCGAAGTCTGGCTCATTGCCAGCCCCCCGGAACCAACGGAAGGCCCCTGACTCCGCCCGCTTCCTTTGGTATCAGCGCCCGGGGGGCTGGCAATGGCCCAGGAACCGGAAGTCGATGAGTCGTACCACCGACCGGTCTTGGCCGAAGAGGTGGTCGCGCTCATGCGGCCGATCGAGAGAGGGGTAGTGGTCGACGCCACCTTCGGGGGTGGAGGTCACTCGAGACGATTGTTGGAGACGATGAGCAAGGAAGTGACCGTGATCGGAATCGACCGCGACCCGGCTGCCAGGGCCAGGGGCGAGGCGATCGGATGCCGAGTGCTGGCCGGCAGCTTTGGCGATTTCGCAGAGCTGCTCGCACGCGAAGGCATCACTCAGATCGGTGGCGCACTGTTCGATTTCGGTGTCTCGTCCCATCAACTCGATGAGCCGACCCGAGGCTTCTCATACCGACACGCAGGCCCCCTGGACATGCGGATGAACCCCGACGCCGGGAGAACAGCCGCAGAGATCGTGAACGAGTCGAGCGAGACCGAGCTGGTGCGGATCTTGAGAACTCTCGGCGAGGAGACCCATGCCACCCGCATCGCTCGGGCGATCGTCGGGAAGAGGCCGTTCACTTCCACGATCGAGCTGGCCGAGGCGGTCGCGGCGGCGGTGCCTGCGGCTTCCCGGTCCAAAGGACACCCCGCACGTAAGACGTTCCAGGCGTTGCGGATCGCGGTCAACGACGAGCTGGCGGAGATCGAATCCGGTCTGGATTCGGCTCTCGACCTCCTCGAGCCGGGAGGTCGGGTCGTGACGATCGCGTATCACTCTCTGGAAGACCGAATCGCCAAGCGTCGGTTCGCATCTGCCACGGCGGGCTGCACCTGTCCTCCGGGTCTCCCGGTGTGCGGTTGCGCAGCCGAGGTGGAATTCCAACTCCTGACTCGCAAGGCGGTCAAACCGACCGCAGCCGAGATTGCCGCGAACCCCCGGGCGCGATCGGCTCGCCTCCGAGCCATTCGGAAGGTGGCCGCATGACCGCCCGGCCGCTGAGAGCCCCCAAGGTTCAGCCGCGCCTCAGACTGGTGCGCGGCAAGCGGTCCCGGGCGGTTGCCGTTCGTGTGAGCCCGTGGCTCGTGTTCTCCCTTGTCGTGGTGGTGTCGATGTTCTCGATGGTCATCGTTCGCACGACCCTGGACCGCGGAGCGGTGGAGCTCGCGACCTTGACCCGACAGATCGAAGCCGAGCGGGCGAGCGTCGAGGAGTTGGAGTTGACGATGGCGGGGCTGTCGAACGCCACCCGGATCGGCCCACTCGCCGAAGAGATGGGAATGGTGTACCCGGGCGATCGATTGGTTCTGGTCGTCGACGGGGTGGTCCCGGATGACATCGCCCTCGAGCTTCCAACCGAGGACCAGCGGCTCGCCCTGGAGGCCCAGCCGTGACGGTGGGCGGGTTGGAGATCCCGGCCCGCAGGAGGAGCTGATGGCTGCACGGCCGGCGGCGCGACGGCGGGGTCCGGCCCAGATACGGGTGGCGATGATGGGCCTGTTCCTGGTGCTGGTCTGGGTGGGCCTTGGCTATCGCCTGTTCGAGGTCCAAGTCGTACGGGCGGCAGAATACGAGCCGAAGAGTCTCCAGCAGCGAGTCCGAACGGTTGTGATCGACGCTCCGCGCGGCACGATCTTCGACCGGAATCTCGACCCGCTGGCCGTGACGGTAGAGGCGCGAGCCATCTTCGCCGTGCCGGTCGAGATGGATGATCCCCTGTACGCAACCCAGGTGGTCGCCGCGATCACCGGGCAGTCCGCCGATACCGCCCGGGCAAACATCGAGAGGAGCGAGACCTTTGCGTATCTCGCCCGCCAGGTCGACCCGTCGGTGGCTGCCGAGGTCAAGGCCCAGAATCTGAAGGGCGTGTACGTCGTGCCGGAACCCAAACGTGCCTACCCAGCCGGCGCGCTGGCCTCGCCGGTAGTGGGGCTCGTAACCACCGACGAAGATGATCGAATCACGGGTCTGGAGGGTCTCGAGCTCGTCTACGAGGATGTGCTCTCGGGGGAGCCGGGATTGATCGAGTACGAGGCGGCCGCCTCTCAGGTGCGGGCGATCCCCCAAGCAGGCATCCGTCAGGAGATTCCGGCGGTCCGCGGCGACGACCTGATCTCGACGATCGACTCCTCGCTCCAGTACACGGCGTACGACGTATGCCGCCGGCGTCTGGAAGTGACGGCGGCCATCGGTTGTTCGATCGTTGTGCTCGAGGTCGAGACGGGTCAGGTGCTGGCCCTGGTGGAGGCGCCGTCGTTCGACCCCGTGACCAGGACGGTGGTCGACCCGGTGACCGAGGACCAAACGAGGTTCTCCAACTTCGCAATCCGGGGCACATACGAGCCGGGCTCGGTTCAGAAGCTCATCACGATCGCGTCGGCGCTCGATGCCGGGATCGTCGACATCGACACCGTCATCCCGGACGTCGGCGACACCATCGAGACCTCGGCGGGGGCCTGCAAGTCGAAGACCGACGACATCTATGGCTGTTTCAAGGATTCGAGTCCACACGCAACCGAGGACATGACCGTCCATCAGATCTTCACCAGGTCGTCGAATGTCGGAACCATCAAGGTCCAGCAGCGGGTCGGACCCGAGATCCTGGAGGACTACATCAAGCGCTTCGGGCTCGGCAGGCTCACGGGTGTCGATTTCAACGGTGAGGCCGCCGGGTCGTTCCAACTGGACCCGAATTGCAGTTCATGTCAGGCGTCTGCAGCAATTGGCTACAGCGTTGCCGTCACCCCGCTCCAGATGGCCGCCGCCTACGCCGCAATCGGCAACGACGGCGTGTGGATCGAGCCGAGCCTGGTGATGGCCAAGGTCGACCAGAACGGCAACCGAACCTACATGCACGGCGAGAGCCGAGAGGTGGTCTCGGAACGAACTGCATGGGTCATGCGTCAGATCCTGGCGGACGTCGTCACCGACGGAACCGGCTCGGCGGCACGAGTGGAGGGATACCGGGTGGGTGGAAAGACCGGCACGGCCCTCAAGCTCGGCGCCGACGGCCGTTACACCGACTGGACCAACGCCAGCTTCGTGGGTATGGCTCCCATCGACGACCCGAAGGTGGTCGTGGCGGTCATGATCGACTCGCCGGCATTCGAGTTCAGATATGGAGGGGCGGCGGCGGCCCCGGCCTTCGCCGAGGTCATGGAAGCCGCCCTCAACCAGCTGGGGGTGATCCCGGATGCCCTCGACGGGTGAACGCCTTCAGCGATTGAGTGAGATCAGTGGGGGGCGGGTCGTCGGTGGGGACGACGTCACGATCGTCGATGCCACCCATGACAGCCGCCAGGTGATCGCAGGCGGGCTGTTCATCGCGGTGGTTGGGGGCTCATTCGATGGACACGCCTTCTGCGAGCAGGCGGTTCGAAACGGTGCGTCCGCCCTGATGGTCGAGCGGGAACTCGACCTCGAAGTGCCTCAACTCGTCGTGGCCGATACGAGAGCAGCAATGCCCGGCGTCGCCGCCGCCATTCACGGGAACCCCAGTCGCTCGCTCCGTCTGGTCGGGGTCACCGGAACGAACGGAAAGACGACGACCACGTTCCTGGTCGAGTCGATGGTGAGGTCTCACGGAAAGCCCACCGGGCTGATCGGGACCGTGCTGACGAGGGCCGGCGACGATCTCATCCCCAACGTCCGGACAACCCCGGAGGCCACCGACTTCCAGAGGATGCTGGCGGCGATGCGAGACCGGGGGGTGGACGTCGTGGCGGCCGAAGTGTCGTCGCATGCCGTGTCCCTCGGCAGGATCGACTCCACCTGGTTCGAAGTGGCTGCCTTCACCAATCTGTCGCCGGACCACCTGGACTTCCATGGAGACATGGAGTCCTACTTCGAAGCGAAGGCCAGCCTTTTCACTCCTGAACGGGTGGGGACTGCCGTGGTCAACATCGACGACGACCACGGTCGAGTCCTCGCCGATCGAGTCCGGACACGTCTGGTTTCCGTCGGCGGCGATGGCGATGTCTCCGGCCGGATCCTCGAAGCCACGCCGCGGTCATCTGAGATCGAAGTCGAGTTGCCGGGAGGGGCGAAAGGGAATCTCACGCTGCCGCTCGCCGGGACCTTCAACCTCGAGAACGCATTGGTCGCAGCAGGCTGCGGATATGCGTTGGGGATGGACCCCGACGAGATCTTCACGGGTCTCGAGACGGCTCCGCAGGTGCCGGGGCGGTTCGAGGTGGTGTCCGGCGATGATCCGGTGACCGTGATCGTCGACTACGCCCACACTCCGGCCGGGATCGACGCCGTCCTGGCGTCTGCACGTCGGACGTCGCCGCGGCGCATCATCGCCGTCTTGGGGGCGGGTGGAGACCGCGACCGGGCCAAACGGCCGGCGATGGGGGCGGCGGCGGCGAAGGGTGCCGACATCGTCTACATCACATCGGATAACCCGAGATCGGAGGAACCGGCTGCCATCATCTCCGAGATGTTGAGCGGTGTGCCAGCCTCAGTCGCGCCCCGAGTGGAACCGGATCGTCGCCTCGCCATACGGGCCGCAATCGCCGAAGCGGGACCCGGCGATGTGGTGATGGTGCTGGGGAAGGGACACGAGCGCGGCCAGGAGATCGCCGGGAGGGTGATCCCGTTCGACGACCGCCAGGAGGCCCGCTCGGCTCTGGCGGAGCGGAGGAAAGGGTGATTTCGCTTCTCACCGCCTCGGCTGTGTCGATGCTCATCTCGATCTTCGCCACGCCCATCGCGATCAGATACTTCCGGGGCCGCTCGATCGGCCAGTTCATCCAGAAGGAAGTGGAAGGGCACCATCACAAACAGGGCACTCCCACGATGGGGGGAGCGGTGTTCGTGGTGGGGGCGGTCATCGCATATGTCGTGGCCCACTTCAAGATCTGGTCGTCGGTGACCGGATTCGGATTCTCGATGCAGCCGTTCGGCGTCGGGGGGCTGCTCGTCATCGGAACCCTGTTGGGGATGGCCGGTATCGGTTTCATCGACGACTACGTAAAGCACACGAAGAAGCGTTCGCTCGGTTTGAGCATCCGCGCCAAATACACGGGCCAGCTGCTCATCGCGATCGGCTTCGCGTGGGGTGTGAATGCGATCGGGCTCGGGACGGGCCTCTCCGTCGCCCGACCGATCGGCATCGACCTCGGACCGCTGTACGTCGTGCTGGTGGTCCTGATGATCACGGGGTTCGCGAATGGTGCGAACTTCGCCGACGGGCTCGACGGGCTGGCGTCGGGTTCTGGCGCGCTGATGTTCGGGGCCTACACCATCATCGGCTTCTGGCAGTTCCGAAATCCGGGCGTGTACTCGCTCCCGGCCGGCATCGACCCCCTCGAGTTGGCGCTGATCGCGGCCGCGATGCTCGGCGGTCTCTTGGGCTTCCTGTGGTGGAACGCTGCGCCTGCCCGGATCTTCATGGGAGACGTGGGTTCGAACGCGATCGGAGCGGTACTGGCAGCTCTCGCCCTGTTGACGAACACCCAGCTCCTGCTGGTGATCATCGCCGGGTTCTACGTCGCCGAGAGCGCATCTTCGGCGATCCAGATCCTCTGGTTCAAGCTCACGGGTAAGCGGGTGTTCAGAATGGCGCCCCTCCACCACCACTTCGAACTCGGTGGATGGCCGGAGACGACGGTGGTGGTGCGGCTCTGGATCCTGGCCGGCATCGGGGTGGCGCTCGGACTCGGCTTGTTCTACAGCGATTTCATCCGGGCCGGAGGTTTGTTCGCATGAGGGTTCTCGTGGTGGGTGCCGCCGTCTCGGGCATGGCGGCCGCCGAATTGGCGCGACGGCTCGGCCACCAGGTGGCGATCTACGACCGGAACCCCGCTGCTTCGCCCGACATC
This sequence comes from Acidimicrobiia bacterium, assembly GCA_041591895.1. Classification (GTDB taxonomy): domain Bacteria; phylum Actinomycetota; class Acidimicrobiia; order Spongiisociales; family ZC4RG35; genus JBFHRE01. The sequence continues at coordinate 21,304 of JBFHRE010000001.1, forward strand.
CTCGCGGCCGGGTTCGGAGCGATCGTCGGCAGCTGGGATGTCACGACACTGAGTGGGATCGATCTGGTCGTGGCCAGCCCCGGCGTACCCGAACGCGCCGAACCCTTCACGCACGCAGTCGAGATGGGCATTCCGGTGTGGAGCGAGATCGAATTCGCGTGGCGCGAACTCGACTGCCCCACAGTGGCAGTGACCGGGACCAACGGCAAGACCACGGTCACATCCCTGGTCGCCGAGATGCTCGGACGTTCGCATCCGACGACCGTGGCGGCGGGCAACATCGGCACGCCGCTCTCGGACGTCGTCGGCAAGGAGATCGAGAGCGTCGTGATCGAGGTGTCGAGCTTCCAGCTCAGGTTCACGGAGCGGTTTCGCCCGGATGTCGCAGTGGTGACGAACGTTGCCCCTGACCACCTCGACTGGCACGGTTCCTTCGAGCGTTATCTAGCCGCCAAGGCAGAGATCGTCTCCCGCCAGGGCCCCGAAGACGTGCTGGTGATCGATGCCGATGATGAGGGTGCCAGGCGCATCGCCGCGCTCGCTCCCGGGAAGGTGGTCGAGGTCTCGGGACGGAGGCGACTCGCCGGTGGCGGTGTCCAAGAGGACCGCCTGTGGGTGGGGGAGGAGTCCATCTCCCTCGCCCGGTTGCAGGTCTTCGACTCTGCGTTCCTGGCCGATCTGGCGATGGCGGGTGCCGCCAGCGTGGCTGCCGGAGGGCTGCCCGCCGATGTCTTCGACGTGGCAGCCTCGTTTCGGCCGGGTGCCCACCGGCGGACGGTGGTGGGTCGGGTGAGAGATGTCACCTTCGTCGACGACTCCAAAGCGACGAATCCCCATGCTGCCCTCGCCGCCATCCGGGCGTACCCGAGCGTGGTGTTGATCGCAGGTGGGCTCGCAAAAGGGCTCGACATTCGGCCGCTCGCACTCGAGCCAAACCTCCGTGCGGTGGTCGCAATCGGTGAAGCAGCCGACCAGCTGGTGGAGGTGGCGCCCGGCATTGTGACTCGGGCTGCCGGCATGGATGAGGCGGTGGCGGTGGCGATGAATGCCGCTCGACCTGGAGACACGGTTTTGCTGGCTCCGGGATGTGCCAGCTTCGACATGTTCGCTTCGTACGCGGCTCGGGGCGACTCGTTCGCCTCGGCGGTTCGAGCCCGTGCAGAGAAGGAGGGGTCCGAGTGACTGCAAAAGTGACTTCTATCGCCGAGGTTCGAGCCGCGGCCAGACGCAGATCCGAGAAGGTGACCGCCGCCAACCGCCAGGTCACGATGCTCCTCTTCATCATTGCGGTGCTCCTGGTGATTGGACTCACCGAGACGATCTCTGCGGCCTCGACCGTCGAGATCCGCGAGGAAGTCGAACGGTTCTCCTACTTCAAACGTCAATTGCTCGGGGTCGGTCTCGGCACCCTGGCGCTGATCGTGACGTCGCGCCTTCCGTATCAGACCTACCGCAGGTACGGGTTCCCCATCCTCGGGGTGGCGGTGACATTGCTGGTTGCGGTGTTGATCGTCGGCCGGAAGGCCGGCGGGGCAATGGCATGGTTGGACGTCGGGCCGCTCTCGTTTCAGCCGTCCGAAGCCGCCAAGTTCGCCGTGATCGTCGCTCTCGCCAAGGTGATGGAGCGCAAGGCGAGGTTGATGACGGATTGGAAGCATTTCCTCGCCCCGGTGGCTGCGATCACCGGAGTGGTCGGGATCCTCGTGATGCTCCAGCCCGACCTCGGCACCTTGATCATCATCGGAGCGGCGTCGATGGCCGTCCTACTCGTCTCGGCGGCACCACTGCGCCACGTGATCCCATTCGGGATCCTCGCGGCCGGCTCGGGCCTGATCCTCGCATATGCGGACAGCGAACGGTGGTCGCGTCTCACCAGCTTCCTGGATCCGTGGGCCGACCCGGGTGACACCGGCTATCAGGCGATCCAGAGTCTCTACGCGTTGAGCAACGGCGGGCTGTTCGGGGTCGGTCTCGGAGCTAGCCGGGCCCGCTGGTACTACCTGCCGCACGCTCACACCGACTTCATCTTCGCCATCATCGGAGAGGAGACCGGATTGATCGGAGCGATGTCCGTGATCGCTCTGTTCGGCCTGTTGACGGTGGTCGGGTGGTCGATTGCGGCCAAGGCCCGCGAGCCGTTCGGCCGTATGCTGGCGGCCGGGATCGTCACCTGGATCTCCTTCCAGGCCGTAGTCAACATCGGTGGGGTCGTGGGGGCTCTGCCGATCACCGGGATTCCGCTGCCGTTCATCTCCTACGGTGGTACGGCGGTCGTGGTCAGCATGGCGGCAATCGGGGTTCTCGTGAACATTGCCCAGCAATCGGCTGGTCTCAGGAAGAAGGCGTGACCTACGCAATTGCCGCCGCCGGGACCGGCGGCCATGTGTTCCCAGCATTGGCCGTGGGGGAGGCACTCGTAGACCTCGGGGTTCCGAGGTCCGATGTGATCTTCGTAGGCGGCTCGAGGCTCGAGGCGACGGCGGTGCCGGCCGCCGGCTTTCCGTTCCACCCGGTAGAGATCCGGGGGCTTCAGCGAAGCATGGCTCCGTCGAACCTGCTCCTGCCGTTTGTCGTGATCCGGGCGATCGTCCGAATGCGCACGCTGTTCGCAGGTCGGGGAGTTCGGGCGCTGCTGGGTGTTGGGGGGTATGTCACACCTCCGGCGGTGATAGCCGCCCGCCTCGCCGGGGCCGCCACGATGATCTCAGAGCAGAACGCCGAGGCTGGGCTCGGGAACCGTATGGCTGCTCGGTTGTGTCGAGACGTGTTCGGGTCGTTTCCGCAGACCGGTGGCCTGCCTTCCGCCGAGTGGGTTGGTAACCCGGTTCGGAGGCCGATTGCCATGTTCGACCGCGAAGAGCTTCGTCGCGAAGCGATGGCGCGCTACGAGCTGGATCCGAGCCTTCCCGTGGTCGGGGTGTTCGGGGGGAGTCTGGGGGCAGGGCCGATCAACGACGCTATCTCCGATGTGGTCGCCGGTTGGAGCAGCGACCACATCCAGGTTCTCCACCTTGCTGGGAATCGATTCGTCGAAGAGATCCAGGCCGAGTCCGCATCCGCGACCACGACCTGGCGGCTGATCGGGTTCGAGGAACGGATGGAACTGTTCTACGCGGCTTCCGATCTGGTGGTGGCGCGTGCCGGGGGAGCAGTGGCCGAATTGGCGGCGACCCGAACGCCTGCGGTTCTCATCCCGGGAGGTTTCGGATCGGGGAACCATCAGTGGGAGAATGCGAGGGTGTTCTCCGAGCGTGGTGCAGCGGTGGTTCTCGAACAGACCGCCCTCGCAGAACTCGGACCCACCCTCGAACGTCTGATTGCCGAACCGGAGCGGCTCGAACGAATGCGTTCCGCGCTCGACGCCCTCTCGAGACCTGATGCTGCATCGGTCATCGCCTCGAAGATGAGAGAGCGCCATGGGTGAATGGCTCCCGCACCGGACCATTCACCTCATCGGCATCGGTGGGGCCGGGATGAGTGCCCTGGCTCGGGTGTTGTCCGGCGCGGGTCACACCGTCACAGGGTCGGATCTGTACCCCAGTGGGGTGCTGGATTCGCTTCGCGACATCGGGCTCGACGTCTGGGCGGGTCACAAACCGGAACGAGTCCAGGCCGCCGACCTGGTGGTGGCTTCATCGGCTGTGCCGGCTACCGATCCGGAGTGGCAGGCGGCGATGGCGGCCGGCACCCCGTGCTGGATGCGACCCCAGCTCCTCGAGGAGATGACCTCTCGGGTGCGGACGGTGGGAGCGACAGGCACTCACGGGAAGTCCTCGACCTCGGCCATGCTGGTGACAGCCCTCCGTCATGTCGGCGTGTCCCCCTCGTTCGTGGTCGGGGCCGACCTGGTGGACCTTCGGACCAACGCCGCCTACGGGTCCGATCCTTTGCTGGTGCTCGAAGCCGATGAGGCGTTCGGAACATTCGAGTCGCTTCACCTGAGCGGGCTGATCGTCACCAATGTCGAAGCCGACCACCTCGATCACTTCGGCACCGTCGAGGAGGTCGAGGCTGCATTCACGAGGGTGGTCAGGAAGGTGGAAGGACCGGTCGTCGCGTGCGCCGACGATCCCGGCTCGGCCGCCCTCGCCGCCCGGACCGGGGTGATGACCTACGGTCTGGCTCCTGAGTCCACATTCGTCATCGCCGAACTGGAACAGCGGTCCGATGGGTTCTGGTTCAGGATTCAAGGGCCCGATCTGGACCAGCGGGCGATGTCGACCCGCCCCGGCCTCCACATGCTCCGGAACGCCGCGGCTGTGCTCGCTCTGGGGTCCCTCCTCGGGTATGACCCGGCCGGCCTGGCTTCCGGTCTCGAGCGGTTCCACGGCATAAGGCGGCGCTTCGAGCATCGAGGCACGGTGGGCGGTGTGACGGTGATCGACGACTACGCCCACCATCCGACGGAGGTCTCGGCCACGATCCGAGCTGCTCGTCAGACCAATCCGGCCCGCCTCGTGGCGGTGTTCCAGCCCCACCTCTACAGCCGGACCGAGCGCCTGGCCGGCGAGTTCGGCTCGGCGCTCGCCCTGGCCGACGTGGTGATCGTCACCGATGTGTACGGGTCCCGGGAGGCGCCGATTCCCGGCGTCACCGGGGAGCTGGTGTCGGCCGCGTCGATTCGGGCGGGAGCGGATCCGGTCTCGTACGTGGCGCATCGGGCCGACCTCGCCGAGGCAGTGGCGAGCGTCGCACGGGCGGGAGACGTGGTGGTGTTGATGGGGGCCGGAGACATCACCGTGGTGGCGGGTGAACTCATCCAGCTGTTGGACGCGGCCAGATGAGCCGGCTCGACGAACTGGTCGAAGGCGGTCTCGTCGACGCGGGAGTCCGACTCGGCAAGTTGACGACGTACAAGCTCGGCGGCCCGGCCGACTACTTTGCCGACGTGTCGGACCCCGACCAATTGGAGGTGGTCTCGGATGCGTGGCGTGGTTCGGGACTCGAGGTTCTGATCGTCGGACGCGGCAGCAACCTCGTCATCGCCGACTCGGGCTTTCGGGGCCTCGTGATCAGGCTGGGCGGAACATTCGCCGGGATCGAGATCGAGGGTGAGATGGTCACGGCCGGTGGAGCCGTGCACCTGCCGACGCTTGCTCGAACGGCTGTCAAAGCCGGCCTTCTCGGTCTGGAGTTCTTCGTGGGGATCCCCGGTTCGGTCGGTGGGGCAATCCGCCAGAACGCCGGCTGTCATGGCTCTGAGACGGTGGACTTCCTGGTCGAGACCTCGGTGATCGACCTGACGAACGGCGTGCGTACTAAGCGATCGGCGATCGACCTCGACCTCTCATACCGGCATTCCAACCTCTCGGCGCACCACGTCGTCACCTCGGCCACGTTTCGCTGTGTTCCCGGGGATCCGGCAATGGGGGAGCAGACGATGCGAGAGATCACCCGATGGCGAAGAGACCACCAGCCGGGGGGAACCCTGAACGCCGGCAGCGTCTTCAAGAACCCGCCCGGTGACCATGCTGGACGTCTCATCGACGCGCTGGGCCTCAAGGGATTCCGGGTGGGAGGCGCTTCGGTGTCGGAGCGACACGCCAACTTCTTTGTCGCCGCAGCAGATGCCACTGCAGCGGACCTCTTCGGCCTCGTCCACGAGATTCGAAATCGGGTGAAACAGGCGACCGGTGTCCTCCTCGAGCCCGAGATCGTGTTCGCGGGCGACTTCGGCCCGCCCGAGGCGACTTGATGGACCCCCGCATTGCTGCCCGTCGGCGCAGCGTGGCCGAGCATCAGGCCCGGGGATCCCTCACCCGGGTCATATACGTGCTCGCATTCATGGCAGTCGTCGGATTGGGTGCCTGGCTGCTGTTTCGGGCACCGGTCTTCGCCATCGCCGAGATCAGCGTGGGTGGTGGACTGCGCGCTTCGATCGACGACGACCTCCGATCCCACGGCATCGAGGTAGGTCGGCCGATGGTCTCGGCTGATCTGAGTGCGGCGCTCGAAGCAGTCGAAGCGGACCCATGGGTGGTCCAGGCGACGATCGAGCGGAATTGGCCGGATGTGATCTCGGTGTCCGTAGTGGAGCGTACGCCGACCGCCGAGGTCGCCTGTGCCGATGGGACCGTGCTGGCGGCGGTTGACGGAACGGTGCTTCCAACCGACGACCCGGGAGCGGAGGAGGTGGGCCGGATCTCGTTGCCTTCGGTGGCATGTGACCAGCTGTCGGAGGATCTCGGTGCCCGGATGGGACTCGAGTTCCTCGACGCGTTGCCAGACCGGATCTCCCGAGCGACCGAGATCGGGACGGGGGAAGAGGGCATCGTGGCGACGGTCGCCACCTATCTGGTCCGGCTGGGCTCGGCGGATGGGGGAGCGGAGAAGGCGAGAGCACTGGTGGCGGTTCTGGTCGACCCACCCGAACCTGGCTCGACCATCACCCTTGTCGCTCCTACCCGTCCGGCGGTGATGCCTCCCCAGGTGGATGCGACGACCACGCCCGAGACGACAGAGAGCTGAGGCGGCCTGCCTGCGGCTCCGGAACGTGGATCGGGGTGGTGGGGATGAGGCTGTCGGGACCTGGCCCTCAACTCTCACCCTGTAGTTGAACCTCAGGGTTTTGGGGTTTACGCCCGGCTCAAGTTCGTGTAAAGGTTAAGGCTACCGGTCGACCGAGCGTCGTCGATGCGCGGCCCGGATGAGAGATTCCAAGCAGACTCCCAAGCAGAGAGACAATCGAAATGGCAACCAAAGCAGGCGGGTATCTCGCCGTCATCAAAGTGGTCGGGGTCGGTGGTGGCGGGGTCAATGCCATCAACCGGATGATCGAGGCCGGGGTGAGGGGGGTCGAGTTCATCGCTCTCAACACCGACGCCCAGGCCCTGCTGATGTCCGATGCCGACGTCAAGGTGGATCTCGGCCGGGACATCACCAGAGGACTCGGCGCCGGCGCCAATCCCGAAGTGGGGCGGGCGGCCGCCGAGGCGCACCGCCAGGAACTCGAAGAGGTTCTGAAGGGTGCCGACATGGTCTTCATCACAGCCGGGGAAGGTGGCGGGACCGGGACCGGGGGCGCACCGATCGTCGCAGAGGCCGCCCGGGCGCTTGGAGCGCTGACCGTGGGTGTCGTGACGCGTCCGTTCGGGTTCGAGGGACGCCGCCGCGCCCTGCATGCCGAGCAGGGCATCCAGGCGTTGCGAGAAGCCGTCGACACGCTGATAGTCATCCCCAACGACCGCCTGCTCGAGATCGGCGATCCCAAGGCGCCGATGACCGAGACGTTTCGTCTCGCCGACGACGTGCTTATGAGCGGTGTGGCCGGGATCACGAATCTCATCACCACCCCGGGGCTGATCAACGTCGACTTCGCCGATGTCAAGACGGTGATGTCGGACGCAGGCACGGCCGTCATGGGCATCGGGCGCGCGTCCGGGGACGAACGAGCCCAGCAGGCCGCCCAGCGAGCGATCTCTTCCCCGATGCTCGAGACCTCGATGGAAGGCGCTCGCGGCGTGCTGCTGTCCGTGGCCGGCCCCTCGAACATGACGCTCCATGAGGCGACCGCCGCCGCCCAAGTGGTTTCTCAGCATGCGGACGACGAAGCCGACATCATCTTCGGTGCAACGGTCGACGATTCGCTCGGCGAGGAGATGCGAGTGACCGTTGTTGCCGCAGGGTTCGACAAGAAGCGTTCGACTCGTAACCCGCTCGGAACTTCGGCACCGGCCATGGGCTCCTCGACGCCCCGGCCGGTTTCCTCCCTGCGGCCGTCTGCGTCCGGGGACGATCCACTCGACATTCCTCCCTTCGTACGAGGATGATCCGGGTCCGGTCGGCGCTGTTCACCGAAGCAGCCGACGGGGACCTGAGGTCGGCGGCGGATGCTCGGAAGGCGGTGGCATTGGCGGCCGGAATCCCAGCCTCCTGGGCCGAGCTCCGCCAGGTGCACGGCGCCGACGTAAAGAGGGTCGAAGGCCCGGGTCACTTCGGAGAGGGCGATGCCCTGTGGACGACAGATCCCGAAGTACCTCTCGCGGTGTTCACAGCGGATTGTGCCGGAGTCGTGCTGGTGGCGAAGGGTGCAGTGGGCGTTGCTCATGCCGGATGGCGGGGAGCGGTTGCCGGAGTGGTGCCGGCGCTGGTAGACGTCATGCGGACGGCTGGACATGCTCCAATCAGGGCGATTGTCGGCCCGTTGATCGCACCCTGCTGCTTTGAGGTCGGTCCCGAGGTGGCGGATCTGTTTCCCGGTCGAACCGCTGTCACCACCTGGGGCACTACGTCGGTCGATCTCCGGGGGGTCATCGCCGACCAACTCGAGTCGACGCCGGTGGAATTCCTCCCGGGGTGTACCCGCCACGAGATGCGGTGGCTGTCGCACCGTCGGGACCGAACCGATTCCCGAATGGCGACCGTGGGGTGGATGGAGCAATGAGTTACAGGTCGGTGATGGAACGGGTCGAACGGTCGATCGACGCCGCCGCCGGCTGGCGTGACCAGGTCACAGTGGTGGCGGTCTCGAAGGGTCGGTCGGTCGGGGAGATCAGGGCGCTGTACGACCTGGGGCACCGCGACTTCGGCGAGAACCGAGCCCAGGAGTTGGTGGCCAAGGTCCCGGAATGCCCGGACGACATCCGGTGGCATTTCGTCGGGCCTCTGCAGTCGAACAAGGTGCGTCTGGTTCGGCCGGTCGCCCACCTCCTTCACTCGATGGACCGGGTGGATCTGGGCAGAGTGTGGATGAAAGGCCCCGGCCGCCCGCCTTCGGCCCTGCTTCAGGTCAACATCGGCCGGGAGCCGCAGAAGAGCGGGGTGGATCCGGACGAGGTGGACGGAACGATCCGACAATTGGGAGCCCTGGGAGTGAATCTGGTCGGGCTGATGGCGATCCCACCGGTGGCTGAGGATCCAGCGCTCGTGCGGCCGTACTTCGACCACCTGCGGGCCCTCCGCGACCGGCTGTCATCCGCACACCCGGCCCTCCAGGAGCTGTCCATGGGGATGTCGGACGATTTCGAAGTGGCGATAGCCGCCGGTTCGACGATTATTCGCGTCGGTCGGGCTATCTTTGGGGACTGACATGTCTTCACTTTTTTCCAAAGCGCTCCTGTACCTGGGCCTCGTCGACGAGGAATCGGGCTTCGACAACGCCGAGGCCGGCTCTCCCCAGTCCCCGGTCGAGTCGGAGGCGAGGAGGAACCGACCGATCGAGCCGGAAGGACGCCGGGTCGAACCGCCGGCGGCGACATCCAGGACCTCGGCGCCTCGTGGCGAGTCTCTGGCGGGAGTGCGCACCATCCGGCCCGCCGCCCAGACTGACATCCTCGTGGTCGAGGAGTTCACCGATGCTCGACTACTCGCCGATCGGGTGCGCGATCACATTCCAGTAGTGGTCGACCTCCGGATGGCGGACACCGAGCTCGGAAGGCGAGTGATCGATTTCTCCTCCGGCCTCATCTACGCCCTCGACGGGAAGATGAAGAAGGTGGGCGATGCGCTCGTGCTGGTCACTCCTCGAGGCGTGGACATCTCTCGTGAGGAGAAGGAGCGGCTGACGAGGCTCGGGGCGTACGAGATCGACCTCGACTCCTGAACATGGGTCGGACCCTCTACGGCTATCTCTGCATCGGGCTCAACCTCTACGCACTGGCGCTCTTTGCCTGGGTGATCCTGTCATGGGTGCGGGTCTCCTCCACCCACCCCCTGGCCCGGCTCCAGGTGATGCTCGATCGCATCGTTTACCCGGTCGTTCTCCCGATTCGCAGGTATGTTCCGCCCCTTCGGATCGGCGGCGTGGCGCTGGATCTGTCGGTGATTCTGGTTTTCATCCTGATCCGGGTCATCTGCTGATGCTTGGCCGTATCGTCGACGATACTTAACCTGAACGGATCACAACCCCGAGGTAGGCCATGCCACTGACTCCAATCGATGTCCAACAAAAGACGTTCGTGACGACGTTTCGCGGGTATGACCTCGACGAGGTCGACGATTTCCTCGACGAGGTCGTCACATCCCTCAAGGACTATGAGCAGCGACTCCACGACGCACAGCAGCGAATCGCGATCCTCGAGGCACAGGCGCAGGGTCGGGGCGATTCGGAGGCAGCTATCTCCCGGGCTCTGGTGTCGGCCCAGCGGTCGGCCGACCTGATCGTGGGAGACGCGAAATCGGAGGCGGAACGAATCCTCGCCGGCGCCCGGCTCGATGCCAGGTCGCTCGAGTCCGAGCGCGACAAGGAGCGTGCCCGCCTCGAAGGCGAGATGTCGGAAATGCGCAACATCGTTGCCGAACTGAAGGAGCGAATCGCCGCGCTGGCAGGGCCGATGGCGGAGGACGCAGACACGATGATGACCGCTGTTGACGCCGCCGACCAGGCGATGGCGGTGGCCGGCGCCGAGGTGGCCGACTCCGTGGTCATCGGGGCCGAATTGGGCCATGAGGACCACGATTCCGACCTCAGCGCAGATCATGAGCTCGCCGATCGCCCACTGGCGGACGAAGAGGTGGGCGAGCCCGAGATCGAGTTCATCGACGTCACATCCGATGAGCAGTCCGCCGAGTCCGGGGGGCACGAGATCACGGACGACGAGTCGTTGGACGATGATCTGGAAGATGAAGACGCGGCTTCCACGAGACCGGCCTCTCTCGGCTGGGAAGTGGCCCGGGATCCCAAGGTCGAAGACGCAATCGAGGAGCTGCCTGGCCTGCACGAGCGGGTCCCCCGACCGTGGGAAGACGTCTGACCGGTCAGACCCTGCTGATGGCGAGGCCGAACGCCAGCCCGTCGATCTCGTAGGCGGCCACCAGGTCGTCGGGCACGAACTCCTCCGCCAGCACCTCCGCCGAGATGGTGTCGGCGTGCCGTTCGATCACCCGAGAGAGCGCGGACTCGGTGGTCGACCAGCGCACGCGGATCCGATCGCTCACAGCGAGGTCGGCATCCTTGCGGAGGTTCTGGATCACCGAGACGATCTCGCGGGCCCGGCCCTCGTCGACGAGGTCGTCGGTGAGAGTCGTGTCGAGAGCAACTCCGATGTCACCCGCCGTCTCCACGACGGTTCCCTCCCGAGCGCTGCGTGAGACGATCACATCGTCGATCGTCAGCGGCTCTCCGGCGACTTCGAGCGTCGCCCCGTCGAGCAACCGCTCCAGCTCCTCGTTCCCGAGGTCTTCGACTGCCGCGGCCACCACCTTCATTCGCGGACCGAGTCTCGGCCCGAGCTTGCGGAAGTCGCATTTGGCCGACAGATCGACCAGGGCGGACTCATCGGCCTGGGTGATCACGTGACGGACGTTCAGCTCGTCTGCGATGAGCTGTTGATGGCTCATCACGACAGCAGGCACCGTCGGGTCGTGGCTCAGGACGACGGCTCGCTCGAGCGGTTGCCGGACCTTGAGGTTGTGGCGTTTTCTCAGAGAGTGTCCGAGCTGGACGACCGTTCTGACCGTGTCGATCGCCGCCTCGAGGTCTCGGTCTATGAGGGACTCGTCGGCGGCGGGGAAGTCGCAGTGATGGACGCTCTTCGGAGCGGCCGGATCATGGGCGGCCACGAGATCCTGGTACAGGCGTTCGGTGATGAACGGCAGGACCGGTGCGAGGACCTTCGCAAACGTCGTCAGAACCTCGTAGAGGGTGGCAAAGGCCGACATCTTGTCGGCGTCGTCGCTGCCCCGGGCGCTCCAGAAGCGTCGGCGTGACCGCCGCACGTACCAGTTGGTGAGGTCGTCGATGAATGACAGTGTCGGGGGTACGACGTCGTAGAGGTAGTACCCCTCCATCCGACTGTTGATCTCTTCGATCAACGACTGGAGGACCGAGAGGATCCAGCGATCGAGTTCGGGGCGATCACCGGGCGCCGGGGCACTCCGGATGTCGTCGAGGGTGATCGAATCGGCCTCGGCGTAGGTGGTGAAGAAGCTGTAGGTGTTCCAGAGGGGGAGAAGCACAGACCGAACGACGTGGCGGACGCCCTCCTCCGAGAATCGAAGTGGCTCGGCGCGGAGCACCGGTGAATTGATGAGGAACGCCCGCAGCGCGTCGGCGCCATGGGAGTCGAACACCTCGGCCGGATCGGGATAGTTGCGCAGCGACTTGGACATCTTTCGGCCGTCTTCGGCCAGCACCAGGCCGTTCACGACACAGTTGCGGAACGCCGGCTCGTCGAAGAGGGCTGCCGAGAGCACATGCAGCGTGTAGAACCATCCCCGGGTCTGGTCGAGTCCTTCTGCGATGAACTGGGCCGGAAACGAGCTCTCGAACCGGTCCTTGTTGTCGAACGGGTAATGGATCTGGGCGTAGGGCATCGAGCCCGACTCGAACCAGCAGTCGAGGACCTCGGGAGTGCGGCGCATGGTCCCGTCACAGGAGACGCATGGCCATGTCACCGGATCGACCACGTGTTTGTGGAGGTCGTCCACCCGGGCTCCGGAGCGCTGTTCGAGTTCGTCGAGCGACCCGATGCAGACCGTTTCGTCGCATGCGTCACATATCCATACCGGGATGCAGGATCCCCAGTAGCGGTTGCGGCTGATGGCCCAGTCGCGGGCATCTGCGAGCCAGTTCCCGAATCGCTTGTCGCCGACGTACTCGGGCACCCAATGGATCTGCTGGTTCAACTCGACCATCCGATCCCGGAAGGATTCGACGTTGACGAACCAGGTCGGGATCGCCTTGTACATCAGCGGCGTTCCGGTCCGGTAACAGAACGGATAGGGGTGACGGATGCGTTCGTTGCGGACGATGAGGCCCTTCTCCGTCAGCAACTCGAGGAGGATCTTGTCGGCCGCCTTGATGTTCAACCCGGCGACCTCGGGTACCGCGTCGGTGAAGTTGCCTCCAAGGTCGACGGGATCCACCAGCACATCGAGGCCGGCGGCCTGAAGGGCGATGAAGTCGGCCTCGCCATAGGCCGGCGCCATGTGGACGAGTCCGGTTCCTTCTTCGGTGGTCACGTCGTCGGAGTCGATCACCCGGAAGGCTCCTCGGTCCCGCTCGCCGCCGAAGTAGTCGAACGGCGGCACATACGACGTGCCGAGGAGATCGCGGCCGACGGCTCGTTCGATGACTCTGGATTCGTCGATCCCGTAGGCTCCGAGTCGGGAGACCGCCAGCCAGTGCCGTTCCGAGCCGACCACGACGGCCGCGTACTCGATCTCCGAGCCGACGGCCACGGCCAGGTTCCCGGGCAGGGTCCAGGGAGTGGTCGTCCAGATGAGCAGGTGGTCACCCGCCCGGGTCGGGCCGCTTCCATCCACCACTTCCAGCTTCACGGTGATCGCCGGGTCGTCGACGTCCTTGTAGCCACCGAGGTTGACCTCGAAGTTCGACAGCGGCGTGGTTGCACCCCATGAGTACGGAAGCACCTTGAAGTCGCGGTAGATGAGCCCCTTGTCCCACAGGCGCTTGAAGACCCACCACACCGACTCCATGAAGTCGGGGTCCATGGTCTTGTAGTCGTTGTCCATGTCGACCCAGCGGCCGACGCGGCGCACCATCGTCGCCCACTCCTCGGCGGTGTTCTCGACCAGGGCCCGGCAAGCCTCGTTGAAGCGGCCGATCCCAAAGTCGGCGATTTGTTGCGGGCCCGAGATCCCGAGTTCCTTCTCGACTTCCATCTCGACCGGAAGGCCGTGTGTGTCCCAGCCGAATCGTCGCTCTACCCGGTATCCCCGCATGGTCCAGTAGCGAGGGACCACGTCCTTGATGACGCCGGCAAGGATGTGGCCGTAGTGGGGGCTCCCGTTGGCGAATGGTGGTCCGTCGTAGAACACGTACTCGTTGTCGGCGGAGCGCATTCGAACCGACTCTGCGAAGGCATCCATCGAGTCCCAGAGGTCCAGCACCTCGAGTTCGAGGGCCGGGAGATCGACCTTCGGATCGACGCGGCGGAAATCGGACAAGAGCAGCTCCAAACTGGACGGCGGGGAATGGTAACGAGCTCCCCGTTGGGGGCCGGATTGTATTTCGTGCACAATCGACCGATGCCGACATGGCTCAGCGACGAAGAAGGTGCGGTGCTGCTCACACTGTGGGTAGTCCCAGGAGCATCGCGAACCGAGATCGCCGGTGCCCATGGGAGGGCATTGAAAGTCCGGGTCGCGGCGGCGCCGGAGCATGGGCGAGCCAATCGGGCCCTGATCGCGTTCTTGGAAGAACGGTTGAGGCCCGCACGTGTCGAACTGTCGTCCGGCCTATCGGTGCGGTCGAAGATGGCCACCGTAACGGGAATGGAATCGGGCGAAGTCGAGCGTCGGCTGTCCATGTAGACGCAGTGGGCTGTTATCGTGCGGCGCCGCCTGAAGGGAGGGCGAGATGGCCAGGTTGTTGGCAAAGACAACGCTCAACAAGTTCAAGACCCAGCTCGACGAGGAGCGCCAGCGCCTCACAGAACTCATCGCCGAACACGAGCAGGAGCGGGAAGAGGCGCGTCAGTCCGAGACGTCGGCCGATCGCAGCCCCGATCCGGGGAGTGCCGACGCAGGGTCGATGAAGTTCGAGTACGAGAAAGAGCTGTCGATCGAGAAAAACCTCCAAGACCTGCTCCACAAGGTGGAGCACGCGCTCGTTCGGGTGGAGCAGGGCACCTACGGGGTTTGCGAGAGCTGCGGAGACGCAATCCCGGTGGCGAGGCTGGAGGTCCTGCCTTACGCCACGTTCTGCGTCTCGTGCGCCCAGAAGAACTGAGCCCGCCGGCCGCGATGCCCCCATGGGGCGGGAGAGCGGGAGTCGCTCTGGCCGTCGTCGTGGCGACGGTCGGCGTCGTTCTCGACCTCGTGACGAAGCGGTTGTCGGCGATCCATTTCGTCGACCGGCCCATCGAGATCATCCCGGGCGTTCTCACGTTCACGTACGGCGAGAACCCCGGAGCCGCATTCTCGATGTTCCAGGACGGGGGTACCCTGTTGGGCGTGGCCGCGCTCGTGGCTGTTGGCGTGATTCTCTGGTCTGTGCGCCAGCCACGACCGACGCTCGAGGTGGTAGGACTCGGATTGATCATGGGTGGGGCAGTCGGAAACCTCGTGGATCGGATCGCCCGCGGCGAGGGTCTGCTCGACGGCCACGTGATCGATTGGATCCAATTCCCCAACTTCCCGGTGTTCAACCTGGCCGACTCTGGAATCACTGTCGGTGTCGTACTGATGATCATCGCCGCCTGGCAGGCCTCGAGACAGGCAGAACGAGGGTGAAAACCGCCACCGTGCCCTCCGATCTCGACGGCGAACGCGCCGATCGCGTGCTTTCCGTGTTGGCGGGCGTCAGCCGCGCCGCAGCCCGCTCCATGGTCGTCGGCGGTCACGTCAGCGCCGACGGACTGGTTGTGGCGCCGAAGACCAAATTGAAGGAAGGGGCGCTGCTCGTGTACCCGGAGCCGGAGGCGGAGGCTGCCCTCCAGCCCGAGCCGGTCGATTTCGGTGTTGCCTACGAGGACGAATGGCTGATTGTGGTCGACAAACCGCCAGGCCTGGTTGTCCACCCGGGAGCCGGCCGCAGGAGCGGCACCCTCGCCTCCGGTCTTCTCCACGCCTACCCCGACCTCGAAGGTGTCGGGGACTCCGGGCGGTGGGGAATCGTCCACCGGCTGGATCGGGACACGTCTGGCCTCATGATCGTGGCTCGAACGCCGGAGGTGCACACGAGCCTGACTCGGGCTCTCGCTCGCCGCCGGATCGAGCGTCTCTATTGGGCGCTCGTCATCGGGGTGATCGACATGAAGAACGGGACGATCGATGCGCCGATCGGGACCGACCCGGTCGACCGCCGCAAACGCAAGGTCACGGTCGGCGGACGTCCGGCTCGAACCCACTATCGGGTGGTCGAGCGTTTCGATGATGTGACCCTCCTCCAGGTTCGGCTCGAGACAGGGCGCACCCACCAGATCAGAGTTCACCTGGCGGCGATCGAACATCCAGTGCTCGGCGACCCCTGGTACGGCCGCCCGTGGCGGGTGGAGGCACCCCGTGTGTTTCTCCATGCCGGAACGCTCCGATTCGACCATCCGGTCACCGGTGACCCGCTGGAGGTGAACTCGCCTCTTGCGGGAGATCTCCAGGGGGTCCTCGATTCGCTCCAGGGCAACTGACAGCGCCTAGGAGCCGGCGAAGAACCAGGTGGCGTCCTCGTATAGGGCAGGGTCGAGCGTGCGGGGCGTGGCACAAGCCGCAGCCAAATCGACTTCGACGATCTCGGAGCCGCGCAGGGCGACCATGACCCCGGATGCGCCGTTCATCGCCGACTCGGCGGCCCGCACGCCCATTCGGGTGGCGAGCACTCGGTCGAAAGCAGTGGGGGTGCCGCCCCGCTGGAGATGCCCGAGCACCGTGACCCGCGTCTCGTAGCCCGTAAGTCGCTCCAGTTCGGCACCCACGAAGATGCCCACCCCTCCGAGGCGCTCGAAGCCAAATGCGTCCCGCCCCTGCTCAATGGTCGCACCGGTGGGCGACGGTGTCCCTTCGGCCACGACCACGATCGAATACGTGCTGCCTCGCTCATGGCGCCGCCGGATCCGTTCGGCGACCTCGCCGATGTCGTAGTCCTGCTCCGGGACCAGGATGATCTCCGCCCCTCCTGCCATGCCGGCGGCGGCGGCGATCCACCCTGCCGTGCGCCCCATCACCTCGACGACCATGATCCGGTTGTGTGCCTCGGCCGTGGTGGTGAGCCGATCGATGGCATCCGTGACGATCTGAACGGCGGTGTCGAACCCGAATGTGACGTCGGTGCCCCCGATGTCATTGTCGATGGTCTTGGGAACACCGACCACGCCGAGTCCCTCCTTCCCGAGACGGGCGGCGGTCCGCAACGAACCGTCGCCGCCGACGACGATCACCGAATCGATATCGGCAGCCTCGATGGTGGGGCGCAGGGAGGCGAGGCCGTCGCCATGGACGTAGGGATCGATGCGTGAGGTGCCGAGGACCGTCCCGCCGCGCCCGATCAGACCCCGGACGTCGTCGCGGCCGAGCGGCCGCCATTTCCCCTCCAGCAGGCCCTGCCAACCGTTGAGGATCCCCACGGTCCGCACATCGGCACCGGCGCACCGTCCCACCACCGCCCGAATCACTGCGTTGAGGCCGGGGCAGTCGCCGCCGGCGGTGAGGATGCCGATCGCCATCGGCACAACGTATCACCTCGGCTACCACCCGAGATGAGTTGGGGTGCGACCGCGGTACCCTTGGCATTCGTGGAAGACCCCGTCATCACTGCTTGCTACCGGCACGCCGATCGCCCGACCGCACTGTCCTGCTCGGAGTGCGGCCGGTTGATCTGTGGCGAATGCTCTACCCAGGCGTCGGTCGGTCAGCGATGTCCGGAGTGTCTACGAGAACAAGGCCGCCAGGTGATCATCCACGGTCGCCGGATCCGCCAGCGCCCCGGTTTCGCGGATGCGCCCGTGACCTATTCGCTGATCGCGATTGCGGTGGCGCTGTATCTGATGTCGCGAGTGCAGCCGGCTTTGTGGGCCGACATCGCCGACCGCCTTGCGATGTGGAACCTGGGCATCGCCGAGGGGGAGTGGTGGCGAATGCTCACGGTCGTGTTTCTGCATGGCGGCCTGCTCCATGTGGCGTTCAACTCATTGCTCTTGTACCAACTTGGGCTTCAATTGGAGCGACAGGTGGGGTCGGTGCGGTATGCCGTCATGTTCTTCGCCACGGCCATCGCCGGTTCGGCGGCCGCCTTCTTCCTCGGTAAACCCGGGGACGTCGGTGTCGGCATGTCGGGAGCCGTGTTCGGGATCGTCGGGGTGTGGCTGGCCTCCGGATACCGGCACCGAAACACCGCTCAGGGCCGCAGGATCCTCGACCAGTTGACCGGTTTGGTGCTCCTGAATGCAATCGTCCCGTTCGTGGTTCCCCGGGTCTCATGGCAGGCTCACCTGGGAGGCCTCGCCGGCGGCTTCTTGCTGGGACAGATGTGGTCGGCGCTCGGTCGGTCCGGGTGGTCCACCGCTGCCGCCCAGCTGGTCAGTGGCGTGCTGGCGGCCGCTCTGCTGGTGGTCGCCACCCAGCTCTGAGTCCGGCGCCAGGAGTCGCGGCAAGCTGCTTTTCGCGACCAGGTTCCCCCTTGCCGCGGATGCTATGTTCGGGTGTTCCATAATGACATCGTTGTAAGTCCGTCCGATGAGCCGATCGTTCGCCCACCTCCACGTTCACACCGAGTTCTCGATGCTGGACGGCGCCGCGCGGGTCAGCGACGTCACCAAGGCCGCCGCAGCCGACGGGCAACCGGCCATCGCCATCACCGATCACGGCAACCTGTATGGCGTGGTCGACTTCTACCGGGCGGCCCGAAAGAACGGCGTCAAGCCGATTCTGGGTATCGAGGCGTACACGACCCCTGGATCGCGCTTCGAGCGTCCTCCTCGGGGCGGAGATCGACACCACCTTCTTCTCATGGCGGAGTCGAACGAGGGCTATCGAAACCTGGTCCAGCTGTCCTCCAGGGCGTACCTCGAGGGCTACTACTACAAGCCGCGGATGGACAAGGAGTTGCTCTCGGCCCATTCGAAGGGCCTCATTGCAACCTCGGCGTGCCTGGGAGGCGAGGTCGCCAAATGGCTTGCTCCCGACGCCTCGCGGGAAGAAGGCAACCAGCGATCAGATCGCGATTTCGATGCTGCGCTGGGCGCCGCCGCCGAACTCCAGGACATCTTCGGCAAGGACAACTTCTTCATCGAGCTCCAGGATCACGGGATCGAGGCCCAGCGGCGGATCCTCCCCGACCTGGTGGAGATCGGCAAGCGCCTCGGGGCACCGCTGGTCGCCACCAATGATGCCCACTACACCAGTCAGTCCGAGGCAGAGGCACACGACGTGCTGCTGTGTATCCAGACCGGCGCCAACATCGACGAGCCCAATCGCTTCCGTTTCGACGGCGTCGACCATCATCTGAAGACCGCCGCCGAGATGCGCGCCCTGTTTCCCGAGGCCGAGTACCCCGGTGCGTGTGACAACACGCTCTGGATTGCCGAGCGGGCCGAGGTCGACATCGAGTTCGGGAACATCCTGCTGCCGGCGTTCCCCGTGCCGGACGGCCACACCGAGCAGTCCTACCTGGAGAAATTGGTGTTCGAGGGTGCCAAGGATCGCTACGGAGATCCCCTTCCCGAGGAGGTCCGGGCTCGGATCGCGCTCGAGATCGGGGTCATCGGTGAGATGGGCTTCCCGGCATA
Source organism: Acidimicrobiia bacterium (assembly GCA_041591895.1). Taxonomy (GTDB): domain Bacteria; phylum Actinomycetota; class Acidimicrobiia; order Spongiisociales; family ZC4RG35; genus JBFHRE01. Next base: position 40,425 of record JBFHRE010000001.1, read on the forward strand.
CTTCCTGATCGTCTGGGATCTGATCCGCTACGCCCGCGAGAACGGCATCCGCACCGGTCCCGGTCGTGGTTCGGCAGCCGGGTCCATCATCGCCTATTGCCTGCGGATCACCGATCTCGACCCCCTCCGGTACGGAATGATCTTCGAGCGATTCCTCAACCCTGGTCGCAAGCAGATGCCCGACATCGACATGGACTTCGATGAGCGGTACCGGGCCGATGTCATCCGGTACGCGGCCGAGAAGTACGGCTCGGATCACGTCGCCCAGATCATCACGTTCGCCACCATCAAGGGTCGCCAGGCCATCCGGGACGCCGCCCGGGTGTTCGGTTATCCCTACGCGGTCGGCGACCGAATCGCCAAAGCGATGCCGCAGGCCATCCTCGGGAAAGAGGCGTCGCTCGACCAGTGCTTCGAGGAGCCGGGCCCGGACTCCGACGCCGACATCAAGGACTGGTACGCGGCTGCCACCGAGCTGCGCCAGATGTACGCGGCGGAGCCGGAGGTCAAGCGAGTCATCGACGCCGCCAAGGGGCTCGAAGGGTTGCGGCGTCAGGACTCGATCCATGCTGCGGCGGTGGTTATCACCCCGAAGCCGATCACCGAGATCATCCCGATCCAGCAGAAGGGGGACGGAGCCGAAGTCGTCACACAGTTCGAAATGGGGGCCGTTGAAGCGCTGGGGCTCCTTAAGATGGACTTCCTGGGCCTTCGAAACCTCTCCACGATCGAGCGCTGTCTCGAGCTGGTGAAGAAGACCCACGGCGTCGACGTCGACATCGACAACGTCCCGCTCGACGACCAGAAGACGTTCGAGCTCCTGAGGCGAGCCGACACCATCGGAGTGTTCCAGTTGGAAGGCACCAACATGCGGGCGCTGATCCGGGCTCTCCAGCCGGAGGTCTTCGAGCACATCATCGCCGTCAACGCCCTCTACCGACCGGGCCCGATGGGCCAGAACATGCACTTCGAGTACGCCGACCGCAAGAACGGACGCAAGCCCGTCTCGTACCCGCATCCGGCAACGGAGCCATTCCTCGAGTCGACCTACGGGATCATCACCTACCAGGAACAGGTGATGCAGGTGGCTCGAGATCTCGCCGGGTACTCGATGGCGGAGGCGGACAACCTGCGCAAAGCGATGGGCAAGAAGATCAAATCGGTGATGGACGCCGAGAGGGAGAAGTTCGTCGCCGGATGTGTTGCCAACGGTCACCCGGAGAAGCTCGGCAGGGACCTGTGGGATTCCGTCGAGCCGTTCGCCGGGTACGGATTCAACCTGTCGCACTCGGCGTGTTACGCCTATGTGGCGTTCCAGACCGCCTTTCTGAAGGCCCACTACCCGGCCGAATACATGGCCGCGCTCCTCACGTCGACCAAGCGGGACAAGGACCGCACGGCCCTGTATCTCAACGAGTGCCGCTCGATGGGCGTGGACGTTCTGGTTCCCGATGTCAACGAGTCCGATGTCGACTTCACCGTGTCCGACGGAAAGATCCGATTCGGGATGTCGGCCGTCCGCAACGTGGGCGAGGGGGTGGTCGAGAAGATCATCGACGCTCGGGCAGACGGTCCGTTCGAGAGCTTCCTCGACTTCTGTGAGCGAGTCGACATCGACGCCCTCAACCGCAGGACGATCGAGTCGCTGATCAAGGCGGGGGCGTTCGACCAGCTGGTACCCAGCCGCAAGGCACTCTTCCTGGGATTCGAAGCGGCCGTCGAGGCGGTGATCACGAGGCGTCGCAACGAGGAAATGGGCCAGTTCTCGCTGTTCGGTGCCGAATCGAGTGTCCACCAGCCGGTGAACCTGGACCTCGGCGCCGAGGAGTGGTCCCAGAAGACGAAGCTCGGGTTCGAGAAAGAGATGCTCGGTCTCTACATCTCCGATCATCCATTGCTGGGTGCTGCGTCGTCACTGCGAGCGTCGGGAGCGGCGAAGGTTCCCTCCCTGTGGGACATGGCCGACGGAGCCAACGTCGTTTTGGGCGGAATCGTCTCCGGCATCACGCGTCGCACGACTCGAGACGGCAAGCTGATGCTCTTCTTCGGCCTCGAAGACCTCGAAGGGGCGGTGGAGGTGTTGTGTTACCCGAGGACGGTGTCCGAGGTGGGTCAACTGGTGCAGGAGGATGCGATCCTGATAGTCGAAGGCAGGCTCGACCATCGCGGCGAGGACATCAAGGTGATAGCTCGCAGTCTCCGTGAGTTGGCGGTCCACACCGACAGCTCGCTCCGCCTGGAGGTTCCGGCCACACGGATGTCGATGGACACCGTCACCCGTCTGAAGGGGATCCTGGTGAATCACCCCGGGACCGCTCCGGTCATGCTCCATATGGTGAATGGGGTGTCACACAAGGTGCTGAAACTGTCCGACGAATACCGGGTGGAGCTGCGATCGGCGCTCTACGCCGAGTTGAGAGAACTACTCGGGCCACGAGCCGTAGGTTGATGGCGGCCGCGGCCGCCAATCAACCGGTCGCGGGTCGCGAGTCCCGAGTCACGGGCCTCCGGCCACCGGCCACCGGCCACGGGCCACCAGCTGCCGGCAAGGCAAACGGGGATCGGGGTGGTTGGGTTCATCTGTCCTTGAGCGGCCGGGTGACGACCGGGTCGTTGTCGTCAGGACCGGGCGGGGGTGTGGGGGTCGCCCCCCACAAGACAGAGCGACATGAGGTCGAATCCATCCGCCGATTCCATCAGACCGGCCAGGCCGTCGATGTCGGTCGGAGGCTCCGGCCGCCAGGGGATCTTGGTCAGGTCGGTGCGATACCGCCCGGCGAACTCTCCGATCAGGTCCTGCTGACGTTGCGCTTCCCGTCCCCATCGGGACAGGTTTTCGGCGAGTTCCACCCGCACCCTGCCCGGTCGTGCTCCGATCCAATCCGTCGGAAGCGTTCGGTTGAACACCACCGCCTTAGGGCGGGAGGCGATTTCCGGCAGCTCCCGGAAGAACCGAACCGCCTCACGGATCGGCGTCGGGTCGGCAGTGGAGACCACGATCGTCGCCGCCTTTCTCATCTGGGATTCGATCTCCTTGGAGCGGTGGGCGACGCCGTCATACGTCGTCCTGAGATCCATCAGGAACTCTGCCACTCCTTCGAGGAGCGAGGCACCGAGAACCTGGTCGCCGATCCGGAGCACCGGTCGCGCCGTTCGGTCGAAGAAGAACCGCCGCCCAGGTAGCCGTCCGCCCGTGAGCCAGCGGAGCAGACGCCCGCCGACGAGATCGGTCATCTGTGCCGGCGCGGTGAGGAAGTCGATTCCACCCACGGCGGGCGGCGTGTCGATCACCACCAGTTCCCAGGCACGCGCCTCGACCAGGCGAGTGGCCTCCTCGGCGGCGGCAAATGACTGAGAGGCCGGGAAATGGTTGCTGGCGGCGGCGAAGAACGGGTTGTCTACAAGTCTGTCAGCCACCGATGGGTCGGCATAGTTCCTCACGACCCCGGCCCAGGAGGCGCCGGCGTCGATCATCGCCGCCCACAGGTTCTTCTCCGTCGGGTGGGGGGTTGGCTCGGCTCCAATCGAGTCCGCCCCCAGGGCGTCGGCCAGCCTCCGAGCCGGATCCACCGTGACCACCAGCGATCTCACGCCATTGCGAGCTGCTGTCACCGCCATTGCCGCCGACAACGTGGTCTTGCCGACGCCGCCGCCTCCGGTGACGAGCACGGCCCTGGTCATACCGAAGCTCCGAGCTTCTCGGACAGACGGACTGCTACCTCGGTGGGGGTCACAACGCCGAAGAGATACGGAAGATCCAGGTCGGCCGGCAGCTCTCCGCGCCAATGGGCCTGTTCGTCCTGGAGCTGGAGATGAAGTCGCGCCGCGTCTCCCGCCCTGCCGCTTGGGAGCGACTCGCGATCGGTGCTCAGCACCGGGAGGACGCGGTTCGAGATCACTCGGAGCGCGGCCACCTCGCTCTCCTCTTTCACCTGGGCCATCGTCTCTTGCGTCTCGGTCACCGGGAGCTCTTCTGGAATCGAGACCAGCGCCAGCGTGGTGCGCTCCTCGAGGATCTCGCGCATCCACGCGGCCTGTTCGAGGATCCGTCCCGAGGGGACCAGTTCTCCGATCGTCTTCATCGCTCGGAGATACGAGCCGATCTGGCCGCTGGGGGGCGCGTCGGCCACGACGAGGTCGTATTCCCCTTGTTGCACCTCGTAGACCACCTTTCCGATGGTCACGATCTCGCGGATCGCCGGTGCGGTCGAAGCCAGGACGTCGAAGGCGCGGGCAAAAGGGGCGAAGGCCGTCAGGGCGGGGATACCGATCTGGATCTGAAGGTATTCCATCATCGCCTTGGCCCGGTCCACCACCAGGGCCGAGAGGCCGGGTCTCACCTCGGTCGGTTTGAAATCGAGCGGCGCCGCGCCGAGGTGGGCGGCCAGCCCGCCGCCATCTCCGATCATGGCGATGGCCAAGACCCGCTTGCCGGCGCGTTGTGCGGCGAGAGCGATCGCCGCCGCAACCGCGGACTTTCCTACCCCGCCCTTCCCTGAGACGAGGACGAGAGGGGAGTCGAACACGTCAGCCGAGCGGGATGCGGATCACGAGCTCGCCACCCTCGACGCTCCAGCCGGCCCTTCCGATGAGCGAGAAGTCCATGAAGTCGGTCTCGGCCTGGCTGATGAACTTCTTGCGCTCGTCGCCTGCAACCGGCGGAAGCGGCCGACCCTTTACGGCCTCGGCGCGCTCCCGGAATCGGTCGAGGAATGCGTCTACGTCGAATTCCGTCATGCGCAGATGCTAAATCAGGTCCGAACGCCGTCGGGCACATCGGGGGATCAACTGCTGGAGATCAACTGCTGGAGATCAACTGCTGGAGATCAACTGCTGGGGATCAGCTGCTGCCTTGGGCGGAGGCCCGGCGATCCTCTGCCCGTCTCTCCGACTCGAGCCGCTCGAGGTCAACGTCATCGTGGTCGACGAACCCCATCGCGTCGGCGATCAATCGATGGCCGGCGACTTCGGCGATCTGTCGGTGCATCTCCTGGGCGACCCGCCGGTAGGCGATGTGTCCGGCCGGCTGGCTGCGCAACTCGAGCAGGTGGAAGGCCTCTCTCGGGTTCATCTCCATCGAGAACCGCACATTGGCGGCGAATGGCACCACGTACTGAGCTACGTCGAGTCCCAAGGCACCCGCCAGGTCTTCGTACAGTTCGGCGGCTTCGCCGGTGATGTCATCCCAGATCTGGCCGTAGCCGGCCAGATCGATGTCATCCGGCAGGTCGAACCCGAGTCGGGTGGTGAAGCGTTGCCATTCCAGGGTGAGCATCCTGTGCCGCTGCAGGTCGCGGAATGCGCCGAAGTCGCACACGACATCGAATCGATAGGCGGTCCGCTCGAACGCCCGTCCCGGTTTGTGCCGGCGGTTGTCGCGGTTGCCGATGGCTTCGCGGAGCAGCCGCTCGCGACCGTGGTTGGTCATGGATGCCACCAGTTGTTGAAGGAAGCCGTCCGACAGCTGGACGTGGGGATAGAGGGCGGCGGCGGCGATCTTCGTCTCTGCGTCCGGGTCCCAGTCGGTGAGGGTGACGCTCCACCCCTGAGGCTCGGGGTCGACGTCGAACTCGGCGGCGGATTCGTCGAGCCGTTCACCGATCTCCTGTAGATACTGCGACCAGCGACCCCCCCGATCCGGACGGTCGACACGCGTGAGGAAGGAAGGGATCACCTTCCGGAGCTCCGTCAGCATCATCGTCCCGTATTCGCGGACCTCGGCGAGAGGATGGGCTTGCATGCGCAGCAGCGACATCTCGTAGGCCTGCCCGGTTCCGTAGATCCCGACGTTTGACAGCGTCGATGCCGGAAGGAGTCCACGGGCGGCATCGCACGCCTTGGCGCGGATCGTCGACGTCCACACGAAGTTCGAATCGTCGGGTTCCTTGGGAAATCGCTCTTCGTAGACCTGCCGCATGTCATCGACCAGGTGTGAGTACACGTCGAAGGTCCGATTCATGAACGCTTCGTACCGATCGGCGAAATGCGACGCCGCGATCTCGGCCGGCACGAGGTATCGATAGCGGTCTCCGAGCTTGGCGTCGTAGGCGATGTAGCGAGTCGACTGCTCGAGGTATGCGGCCAGACGGCCCCGCTCGAGGACCTTCGTCAACACGTTCGACGCCTGTTCGCAGGCGAGATGGGTTCCGCCCAACTGGGCGACGGAGTCGTCGCCGTATTCGAAGAACACTCGCTGATACAGCTGTTCGGCCTTGCGAAGATCCACCAGCGGGTCGTCGGTCGAGGCGATCAGTTCGATCCCGGTGTCGGGGTCGGCCACGAACTCGTCCAGGAACAGCCGCCGGATCGACTTGGCCGAACGCGAATAGCGGGCGAAGAGGGCTCCCTTCACCACCTCGGGGAGGTTGATCAGGGCAAATACAGGGAGGTCGGTGTTGGTGAAGAACCGATGCAGCACCGCCTCTTCTTCGGCAGTGAAGGTTTCCCGGTGATAGTTCACGAGACGGATTCTACGGCTTGCCGAGGGGAGGTCGTCGGTGGGGGTAACGTGGCCGTCTCCATGGACGTTCGACAGGTGGTTCGAGGCGTGAGGATCGTGCTCACGCTGCTGGCGGTGCTGCTGGCAGCGTTCCCGCTGCTCGTCCTCCTCGACCTAGCCGATGGAGGCACCGGCTTCGGGCTGTGCCCTGGGGGAGTGACCACCTGTCGCAATCCATACACGGCTGCTCCGGAGCTGACGATCGCGCTGTCGGTAGGTCTGTTCCTGGTGCTTTCCGGTTTTCGGATCGCTACGCACATCGAACATCGCAACCGGTCACGGCGCGGGGCGTCGATGTCCGCCTGACACGGGCGTCGTCACACAGGCGGACTGACCAACTCGGCTTCGAGGGTTCGGGGGTCCTCACCCTTGGTCAGAACGACGTTGATCGCGGCCAGGACGAGTGCCGCCCCGACCCAACCACGGACCGACAGACGCTCCCCCAACAGGATGGCAGCCGAGGCGACTCCGAAGACGGGTTCGAGGCTGAAGACGATCGCCGCCCGGGACGCCTCGACGATCGTCTGGGCCCAGATCTGGAGGAGGAACGCCAGAGCGCTGACCCCTATCCCGGTCAACAGGAGTGCCGGCCAGACTTCCCGGGGTGGGAAGGTCGGCCCTTCGAGGATCAGCGAAGCGCCCCCTGCGAGGACCGCCGTCACCAGCAGCTGCACCGCGGCAAACGGCACCACGGCGTGCCGGTGGGCCGCCCGTGACAGGAAGGTGACGTGGGCTGCAAAGAACACCGCGCATCCGAGGGTGTAGGTATCTCCCGCCTCCAGCCGGAGTCCGTCTGTAGCAGTGAGGAGTGCGATGCCGATGAACGCCACCATGGCTCCGATGGTCACCAGCGGCTTCGGAGCGCGTTTCGCCAGGAGGGCAACGAGCAATGGCGTGAAGACGACGTACAGGCCCGTGATGAGGGCCGAGTTCGATGCACCGGTGGTGGTGAGTCCTACGGTCTGGAATCCGAAACCGATCGCCAGCAGTACCCCTCCGATCGTCCCATCCTTCCAGAGGTCCGAACGGCCGGGGAAGGCCAGGATCGCGAGCGCCACTCCTCCGAGCAGGAACCGCCACGCCACGAATGCCAGCGGCGGAAACCCGGCGACGGCATCCTTGATCACCACGAAGGTGATCCCAAACATGAAGGCCGCGAACGCAAGCGCGGCCAGTGCGGATCGGTCGGCACGCATCACGGTCGAGACGCTACCCGGTCAGAGGTCGGAAACCGCGGTGGTTACCAGGTACAGGCCCTGGGCCTCGACCGCCGAGCGACCATCTATGACCAACTCGCCCGAGAGCCGCAACCTGCGCCCCGATCGCTCGACCACTCTCGCCTGCCCGGTGATGAACCCGCCTACCTCCACGGGCTTCCGGAACCTGAGGTCGAGCGTGCCGGTGACCGTCATGACGTCCTCCACCAGGATTCCGGCCCACACCAGGAGCTCGTCGAGAGCCGTCGCCGCGATTCCACCGTGAAGCAGCTGATGCGCCCCCCGGAAGTCATCCCGGGCCGCGAACCGAGCGGAAACCACTCCGTCGGCGAGGTCGAGGAACTCGAGGTGCAAGCCGATCTCGTTGTCGGGTCCGCAGGCGAAACAGTGGTTCCCGTACGCGGCCCGAACCCGGTCGACGACGGCTGCGACGTCAGGTGACAATCGGTATCCCGTCGACGATGCCCGTGATGGTGGCGGCCGAGGACACCGAGACCCCGGCCTCTTCCAGCAGGCGCCTGCCATCCCCGAAGGTCTTCTCGACGCAGAACCCGGCTCCCGTGACCACGATGTCGGCCTCGCGCAGCATCTCGACCAACGCCAGCGCGGTCCGTCCGCCCCAGAGGAAATCGTCCACGATTGCCACCCGGGACAGCCCGGAGATGGCCGTGCGTGACAGCACCAACCACGGCTGATCACCTTTGGTCGGGGAGTGGATCTGGCGGTGGTGGCTGTCAGGGGTCGGCGCCGTCCGCTTCTTCGCAAATACCATCGGAACCTCGAGCGCCTCGGCGACGGCGTACGCCGGGGCGATCCCGGACGCCTCCGAGGTCACGACTGCCTCGCAGGGTCCGAGCCTGCCGGCCAGGAACAGAGCGATATCGTCGATCAAGCCTGGTTCCACCCGGTGATTGAGGAAGCCGTCGACCAAGACGATCTCGCCCTCGACTCGGGCCCGGGTGGCGATCGCATGCTTGAGGGCCTGGCTCATGGCGGGCAAGCCTACCCGGGATACACTCCCGGCCTCATGGCGATCGCCCGCTCGGACGGATCCATCCCCACAGCTGCCGAACGTGGCCGCGCCCGTTCGATCTGGAACCGTCTGGTGCGCCGGTACCCGGAAATCTCGACCGCTCTGGACTACCGCGACCCCTGGCAGTTGCTCGTGTCCACGGTGTTGTCCGCTCAGACGACCGACGACACCGTCAACCGGGTGACGCCGGTGCTGTTCGGCCGCTACCCACGACCCGAGGACCTCGCCGGGGCCGACCTCGCCGAGGTCGAGGAGATCGTGTTCTCGACCGGCTTCTACCGGCAGAAGTCGTCCGCGATCGTGGAACTGGCTGCCGATCTCGTGGACCGGTTCGCCGGGGTGGTGCCCCGGACCCTCGACGAACTGGTGACGTTGAAAGGCGTGGGACGGAAGACGGCTTCGGTCGTCTTGGCCGAGGCGTGGGGAACTCCGGCCATCGCCGTCGATACCCACGTTCGCCGGGTGACCAATCGACTCGAACTCGTGAGGAGTCAGGATCCGGTCAAGATAGAACAGGACCTGAAAGCCGTTTTCCCGCGCCGCAACTGGGCTGGGGTCTCGATGAGATTCATCCAGTTCGGTCGGGACGTCTGCGACGCTCGCCGGCCGTTGTGCTCCGAGTGCGAGATGCGCCCTCTGTGCCCATGGCCGGACAAGCCGCTGTGACGGTGCAGTCGGTATCGAACCGTCGGGTGCTGGCGGTGGCGGTGCCGGCGCTGGCCACACTCGCTGCCGACCCGGTGCTTTCCCTGGTGGACACCGCGTTCGTCGGGCGCCTGGGGACGGTGGAACTGGCTGCCCTTGGCGTGGACTCGGCGATCTTCGGCTTCGCCTTCGCAGTCTTCAATTTCCTTGCCTATGCAACCACCCCGATGGTTGCCCGGGCTCGCGGCGCCGGAGACATCGCCGGGTCCGGAAGGGTCGTCCGCAGGGCCCTGACCCTTGCGACCCTTCTGGGTGTCGCGTTCACCGTCGTCCTGCTCGTCGGCTCCACCTGGTTCGTGACCGCGATGCAGGCGCCCGACGAGGTCGTCGGACCGGCGCTGTCGTATCTGATGATTCGTTCCTTCGCCCTGCCTGCGGTGCTGTTGATCACCGCCGCCAACGGGGCGTTTCGGGGGTTCGAGGACACTCGTACGCCGTTCTACGTCACCCTGGTCATCAACGCCGTCAACCTGATCCTCGACCCGGTTCTCATTTTCGTGGCCGGGTTCGGAATCGAGGGGGCGGCAGCCGCAACCCTGATCGCCCAGTGGGTTGGAGCGGCGATCTTCCTCGTGCTGCTCCACCGTCGGGGAGTCGCCGAGCGCTGGCCGCGGGAACGGGTGACACTGTCGGAGTTGGCTCCATTCATGCGGACCGGGTCGGTTCTCATCGTCCGCACCCTGCTACTTGTACTGTCCCTCACGGCTGCGACTGCGGTCGCCGCCAGGATCGGGACCGTCGAGGTGGCGGCTCATCAGATCGTGAGCCAGGTCTGGTTCCTGCTGGCGATGATCGTCGACGCCCTGGCCATTGCAGCCCAGACCCTCATCGCCGGGTTGTTGGGGGCGGGGAACGAAGCGGAAGCAAAGCGTCTGGCCGGCCGGCTGCTCAGGTGGGGCTGGTGGGCGGGCGGCGCGCTCGCGGCGGCGATGTTCCTGGTGGGACCGGTGCTCGGTGGATGGTTCTCAGACGACGTCGCAGTGATTGCGGCCGTCGCCGGAGTGGTCCCGATCATGGCTCTTATGCAGCCTCCGGCCGCGGCTCTGTTCGTCCTGGATGGGATCTTCTTGGCCACGCTGTCGGTGCGCCTCCTGGCGAGATCGACATTCGCAGGATTTGTGTGCGTGGTGTTCACGCTCGGGGCGACACTCGGATTCGGTTGGGGGTTGTCCGGGGTGTGGTGGGCGATGACCGCGATGGTCCTGGGGCGACTCGCGGTGCTGGGCCGGGCTCACGTCCGAGCCCCCCTCAGTAACTGACCGCGGGTTTCGGGCAGCAGCAGGGTCAGGCCGATGGCGACGGCACTCGGAATCGCCATCACCCGCACGGTGTTCGCGAGTCCGAACTCGGCGATCGTGAGTCGTCCCGCACCCAGAGCGAGCGCCGAGCCGATGGTCGCCAGGTAGCCGCCCATTGCGCCGGCGGTGGTTCGGTTTTCGGTTGGGAACAACTCCGTCCGGTGAGCTGCGGCCGCCGGCAAGTAGGCGAAACTCCCGAAGGCGCCAATCACGATCGCGAACCACACCGACAGCAGGTTTTCGGTCGAGAACAGCCACATGGCACCAAAGGCCGCAGCAGCGATCGACACCACAGTCATCGGTCGCCGTCCCCACGTGTCGGCCAGGCGTCCGCCGATCCAGAATCCAAGACCGCCAATGGTGCCTGCCGAGAGGGCGAGAGTTGCGGCCACGCCGGTGCTGAGTCCGAGTCCGTTGATGAGCCGCTCGTTGGTGAATGCGAGTGAGACCGCCGGGAGGGCGGCCGCAGCCAATCCCGCTACCCCTGAAATCCAGAACACTGGGGCTTCGCGACCGGTCAGGAGGGGGCGGAGTGGCACCCGATTCGCCTTGTCCGGCTCAACGAGTGGTGACTCGCCGACACGGCGGAACCAGGGCAGCGCCAGGAATCCCAGGGTCGTCACCAGGAAGGGAATACGCCACGCCTCAGGGCCGCGTCCGGCGACCAGCAGCATCAGTTGTCCGCCGCCTGCTCCGAGGGAGGCTGCGGCGGCATAGGTTCCGATTCCGAATGCCCTGCAGTCGGCAGGGAGGCTCTCGGCGATCAGCACCACCCCGAGGGTGCCGACTGCGGCGGTTGCGAGGCGAGCGATCGACTGCAATGTCGTGAAGGCCTCGGCTGTCGACACCAGGCCCGTGGCACCGGTCGAGGCCACCAGGATGGCCACAGCCACGAGATAGGGCCGGCGCCGTCCCGAGCGGTCGCTCCACCACGACAGGGCGATCGCACCGAGGGAGGCAAACCTGGTGATCGAGAGCACGAGGCTCATGTCGGCCTCGGTCAGCCCGAGCGCCAACCTCGTGAACGGGACCAACGCCGAGAGGTGGGCCTGGGCAAATCCCTGGACGACGGCCACCGACGCGGTCAACCAGAGCAAGCGTCGATGCTCGGGGGCTAACCGGTGAACCGGAAACAGGGCCTGGAAGATGCTGCGCAACGGGCGGTCAGCGTAGGGCGGAGCGATGACGATTCGAGAAACTCCGTGCACATGGGAACATGGTTCGCGGACGACCCGTTGAGGAAGGCATGGAATTCACCCAACTCGGGATAGGGCTCCAGCTCGCGATCGCATTCGGTGGAGGCCTTCTGGCCTTCCTCTCGCCGTGCGTTCTGCCACTCCTGCCCGGCTACCTCGGTCTGATGTCGGGCTATTCGGTGGCCGACCTCCAGGCCGGCGATGCATCCCGCGGCCGGATGCTCCGAACCACCGTTCTCTTCGTGCTCGGTTTCACGGTCGTCTTTGTCGCCAGTGGTGCATTGGCTACGGGAATCAGCGAGTTGCTCCTCACGAATCAGAGCACCATCAACCGGGTGGCGGGCGCGCTCGTGATCGTGTTCGGGATCGTCATGATCGGGATGTCGTTCACCAACCGCGGCATCTTTGGCTTCCTGTCCAGAGAGCGGCGGATCGACGTGCGCCCTTCCCGCTTGGGGAACTGGGCGCCGCCGGTGATGGGAGTCGCGTTCGGTTTCGGATGGTCGCCGTGCATCGGGACGATCCTCACCGGGGTACTGGCCGTAGCCGCCACCCAGGAGACCGTCGCCCTCGGGATGCTGTTGCTGTTCTTCTTCTCGATGGGGATGGGCGTGCCGTTCGTCCTCGCCGGCCTCGGTGTGTCGAAGGCCCTCCGAAGCGTCAAAGCGATGGGGCGCTGGCTGAAGCCGATCAACGTCACGGGAGGGGTGCTGATGACGGCGTTCGGTGTGCTGCTGGTCACCAACAATGTGTTCCAGCTCTCGTCGTTCTTCCAGCGGATCTTCTCCGCCATCCCGATCCTGGAGCGGCTGGCCGCGATCTGATCGAGGGTGTAATTCAGATCACTAACGGTGGGCGTCTGTTCCGATGACTTTGAAGCGGTAGGTCTGTACCCCTGATCCAAGTAGTCCTCTTCCGTCGGGGGCCGGGAACACAGCTTCGAGTCCGAGGTTCGCCTGAAAAGCGATCTGCGTCACGTCTTCGACGGAAGCCGACTCGTAGGGGTAACCACCGAGCCAATCATCGATGTCGCGGCGCCAGCTCATACCGCGCTGGCGTGAATACGTTCGAACGTAGATCACGGGGTTGCGACCTTGGACTGCCAGGGATGCAAGGACGGCGGTTCCGTATGCAATCCGTGACAGGAGCTTGAGGAAGCTTGGTGCTCTGACGTACCAGCGCTTCACCTTTGTCCAAAAGCGACAAGATGGGTACTTCTTGTAGATACCGATCACAACCACTCCGTCTGTTGCAACCCAACGGGGAGTGCGCGTTATAGCGCTGCTCATGTTTCCGGTGTGGTGGAGGACCCCCCAGGAGTAAACAAAGTCGTGGGTATCGAAATCGTCTTGCAGAACGTCCGCTCGGAAGACGTGCCAGTCGGCTTCAGGGTGGTACTGCCGCAACATCGAGCGTGTTACGTCAACTGCCACGGGATCGAAGTCGACGGCTGTGACCTTCGTGACTCCGAGGTCCAGCGCCGCAACCGACATTATTCCTGAACCGCATCCAATATCGAGGAATGAACCACCTGCTACGTCCCCAACATGTTTTCTTAGGCTCTCGCGGGCCTGTTCGAGCGCCGCCTCTGGCATGTCGGCCATATAGCGAGCCCAGTTCTTCCCGAAGTCGTACCGACGATCGGTCACGGCACGGTGGATCGTACTCGCAGCACCCGTATAGCCTGCCGGCTGTGAACGTCATCCCGACACTCGAGGAATTCCTGGCCCTGTCCGGGCGCCATTCTGTGGTGCCACTCGTTGTGGAGCTCATGGCCGACCGCGACACCCCGGTCTCGGTGTTCGACAAGCTCGTCGGTGACCGACCCGGCTTCCTCCTGGAATCGGTGGAGGGCGGGGAGCGGTGGGGGCGGTGGTCGTTCGTCGGATGGGATCCGGTCTTCACGCTTCGAAGCCACGACGGCGTCTGCCAGGTGGACGACGACTCCACCGAGCTACCCGCCGGCGACCCGCTGGCGGTTCTCGAAGCCTTGATCGGTCGCTTTTCCACCCCCGACCTGCCGGGATTGCCGCCGCTTCACTCCGGCGCTGTCGGCTATCTCGGATACGACTGCGTTCGGTTCATAGAACATCTTCCCGACAAGCCGGCCGATGACCGAGGCCTTCCCGACATGGTGTGGCAGTTCGTCGGCGCTCTGGCGGCGGTCGACCGGGTACGTCAGACCATCGTGATGGTCCGCAACGTGTTCGTGGGCAGCGATCCGACTTCCGAGTACGAGGCGGCGGTCGCGGCTCTGAAGCGGGACATCGGACGTCTCGGCGAATCAGATCCGTATGAGATCAAACAAGTGGTCGAGGATGCCGCGAGACCCGACTTCAGCTCCACTTTCGAACGGCCGGCCTTCGAGGATGCGGTCCGTGCGATCAAGCGGTCGATCGTCGAGGGTGAGGCGTTCCAGGTCGTGATCTCGCAACGCCTCGCTACCGAGTTCGCGGGCGACCCGTTCTCGGTCTACCGGGCGCTGAGGCTGATCAACCCATCGCCATTCTTGTTCTTCGTGCGGGACCGCGAAGTCACCGTGCTCGGCTCCTCACCCGAACTGATGACCCGGGTGCGTGACGGGATGGCGTATTCCCGCCCCATCGCCGGTACCCGCCCGAGAGGCAAGACGGAAGACGAAGATCGACGTCTCGAGGAAGAGCTGTTGGCCGACCCCAAAGAACGGGCCGAGCACACCATGCTGATCGACCTCGCTCGCAACGACCTCGGGCGCGTCTGCGAGTTCGGCTCGGTGCACGTCGACGACCTGATGGTGATCGAGCGCTACAGCCATGTGCTGCACATCGTTTCCGGGGTGTCCGGGAAGGTGCGACCCGGGGTCGGTCCGGTGGATGTGATTCGGGCCACGTTCCCGCACGGGACCGTCTCCGGGGCGCCGAAGGTACGCGCCATCCAGTTGATCGACGAGATCGAACCGGTGGCGCGCGGCCCGTACGCAGGTGCCGCCGGCTATCTCGACTTCAGCGGCAATGTCGACACCTGCATCTGTTTGCGAACGGTGGTGATCGCCGACGGAACGGCCTGGGTGCAGGCCGGGGCCGGGATCGTGGCCGACTCCGATCCCGGCGCGGAGTTCGACGAGACGATGCACAAAGCGGCAGCAGTCCTCGACGCCCTTGCTCGGGCGGAGACCCTCACATGAGCCGGCGCTTCTTCGATGACACCCGTGATGCCGTGTGGGTGACCGGAACCGACGCGGTGTCGTTCCTCCATGGACTGCTGAGTCAGGACCTCGAGGGGATGAGCGACGGTGAGGTGCGGCGATCGTTCCTTCTCGGCCCGCAGGGGAAACTCCGCGCCCTCCTCTGGGTGGCGAGGCTGGCCGCCGATCGGATCCTCCTGGTGTCCGATCGCGGCTCGGGCGAGACCGTGGCCTCCGACCTACTCAACTACCGGATCCGGGTCAAGGTGGAGGTGGTCCAGACGGACGAAACCACCTGGGAGGCTTGGGGAGCCGGAGTCGCTGCGGACTCGGGTCTGAATCCCGGGAACGCGGTCGAGCGGGGCCCAGGTGTCGTGCTCGCTCCATTGGAACTGGACGTGGTGATCGGTGTCGGTGCCGCGATTCCGGCCGATTGGGAGCGCGGCGATTTCGATGAGCTGACGGCGGCACGAATCGGCTTTGGGGAACCGGCCTACGGGATCGACGTGGACGAGAACACGATCCCGCAGGAGACCGGGTTGGTGACCGAGGCGGTGTCGTTCGAGAAGGGCTGCTATCTCGGGCAGGAACTGGTGGCCAGGATCGACAGCCGCGGTCATGTCAACCGTCATCTCCGCCGGTTGCGGTTGGAACAACCGGGCCTGGATCTGGCCGGTGGCGAGATCGTGGCAGACGAAAAGGTGGTCGGCTCGCTCACGTCGGTCGCTTCCTCTGCCGGCGGTGCGATGGGTTTGGGGATGGTTAGACGAGAGATCGAGCCTGGTTCGAGGGTGGTGGTCCGGACAAACGATGTCGAGGTCGTCGCCGAGGTCCTGGAGCGAGTGTGATCGACCCGTGCGCCGATGTTCGGCGGTCCCCGTGACGATGCTCGGACCGATCCTCGCGTCGACCCGTCTCCGGGTGGAAGCGATGAGATCTCTGGCTCACTACCGCTCTGCCGCACTCGCCGCCCCACCACCTCGCGACTTCGCAGCGGCGCTGAAGGGTGATGGTCTGGCAGTGATCGCCGAGGTCAAGCGCCGGTCGCCTTCTCGCGGTGTCCTCGCCTCCGACCTCGATCCGGTCGAGCAGGCACGTCGATATTCCAGCGGCGGGGCAGCCTGCATCTCTGTGTTGACCGAACCAGAATATTTCTCCGGCTCGAACGCAGACCTGGCTGAGGTTCGAGCCGCGTCGGACCTTCCGATCATCCGGAAGGACTTCACGCTCGACGCCCGCCAGATCTGGGAGGCGCGTTCGATCGGCGCCGACGCCGTACTCCTCATCGTCGCCGCACTCGAAGATCATGATCTGACCGCACTACTGGATGTTTCCCGGGATGCCGGAGTGACGGCGCTCGTCGAGGTGCACGATGAACCGGAGACCGAGAGGGCGCTGGGCGCGGGAGCTTCGGTGATCGGGGTCAACAACCGCAACCTCGCTACGTTCGAAGTCGATTTGGCCACCTCGGAGCGGCTGGCACCGATGTTGACCGCAGCCGAGGTCATCGTGGCGGAGAGCGGGGTGTTCGACGCCGGCGATGCGGCCCGGATGCGCAAAGCGGGGTTCGACGCCGTGCTCGTCGGCGAGAGCCTGGTCAGGTCGGACGACCCGGCCGCGCTGATCGCCGCGATGCGGGGCTGAACGGTGGCGGCATCATGACCTGGGTGAAGGTGTGCGGCCTGCGGCGGGCCTCGGACATAGCCGTGGCGACCGCGGCCGGAGCCGATGCCATCGGACTGGTGCTGGCCGACTCCCCTCGCCGGGTCGAACCCGACCTGGCCCGGCGACTCGCCGCAGGCTCGGAGCTGCCCGTCTATCTGGTTCTGGTCGGGGCCCGACCCAGTGAGGCGCTCGACCTGGCTGGTTACATCGGTGCTGCCGGGATTCAGCCGCACGGTGAGCGGGCGGCGCATACCGCCGCCGCCGCGGTCAAGGCCGGCCTCGCGGTGCTGCGGCCGGTGAGGGTGGGGCCGATGCTGCTGGGGCCGGAAGGCGTCGCAGGGGAAGTCCCATCCGACCAGATCCCGCTGCTCGACCGACACCATCCCGACCTGGAGGGCGGCACCGGCCTCCGAATCGACCCCGAGTGGATCCCGGACATGGATCGGGAATGGGTGCTGGCGGGCGGACTCGGACCTGACAACATCCGTGAGGCCGTGATGGCTCTCCATCCCTGGGGAGTGGATGCATCGAGCGGCCTAGAGTCCTCTCCCGGAACCAAGGACCCCGCCTTGATCGAAGCCTTCGTCGAAAGAGCCAAGAAGACGTGAGCGGACTCAGACTGAGCCGGCCCGACAATCAAGGACGCTTTGGAGAGTTCGGCGGTCGGTTCGCGCCGGAGACGCTCATGCCGGCCCTCCGCCAGCTCGAGACGGAGTTCGAGCAGGCATGGTCCGACCCGGCGTTCGTCGGGGAGTACCGAGAGATCCTGCGGGATTTCGTCGGCCGGCCTACCCCGCTTCACGAGGCGCGCCGTCTGTCGGATGCGCTCGGGTTCCGGATCCTCCTGAAGCGAGAGGATCTGGCGCATACCGGAGCCCACAAGATCAACAACGCCATCGGCCAGGGCTTGCTCGCCCGCCGCATGGGAAAGCCGCGGGTGATCGCCGAGACCGGTGCCGGACAGCACGGTGTCGCCACCGCGACTGCGGCCGCCAAACTCGGACTCGACTGCACGGTCTACATGGGCGAGGTGGATGTGCGGCGCCAGGCGCTCAACGTGCTGAGGATGCGAATCCTGGGAACCGAGGTCGTTCCGGTCACATCCGGGGCCGGCACGTTGAAGGACGCAGTGTCAGAGGCGATGCGGGAATGGGTGAGCAGCGTCGAGGACACCCACTACATAATCGGGTCGGTCGTCGGACCTCACCCGTTCCCGTGGATCGTGCGCGAGTTCCAGAAGGTGATCGGGGAGGAGGTCCTCTACCAGCTCGGCGACGATCGCCCCGACCTGGTCGTGGCGTGTGTCGGCGGTGGATCCAACGCCATGGGGATCTTCTACCCGCTCGCCGACCAGGGGATCGAATTGGTTGGTATCGAGGCGGCCGGAGACGGGATCGAGACCGGTCGCCATGGGGCATCGATTGGCGCCGGCTCACCGGGCGTGCTCCACGGGACCCGGACCTACATGCTTCAGGACGACGACGGCCAGGTGCTCGAAGCCCACTCGATCTCGGCGGGTTTGGACTATCCCGGTGTCGGTCCCGAACATGCATATTTCCACCAGAGTGGACTGGCGAGCTACGAGTCGGTGACCGACACAGAGGCGCTGCGCGGTGTCGAACTGCTGGCGAAGACCGAGGGGATCATCCCGGCGTTGGAGAGCGCCCACGCCATCGCCTGGCTCGAGCGTGAGGCCGGCCGGTTGAAAGGCAAGACGGTGCTAGTCAACGTGTCCGGGCGGGGCGACAAGGACGTGGACACCATCGGCGCCCATCGCGAGGAGGGCTGATGGGCGGTAACCGGCTGACCGAGCTCTTCGAACGAAGGCGCGGTGAGGGCCGGGCGGCGTTGCTCCCGTTCATGACCGCCGGCTTGCCGAATCCGCCATCGTCCGCGCAACTCTTCGAGGCGATGCTTCGTGCTGGAGCGGACGGATTCGAGGTTGGCATTCCATATGCCGATCCGCTGATGGACGGTCCGGTGATCCAGAGAGGTAGCGACACCGCACTGCGGGCGGGGACCACCATCGAGGTGGCGTTGGGGATCGTTCGACAGGTGGCGGCCCTCGGTAGCCCGGTGCTGGCGATGACCTACGCCAACCCGGTGTTCCGACGAGGGGTGGACTGGTTCTGCGGAGCCCTGGCCGAGGCCGGGGCCGACGGGATCATCGTGCCGGACCTGCCGGTCGAAGAGTCCGGCCCCCTGCGGGCGGCCGGTTCGAGGCATGGGATCGGAGTGGTGCAGTTCGCGGCTCCGATGTCCGACGAGTCGAGGATCGCCGCAGTGGTCGATGCCGATCCGGTGTTCGTCTATGCGGTGGCCGAGATGGGGGTGACCGGCGAGCGAACCGAAGGGGGAGGAAACCTGGAACGCCTGATCGCCAGGATCCGGTCCGTGTCGGATGTCCCCGTGGTGGCGGGGGTCGGGATCTCGACGCCGGAGCAGGTAGCTGCGGCCGCCGCGGCCGGCGCCGACGGTGTGATCGTGGGCTCGGCGCTGGTTCGCAAGGTGCTCGAGGCCCCAGACCTGGAAGCGGCAGCCGACGAGGTCGGCAGAGCAGTACTCGCGCTGAGTCGATCGGCCTGAGGGGCGAGCCTCCAGGCGCCAGCCGCCAGCCTCCGCTCGCCGAGCCACGAGCAGCGCAGATCACCCAGCGCCAACTTCCCGCCTTTCGCCGGTGCCCCCCCAACGTCGCTTCGCTCCTGGGGGAGAGAGTTCGTCTTCCGTCTCCTGGGTCGTGTGGCCGCTGGTGGCTCGCGACTCGCGACCCGATCGGCGGTGCCGCCGCCAAATCAAGGCAACGGCCCCGTCGACTGGTTGATTCGTCCTCAGCCAGGGAGTGGGGGGAGTGGGGATGCGGCGAGGACGACAGTATGGACGGGACCGTTGCCAGTCGGAACGATAGCTCTAGCCCTCTTCGCCGTGTGGGATTGTGCCGGAGGCGGGACTCGAACCCGCACGCCCAAAGGACAATGGATTTTGAGTCCATCGCGTCTGCCAATTCCGCCACTCCGGCCGGAACCGCAGGCAGTGTAGGCCGCGGTCGGGTGCCGGCGTCCGTCGGTAGAGTCGCAGGCATGAGCCGCATCCAACGCAAGCTGCTCGCGATCATGGATGAGGTCGAACGTCTCGTCGTCGAGCGCCGCCAGGTGGAGGATGAGCTGTCGTTTCACAGGTTGATCGACGACGACGCCCAGCGCGACGCGGCGGTGTCGGGCCTCGACGTCGATCGCCGTGAGGCCGGCTCGACGAGTGCCGATGTGAGGCGCTTCGAACGGCGGTTGAGTGCCATCGATGCGCGTCTCGAGAAGCTCGAAGAACGGCGCGTGAAGCTCACGGATAGGCTGGCCTGACCCATGCCCACCCTGGCGCTTCTCGACGGCCATTCGATCGCGTACCGCGCGTTCTTTGCGTTGCCCGAGGATCTCGCCACCAGTTCGGGGCAGGTGACCAACTCCGTGTTCGGTTTCACCCGGATGCTGATCAAGCTCCTTGGCGATCATCATCCCGATGCGGTGGCGGTGGCCTGGGACGTCGGCCGGCAGACGTTCCGGACCGAGGAATACCCGGAGTACAAGGCCCAACGGACCAGCGCCCCGGACAATTTCAAATCTCAGCTGCCGCTCATCCGCGAGGTTCTGGAATCTCTGGACATCAGCCAGCTGCAACAGGAGGGGTATGAGGCGGACGACGTCATCGCCTCACTGTCCGAGAAAGCGGTCGCCGGGGGGTGGGACGTGCTGGTGGTGACCGGAGACCGCGACGCGTTTCAGCTGGTCGATGGGCATCGGAAGGTGCTGTACACCCGCCGGGGGATATCCGACACGGTCCTGGCCGATGCCGCGTACATCGAGGAGAAGTACGGGATCCGGCCCGACCAGTACGTCGAGTACGCCGCTCTCCGGGGGGACAACTCCGACAATCTGCCTGGCGTACCCGGGGTGGGGGAGAAGACCGCGGCCAAGCTGATCTCGGGATACGGCAATCTCGAGGGAGTCTTCGACCACCTGGACGAGCAGACCCCCAAGTTGAAGGAGAACCTGGCCGAGCACAAACATCAGGCGTTCTTGAATCGCAGCCTGATGCGCCTCGTGCGGTCCCTGGAGGTCGATGTCGATTTCGACAAACTGCTCGACAGCCATTGGGACCAGCCCAAGGCCCGTGAGCTGTTCACGAGCCTCGAATTTCATTCCCTGTGGGAGGACCTGCTCGAGGTGCTGCCGGGCGGAGTCACGCCCGACCGAGAGGTCCTCGAGGCCGAGGGGCGCCTGGGCGATGCGGTCGACATCGTGGCAGCAGCCGAATCGGGGAATCTGGTTCTCGACCTGTTCGAAGAGGGCGACTTCTCCGGGTTGGTCGCCCTGACGGGAGAGGAGTCGGCGGTGGTAGTCCCCCTCGATCGCCTCGATGGAGCTGCGGGCGTGCTCGCCGATCCAAGTGTGTCGAAGCAGGGACACGACCTGAAAACGGTCAGCCGGCGACTTGGCGACCTGGGACTGCGGGTGGAGGGCATCGGCTTCGACACAGCGCTCGCCGCCTATGTCCTCGACCCGTCATCCCGGGCCTATTCACTCGGCGACGTGGTGGAGCGCTGGCTTGGGAGCGAACTCGACTCGGTCGACCGCGAGCCGGCCGAACCGGTGGGACAGGGAGCGTTCGACTTCTCCGGCGGACCCGATCTCGACGCAGCCGCCCGGCGGGTGGTGGCCATTTCCCGGTTGGTTCCGGTTCTCGAGGAGGTGCTGTCGAACTGGGAGGAGCTGGACCTGTTCCGGGACTTCGAGCTTCCCCTCATCGAGGTTCTCGCCCGCATGGAGACGGCAGGGATCGCCATCGATCGGCCCTATCTGGAAGGCATGGGCGAGGAGCTGCGGTCGGAGCTGTCGAATCTGGAGGTGGAGATACATGACCTCGCCGGCGAGTCGTTCAACATCAACTCGACCGATCAGCTGGCCCAGGTGCTCTTCACCAAGCTCGAACTGCCGGTCCTCAAGAAGACCGGCACCGGCAAGCCATCGACCGACGCTTCGGTGTTGGAGAAGCTCGACCATCCGCTCATCGAGAGGCTGTTGCGGTACCGGGAGCTCGAGAAACTGCGGTCCACCTACGTCGACGGGTATCTGCCACTGATCGGCGCCGACGGCAGGATCCACACCCGTTTCAACCAGATGGCGGCCTCGACCGGCCGTCTCTCGTCCGAGGAGCCCAACCTGCAGAACATCCCGGTGCGGTCCGAGACCGGCCGGACCGTGCGGCGCGCCTTCGTTCCCCAGGAGGGATGGAGGTTCATCGTGGCCGACTATTCCCAGATCGAGCTCCGGGTCCTGGCCCACATGTCGCAGGAACCGGCGCTGATCGACGCCTTCCAGCGGGGAGCGGACATCCACACCGCTACAGCCGCGAGAGTGTTCGGGGTCCCCGACGACCTCGTGAGCGGTGAGATGCGCCGCCTGGCGAAGATGATCAACTTCGGCCTCCTCTACGGAATGGAGGCGTATGGACTGGCCGATCGGCTCGGGATCTCTCGGGACGAGGCGAGAGCCCACATCGATGCTTACTTCGACCAATTCCGGGGCGTAAAGGACTATCTCGACGGAGTCGTCACCCAGGCCCGACGTGACGGCTACACCTCGACCCTCTTCGGGCGACGGCGCTACCTCCCCGAACTCAAATCGGACAACTTCCGCGTGCGGCAGATGGGGGAGCGGATGGCCCTCAACGCCCCGATCCAGGGCACCGCCGCCGACATCATCAAGAAGGCGATGATCGACCTCGATCGCGCCATCGCCGGGCACGAGGGAAGGCTCCTCCTCCAGATCCACGACGAGTTGGTTCTCGAGGCGCCACCGGACGAGATCGATGATCTGTCTGCCACGACGGTCGATGTGATGGCGGGTGTGGCGCAACTGGCGGTGCCGCTGGTGGCCGAGGTGGCGGTGTGCGATAACTTGGCTGAAGCCAAGTGAGCCGCCGGCTTCCAGCCGCCAGCTACCAGCCAGACGCCGGACTCAGAGCTGGCAGCCGGCAGCTGGTGGCGGGTAGCTGGCTCGGACTTTCGGCCGCGAACTCCATGTGATAGCCTGATCACACCCTTGGACACGTGTATTCGTCGTCCTTGGGAAATCCTTTCGGAGGTAGAGAACCCACCCATGTCAGACCAAGAGACCGCGCCCGAGGCCGTAGAGCCGGAGGCGGACACCGTGGCCGAGACCGTCGACGCCGCTGCCGAAGAGGCCGCCGCCGAGCCGGTTGCCGAGACGGCCCCAGACCCGATCGTTGAAGACGAAAAGGCGCCCGTGAGCGAGGCCCCTGCCACCGTCGAGGCTGTCACCGGCGAGGCTGCCACGCCCGAGGCCCCTGCCACCGTCGAGGCTGTCACACCCGAGGCCCCTGTCACACCCGAGGCACCCAAGGTGGCACCGGCCGGTCCCGTCGCCATTGTCGCCCCGGACCTCAGCCATCTTTCCGATGACATCATCGACGACTTCGAGGCGGCCATCGCCGCCACCGTCATCGAGTTCAAGGAGGGGGACATCGTCGAGGGCACGGTCGTGAGCGTCGACGGTGACGGTGCGATGGTCGACATCGGTTACAAGTCGGAGGGGTTGATCCCCACCGAGGAGCTCTCTATCCGCAACAACGTGGACCCGACCAACATCGTGAAGGTCGGCGACCGGGTCGAAGCGCTCGTTCTCAACAAGGAGGACGACGAGGGCCGGCTCATTCTCTCGAAGAAGCGAGCTCAATACGAGCGGGCCTGGGGCCGGATTCAGCAGATCACCGATTCCGGGGAGACCGTACGCGGCACCGTCATCGAAGTGGTCAAGGGCGGTCTGATCGTCGACATCGGGCTCCGGGGCTTCCTCCCGGCATCACTGGTCGACCTCCGACGAGTGCGGGATCTCGATCCGTTCGTCGGCGAGGAGATCGACGCCAAGGTCATCGAGCTCGATCGCAACCGCAACAACGTGGTTCTCTCACGCCGCGCCTACCTCGAAGAGGAACAGCAGGAGCAGCGTCAGGCGTTCCTCGACGATCTTGCCGAGGGCGAAGTCCGCGAGGGCGTCGTCTCCTCGGTGGTGAACTTTGGGGCTTTTGTCGACCTGGGTGGCATGGACGGACTCGTCCACGTCTCCGAGCTCTCATGGCAGCACGTCAACCACCCGTCCGAGGTGGTGAAAGTGGGCGACAAGGTCACCGTCAAGGTGCTGGAGGTCGAACGAGGCCGGGAGCGGATTTCGCTCTCCATCCGGCAGACGCTCGAAGACCCGTGGGTCGTGTTTGCTCGCGACCACGAGCTGGGCGATGTCGTCGACGGACAGGTCATCAAGACGGTCCCGTTCGGCGCCTTCGTGGCCGTGTCCGACGGTGTCGAGGGACTCGTCCACGTGTCGGAGATCGCCGTCCACCGGGTCGAGTCGCCCGAGTTGGAGCTCTCGATCGGGCAGACCGTCAAGGTCAAGATCACAGAGCTCGACGAGGACAAGCGCCGCGTGAGCCTTTCGATCAAGCAGGCCCTTCCGGACTGGAAGGAGCGGGAGACCGCAGCTGCTGCGCCGGCCGCCCCGAGCCGCAAGCGTCCGGTGCGCAGGGAGTTCGAGCGGGAGTTCGGTGAGGAGGAGCCGGAGCGTCCAGCCGTGGCCGTGGACGCCTCACTGGAGGCGATTCTCCAGGAGTTGAAGGAGCGGGGGATCGGCCGCCGCTGATCCTTGACCGTCATCGCAATCTCTGCGAGCCTTCGGCGGGAATGACTCAAGTGGGTCCGTGAGCGCGACGATGAGTTTTCGGTTACGGACCGAACCGGTGAAATCGGGGATTTCGCCTGCGTCTGACAAGATGCTGGCGGTCGCCCCGGGCGAGCCGGTCGGGAAGGGTGAACTTGATCTGGTGGGAAGCCGCTCGTTCATTCACCGAACATCAGATGATCTAAGGAGCATTGATGGGTAGGAGAGCGTTGGTCTTGGCGATCGCCCTGTTGTTGGGCGCGGTGGCGGGGTTCGCCATCTGGCGCTACCTCAGCGGCGTAGAGAGCGAGATCCGGGCGGGTCAGGAACAGATCCCGGTCTTCCGGGCGGTAGTGCCGGTCGCCGAAGGAACCACCGGCGCCGTGGTCCTGCAAGGTGGACTGGCTTCATACACTCCCGGTTTCGAGCAAAAGGAAGACTTGCCGGCGGACGCCATCAGAACCGAGGAGGAGCTGAACCAGATTCTCGGCACCCGGGTTGCCGTCGGTCCGATCTCGCAGAACGAGATCTTCGTCCAGAGCCAGTGGGTCGAGCCGAATGTTCAGCTCACGCCGCTGGTGGACCTGATCGACGAGGGCCTGGAGGCGGTCACCGTCTCACCGGACATCGTCGCCGGAGTCAACGGGTTCGTGCGCCCTGGCGACCGGGTCAACATCCTGGTGACGCTCTCCATCGCCTTCAACCTGACGGAGGTCGGGCAGACCCCCGAGTTCGGATTCCCGTCGGAGCAGCCGGCCGAGGGCGAGGAGCAGAGCACCCAAGAAGAGGTGGTTGAATACACTCGGTACGTGTTGAACCAGGTGCCGGTGATCGCAGTTGGCCGCAAGCTCGTGGCCGAGGAAGGCGAGTCCGAGCAGGTGACGGCCACCACCGTGGCCGCCGCCGGCGAGGGCACGGTCCAGGGCGACCAGGCTCCGGAGGAAGCCGTCACCTCGGTTTACACCCTTGCGCTGCCGGCGGAAGAGATCGAGCGACTGATCTTCGCCCAATCGAACGGTGCCCTCTACTTCACCCTGATCCCGGAGGACTACGTCCTCACCGAGACCAAGGGCGTCACGATCGCAACCCTGTTCGCCGGCGACCTGGTCGAGGACATCTTCGGCAACTGACAATCGAGGAAACGTGTCTCTGAGCGAGAACAACCTGCTGGTCGTCGACGACGACGACAATTTCATCGACGAGGCGAAGCGGCTGTTCGATGGTGGGCTGCCGACCGCCCGCTCGATGGGCGACGCCCTGCAGGCGATCGAGAGCGGCAACCTGAGGATGGTGATCCTGGGTCCGAGCTACGCCAACGAAGCGGCGCTCGAGAACGTGAAGACCCTGCGATATCAGGATCCGTCGATCATCTCACTGGTCGTGGCGGACTCGGTCACCGCCGGGTTGCTGCGGGCGGCGATGCGGGTAGGCGTCTCCGACGTGCTCGAGATGCCGTTGACCGAAGAGAAGATCGAACAGGCGATCGTCCAGTTCTCGAGCGAGGTGTTGACCGCGCCGCGAGCCGCCACGCCGGCGGCGCCGGTGGCCGCAGCCCGCACCGACGGTGAGGTCGTCACGGTGATGTCGGCCAAGGGCGGATCCGGGAAGACGGTCACGGCCACCAACCTCGCGGTGTTGTTGGCCCGAGATCCGGACACCAAGGTGGTCCTGGTTGACGCCGACCTCCAGTTCGGCGATGTCTGTCTCGTGCTCCAACTGGAGCCGAAGTTCACGGTGGTCAATGCCGCCGCAGAGCTGCACCGGCTCGACACCCAACTCATCGACTCGATCCTGGCGTCGCATCCGACCGGACTCAAGGTTCTGGCGGCGCCACTCGAGCCGGCGTTCGCCGACGACATCACGACGGCCGGCCTGCTGCAGATCATCGAACTGCTGCGGCAGATGTTCGACTATGTGGTCGTCGACACGGCGTCGTTGTTGGACGAACTCCTCCTTTCGTTGCTGGAGCGGTCTGATCAGGTGTTGATGGTGGTCGACATGGACCTTCCGTCGGTGAAGAACGCCAAGCTTGCTTTGGAGACGCTCAGGCTGCTGAAGTACCCGACTGGCAAGATCCGGTTGGTGTTGAACCGCTCGAACGCCAAGGCGCGGTTGGACGACCGGGAGATCGAAGGCGCGCTCAAATCTCAGATCTCAGCTCGGGTACCCTCTGAGGGAATCGTGGCCGCTTCGGTCAACGAGGGCCGGCCGGTGGTCGAGTCCGCTCCCAAGTCCAAGGTGGCGAAGGGATTCGAAGAGGTCCATGCACTGGTGAAGGGGTCCGGGGTGAACAGTTCACCTTCAGGCCGTGGGGTGTTCCGCCGAAACTAGGCGTGAACGAATAAGAGAGGGATCACGATGGCATCGTTGTCAGAACGGGTTGCAGCCGCAAAGGCCGCCGAGGTTTCGACGTTCTCAGGAGCGCGTTCTGAGGCGGTGCAGGAGCTGCGGGGACGTCTCCACTTCAAGGTGGTCGAGGAACTCGGCCCGACCCTGTACGACCGGGGGATGTCCGACGCGGAGCTCCGGCTCAGGGTCATGGAGATGCTCGAGTGGGCGGTCGACCAGGAGCAGAGTCTCCCGCTCACCGCTTCGGATCGAAAGCAACTGCTCAACGAGATCGCATCCGACGTTCTCGGATACGGTCCGATCGACCCGCTTCTCAACGACCCGGACGTGTCCGAGGTCATGGTCAACGGGCCCTATGACGTCTATGTGGAACGGGCCGGGAAGCTCGAGAAGACCGATGTGCGGTTCGTCGACCAAGTCCATCTCCGCCGGATCATCGACAAGATCGTCGGTCAGGTCGGCCGGCGCGTCGACGAGGCCACCCCGCTGGTGGATGCCCGTCTCCCGGACGGCTCCCGCGTGAATGCCATCGTCCAGCCGTTGGCGATCGGCGGACCGTTCCTCACCATTCGTAAGTTCTCTGTCGACCCGTACACCGAGGCCGACTTGATTCGGTTCGGAACGTTCACCCAGCGGGTCGCCGACTTCCTGCGGGCGTGCGTCGTTGGTCGTCTCAACATCGTCATCTCGGGCGGTACCGGTTCGGGTAAGACAACGACCCTCAACGTCATGTCCGGATATCTCCCGAGCGACGAGCGGATCGTGACGGTGGAGGACGCGGCCGAGCTTCAGCTCCACCAGGACCACGTTCTGTCGTTGGAGACCCGTCCGCCGAACATCGAGGGCAAGGGTGCCATCACCATTCGCGACCTCGTCAAGAACACGCTTCGTATGCGGCCCGACCGGATCGTCGTCGGCGAGTGTCGAGGTGGCGAGGCACTCGACATGCTTCAGGCCATGAACACCGGTCACGATGGGTCGCTGACCACGATTCACGCCAACTCGCCTCGTGACACGCTGGCTCGTCTCGAAACCCTGGTGCTGATGGCCGGGTACGACCTGCCGGTCCGGGCGATCCGCGAACAAGTTGCCTCCGCCATCGACCTCATCGTCCAGGTGACCCGGCTCAAGGACGGCACCCGGCGTGTCACCCACATCACCGAGGTCGAAGGTATGGAAGGGGAGATGATCACCCTCCAGGACATCTTCCTTTTCGACTACGGGATGGGCATGGACGAGAACGGCCGGTTCAAGGGACGTCTGAAGCCGACCGGCATCCGTCCCAGTTTCAGCGAAAAGCTTCTCGACGTGGGGATCCGTCTGCCTGCCGACCTGTTCGAGCCCGAGCCGTTCGCGCGGCGTGGGTCGGACGTCGCTGTCCGGTGACCATGCGTCGCACCTTTTCTCTGCTGGCCGCCGCTCTGGTGGCCCTCCTGCCGACCACTGCGGCGTTTGCCCAGACGGAGGAAACCATCGCCATCACCGACGTCAACACCTCGCGGTACGACGACGGTGGCAAGGTGACGATGGTCGTCGAGTTCCGGAACATCGCCTCCGCGATCGACCTGTCCCAGGTCGGCGTGACCGTCAACGGTGAGGCGGTTGACGGGGTGAGCGTCGAGCGGATCGCCAACGAGGCCGTGCCGGTCGGTGTGGTTCTCCTGATCGACGCCAGCGGCTCGATGGCCCAGGGAGGCGCAATCGAGGCCGCCAAGGAGGCGGCCAAGGGTTTCGTGGACTCGAAACGGCCGGAGGACTTCATTGCCGTGGTGTCGTTTGCCGACACGGTCACCGTGGTCTCCAACTTCTCGAATCGGGCCGACGATCTGAAGAATCGAATCGACCTGATCGAGGCCGCTGGGAGCACCGCTTTCTACGACGGTCTGATCAAAGCTGCCTCGTTGTATGAGAACACCGAGCAGATCCAGCGGAATCTGATCGTGCTCAGCGACGGCGCCAACGACCTCGAGGGCAGCACCACCACCCTTCAGGACGCACTCGATGCCATAGAAGCGGCCGAGGTGCGCACCTTCGGCGTCGCCCTGGAGTCGAGCACCTTCAACCCGGCAGACGTTCAGGCAGTGGCAGAGGCAGGCAACGGCCTGTTCTTGTCCACCCCAGACCCCTCTGAGCTCGACACCCTCTACAGTCAGATCAGGCGGGAGCTGGGTAACACCGTGGTCGTGCGGTTCAGCTCGCCGTTGTTCGCACCCGGCGACGCCGAGTTCGGGATCACGTACGGCCAGCTGTCGGCCTCGGCGGCGGCGACGGTGCCCGGGTATGTGACCACCACCTCCCAGGGCGCCGTACCCACCACCCCGGAGACGTTCGCCGCGCCGGAGGGCTCGACGGTCAACAACAGTCTGCCACTGCCGGGCTCGACGCTTCGGTGGTTGGCGGTCGGTGGGATCGCCGCCACGATCGGCTTGTTCGCCTTCATCCTCCTCGGGGCCATCGCGGCCGACCGGGAGGAGACGTTCGCCAAGCGGCTGTCTGCATACGGCCGGCGGGGTGGTGTCAAGGAGGAGAAGTCTTCATTCATCGAGCGGATCCCGCTGTTGGGCCGGTTCACCGCTGCCGCCGAGGAAGAGGTGCGGCGGCGAGGTCTCCTTGGAGCGGTGAACTCCACCCTGGAGCAGGGGAACATCCCGCTGTCGGCAGGAGAGGCGATCGCGGCCGGCTTCGGAATGTCTGCCGTCGTCGGCCTGGTGATCGGCATCATCACGCTCAACCCGATCGTGGGGATCGTCACCGCCGGGGTCATGGTCATGCTGGTGTTTGCGATCATCAACTTCGTAGGGGGTCGCGAGAAGCGGAAGTTCGAAAAGCAGCTTCCCGACACCCTCACCCTGGTTTCCACTTCGCTCCGAGCGGGCTATTCGCTGCTGCAGGCGGTGGAGGCAGTCGCCCAGGAGGCCCCCGACCCGACCGCGCGGGAGTTCCAGCGGGCGATCGCCGAAGCCAGGCTGGGCGTTCCCGTGACAGATGCTCTCAACGGGATCACCAACCGCACCCAGTCGAAGGACTTCGAGTGGGCGGTGCTCGCGATCGAGATCCAGCGGGAGGTGGGTGGAAACCTGGCCGAGGTGCTGCAGACGGTGGCCGACACCATGCTGGCTCGAAACCGGCTCAAGGGTGAGATCAAGGCGCTCACCGCGGAAGGCCGGATCTCGGCCTACGTGCTCGGCGCCCTGCCATTCGCCATGGGTGGATTCCTCTGGGCGTCGAACCGATCGTATCTTCAGCCGCTGTTCGAGGAACGGGTCGGTCAGTACGCGATCGGAGCCGGGGTCATGTTGATGGTGGCCGGCGGGTTGTGGCTGCGCAAGATCGTGAATATCGAGGTCTGATATGGGTGGCATTCTCTTTCCGGTCGTAATGGTCTTCATCGCAGTGTTCCTGCTGATCGCGTGGATCGGGTCCGCCGTGATCCGGGTCCAGAAGACCGCCCAGGACCGGCTGGCGGTTTATGGGAGGACCCCGACCACTCGCGACGAAGAACTCGACAAACCTTTTGCCGAGCGTGTGTTTGCTCCGGTCGTCCTCTGGGCCGGGAAGTTCCTCAACCGTTTCACCCCGACTGGATACCTGGAGAAGATCCAGAAGAAGCTGATTCTGGCCGGATCCCCGAGCGGAGTGGATGCCCCGGCCTTCGTGGTGATCAAGGTCGTTCTTCTGCTTGTCATGGGCGTGCTCGGCTTCATGGCTCGCGGTACTGCCGCCGGTTCCAGCCCGCTCATCCAGTTACTCGTTCTGTTTGGCACGCCGGCGTTGGGATTCTTCGGGCCCGACGCCTGGTTGGCCCGCAAGGTTGACGAGCGCTCGGCGACCATGCTCAAAGCTCTGCCGGACACACTCGACCTGTTGGTCATCAGCGTGGAGGCGGGACTCGGTTTCGACTCGGCGCTACAGCGGGTGGTGGCCACGGTGCCGGGCCCGCTGTCGGAGGAGTTCTTCCGGATGCTGCAGGAGACTCGAGTGGGCGTTGCCCGCCGCGATGCCATGCGCCACCTGATCGAGCGCACCAATGTGGATGAATTGAGATCATTCCTCTTGGCCATGATGCAGGCCGAGGCTTTCGGTGTCGCCGTCGCCCGGGTGCTCCGGGTCCAGGCCGATGAAATGCGGGTCAAGCGGCGTCAGAGGGCACAGGAGAAGGCGTTCGCCGCGCCGGTGAAGATCGTATTCCCCCTCGTGTTCTGCATTTTCCCGTCTCTGTTCATCATCCTCCTGGGGCCGGCCGGCATCCAGATCGCTGACGCATTCTCCGGGCTATGAGCCCAACCGGCGTGAGCCGGCGCTGGAGCCTGTGGAGCATCGCCGTCGCATCGATCTTCCCGATCGGGGCCTTCGTCTTTCAGCGATCGATCACGGACAACTCGTTTCTCTGGCACGTTCGCGCAGGTGATGCCCAGATAGATGCGGGCGCGGTTCTGACAGTCGATCCGTTTTCTTTCACCAGAAACGGCGTCCCGTGGCGTACCCAGTCGTGGCTCGTCGAGCTCGGGTATTCATCGCTCGATGACCTCATCGGACTGTGGCAGGTCTACTGGATCGTGTTCGCCTGCTGGATGGTGTTCGTGGCCGGTGTCATCGCCATCGTGCGGCGGCAGACACGGGCCTCGGTCCAGGTCGCTCTCATCCTGGCCATGACGACGCTCGTGATAATCGGGTTCTTCAACCCACGCCCGGTCATCTTCTCGTATGTGTTCCTGGTTCTGCTGGTTCTGGCCGATGAAAGACCACAGCTGAGGTGGACCCTTCCTTTCATCATGTGGACGTGGGCGGCGGTGCACGGCTCGTTCGCGATCGGAGGCCTGTACCTCGTACTTCAAGCGATCCGGCACCGAGACAGAGCGCGCATCCCAGCGATTGCAGCGGCGGGC
>JBFHRE010000002.1:0-63350 GCA_041591895.1 Acidimicrobiia bacterium
ATCGCGAAGGGACCCGCGTCCCGGACGTCACCTTCAAGCTGCGCCGGGACGACGGCTGGGCGCAGCGCACCTCGAGACTGGATCCCCGATCCTCTACACATCCGCCGATTCGGTGTTCCAGATCGCCGCTCACGAGGAGAGGTTCGGGCTCGAGCGGCTGTACGAGGTCTCGCGGATCGCACGACGGCACTGCGACCGATACCGGATCGGTCGCGTGATCGCACGACCGTTTGTGGGTGAGCCGGGCTCCTTCCAACGAACCTACAACCGCCACGATTTCTCGATGGAGCCCGACGGACCAACCCTGCTCGACCATGCCTCGGCTGCCGGCCTGTCGGTGTTCGGGGTCGGCAAGATCGAAGACCTGTTCGCCGGACGCGGACTGACCGGAGCCGTCCACACCGAGGGAGATGAAGACGGACTCCGGCGGACGCTGGAGGCGATGGCCGAACTGACACAGCCCGGCATCATCTTCACCAACCTGGTCGACCTCGACATGACCTACGGTCACAGGGAGAACCCGGCGGGCTATGCCGCCGGTCTGCGGCTGATCGACTCATTCCTACCGCAGATCGTCGCAGGACTCCAATCCGACGACCTTCTGGTGATCTCGGCCGATCACGGCAACGATCCCACCGACGGTGACACCGACCACACCCGCGAATACGTGCCGCTCCTGGTCGCCGGCGCCGCTGCCGCCGGAGTCGACCTCGGGATCCGCCGCCAGTACTCGGACGTGGCCGCAACGCTGATGGAAGCGCTCGAACTGACCGGTCCGGTTGCCGGCACGTCGTTCCTCGAGGCGATCGCGTGAACGCAGTCGAACTGATCGAACGCAAGCGAGACGGTGGCCGTCTGACCGACGACGAGATCCGGTGGCTGATTGCCGGCTACACCGATGGGAGCATCCCCGACTACCAGATGGCCGCGATGGCGATGGCGGTGTACCTGCGTGGACTCGACGATGTCGAGTTGGCCGCCTGGACCGCGGCCATGCTGCACTCCGGCGACGTTCTCTCGTTCCCGGAGGTAGAAGCGCCGAAGGCGGACAAGCATTCGACCGGCGGTGTCGGCGACAAGATCTCCATCCCGCTCGGACCGATCGTGGCCGCCTGCGGCGTGGCGATTCCGATGATGTCCGGGCGGGGCCTAGGCCACACCGGAGGCACACTCGACAAACTGGAGTCCATCCCAGGATTCCAGGTGCAGTTCGGGGTCTCCGAGTTCGGCCGACTGCTCCAAGCGAACGGCCTCGTCCTGGCCGGTCAGTCGGCGTCTCTGGTCCCCGCCGACCGCAAGTTGTACGCCCTCAGGGACACGACGGGCACGGTGTCGTCGATCCCCCTCATCGCATCGTCCATCATGAGCAAGAAGCTCGCCGAGGGCCTCGACGCCCTCGTGCTGGACGTGAAGTTCGGGTCCGGGGCATTCATGGAGACCCTCGAACAGGCGAGGATCCTTGCGCAGACGATGGTTGAGATCGGAAAGGCACACGGGGTTCAGACCGTGGCAATGCTCACCGACATGAACGTGCCGCTCGGACGAGAAGTGGGCAACGCCGGCGAGATCCGGGAGTCGATCGCCGTTCTGATGGGGACCGGCCCCGAAGACGTCACCGAGTTGACGCTGTCGCTGGGGGCAGAGATGCTGACCATGACCGGACTCGATCCCGATCGCGAAGCGGCGATCGCCCGGATGGAGGACGCCATCTCGTCGGGAGCGGCGCTGGAAAAGTTCGTCGCGGTCGTGACCGCCCAGGGCGGAGATCCGGCGCCGATCTACGACCCCGGGCTTCTGCCCCTGGCCGATCACGAGTTCGTCATCAAGAGCGATACGTCGGGATTCGTCACCAGCTGCGATGCCCGCAAGGTCGGAGTAGCTGCGATGCGACTCGGGGCCGGCCGCGAGCGGAAAGAGGACACGATCGACCCCGGCGTTGGGATAACCGTCGACGCGAAACCCGGTGAAACCGTCGAGCCCGGATCGCCGCTGGCGACGCTTCGCTATCGCCACCCGGCCCGGCTCGAAGAAGCCCTGCGCGCCATCGACGGAGCCTGGACCACATCGCCCGAACCCGTGGATACGAGCCCGCTCATCGTCGAGCGGGTGGAGTGACCGCCGCCGGCGCTGCCGCGACTTCTATCGACCACCGCCGCAACGGCTCGTCATTTCCCCCTGTCGTCGCCCGCCCGAACACCTCGACCTGACCTGCACGGAGGAACGCACCCAGAAACACGGCCCCCTCGATCCGGGAGTTCTCCACCGCGCTCCATTGAACGGCGTCCGAGGACTGCCACAACTCCAACGTCGGGACGCCCCCACTCGGCATGGTTTCCACCACTGCACACGGCTCGTCACCTACGACCCCGAGCCACGCCACATGACTCTCGGCCGGGAATTCCACCGAAACCCGGTGCCAGACCCGGCCGTCGTCGGACACCCAGATCGCGCCCATATGCCGGAGCCGATCGGCTCCGCCTGCCACGAAGCCTCCCAGCAAAGGGACGACGGACTCGACGTGGGACATCTCGAACGGAAGCGTCGATGGTTCCGGCCAGGGGGCCCAGTCCACCCCATCGGCCGACTCGAGGATCTCAATCCGACGGTCGTCCCGATGACGGCCAAATACGACGAGGTTGTTCCCTACTCGCTGGATCGCCTCAACCGCGATCGGGAACCGGCTCGGGTTCCACATCGCACCGTTCGAGGAGAGATACAGACCGGTTCCGGCCCTCGCCCTGGCCCCTGCCACGAACCCTTCGGAGGCCGATTCGGCCTGCTCGAACAGCACACCGTCGAGCTCGGTGGCATGCAGACCGGTGATCCGGGTCCAACCCGACTCCTCGTCCTTGTAAACCCAACAAGCCGCTACCGGCTGCGCCTGAAGGCCCACGACATGTCCGAAGGCCATGGGGGACGGCAAAAAAGCCACATCGGTCACGAGTCCGGGCTCCATGGTGCCGAGTGGGAACCACTCGATTCCGTTGTCGGACCTCCACACCCGCGCTGGAGTGAGACCGGCGACCGACGACATGCCGCACGCGTAGTAGAACCTGCCGTCGTGTTTGACGCGTTCGAGTCGTGCTCCCGGCTCGAACTGGAGCGGTGTCGCGAGCCACGATGACTGAACCGGCCGGGGCGGGGCGAAGGTCTCGAAGGCCGGCTTCGTCTCCGAGGCCACCGGCGCGGGGGTACGACGGCGGCCAAAGACGATCAACCCCGCCACGACTGCCGCCAGCAGCCCGGCCACCACAAACGGCCACACCCATCCACTCGGGGCCACGGAGGCAACGAATCCTGAACCTGCGCCGGTCGTGGTCACCCTGCCCGCGACGCCGCCGCCTTCGCTGCTGTCCGTCGCGCCTGTCCCGGTCCCCTCGACCGTCCCACCCGTGGCACCCACCCCACCGTCGATCGCTGTGGGATCGGTGCCGGTTCCCGCCGTGGAGCCGGGCCCGCCTGCCGCGGTCGTGACCGAGCCGGGGACACTGGTCGAGGTCGACGTGCTGCTCGAGGTCGACGACGAGGTCGTGGACGTGGTCGTGGACGTGGTCGACGTTGTGGACGTTGTGGACGTTGTGGACGTGGTCGAGGTGGTAGTCGACGTCGTCGACGGCGGAACGACCACGAATGTCGTCGACACCCGCCCCCGGGCCTTGACCGTCACGGTGTGGACCCCCGTTCCGGCATTCGACGGAACGGACAGACCGGCGGTGAGATTGCCGCTGGGCGGGATGGTGAGCCCCGAGGCGAGGATGGTGCCGTCCCAGGTGATCTCCTGAACCTTCTCACCGGGCGCAAACCCGGTCATCACGACGTCGAAATCCGAGCCGGGCGGACCGGACGACGGTTGGAGTTCGACCGATCCCACTGCCCATGCAGCCGCGCCGAACCACAGGCACCATGCCAGAAGGACGCCCCCTACGAGAAGGGACGCATGGCTTCGACTGCGTCTCACGTTGGTTTCATCGGCATTCTCGGGCTGGAGCCCGAGTGATTCCGGCGAGGCTACCCGCCGGGCGTCGCCGGTGGCAATGGGCCGACCGACCCTGCTCCGTAGCCCGGTAAGGTGCCGTCACCAACCATCCAGGAGTTCGACATGAACGTGGTCGTCTGCGTCAAGCAGATCCCCGATCCGGCAAACCCGTATTCGCTGGACCCGGATACACACTGGCTGATTCGCCCCGCCGAGCAGGTTCTCGACGACACCGATCGCTACGGCATCGAAATGGGGCTTCAGCTCGCCCAGGCGTCCGAGGGGAGCGTGACCTTGGTCACGATGGGCCCCGCCGGTTCCATGCAAGGAGTCCGGCAGGCGCTGGCCATGGGAGCCGACGCCGCAGTCGTGGTGGACGATTCTGAGCTCAAGGGCTCCGACGCCCTCCTCACGTCGCGGGCGCTCGCCGCCGCCATCTCGAGAATGCCGCACGACATCGTCATCGCCGGCACCGAGTCGACCGACGGATACGCCGGCATCGTGCCCCAAATGATGGCCGAGCTCCTCGGTGTTCCGGCGCTGACCTACGCAACCGAGGTATCCGTCGACGGCGGGTCGATCCGCATCCATCGTCAAACGGCAGTCGGCTACGACGTCGTACAGGCGTCACTCCCGGCCGTCGTCACCGTGACGGCCGGAGTGGTCGAGCCGAGGTACCCGACGTTCAAGGGGATCATGGACGCCAAGAAGAAGCCGGTCGAAACACTGACGGTTGCCGATCTCGGGATCGACACCACTGTCGGTCAGGTCGTGACTTCGGTGGACGACGCTCCGGCGCGCAACGCCGGCCAGAAGATCGAGGACGACGGTGAGTCCCATCTCAGAATCATCGACCTTCTCGAGAAAGTGAAGGTGGTCTGATGACCTCGACATGGGTATTCGTACGTGAGGCCGACGGGGCTCCCACTTCTCTCGCCCTGGAACTCGTGACCAAGGCGAGGACATTCGGAGAGGTGACGGCGTTCTACGTCGGCAAGGGCTCCGATGCTGCCTTCGCCTCGTTGGGCGAGCACGGTGTGACCACCGTCCATCATCTCGATCCCGGGCCTGCGCTCGCAACGTCTGTGTCGGCCGTAGCCCTCGCCGGCCTGGTCGCGGAACACTCGCCGGATCTGATCCTGTTCGGACAGGCGTACGACGACCGCGACGTGGCCGGGCGGCTGGCGGCGCGACTTGGCAGATCCGTCCTGTCCAACGCAGTCGATGTCGCCGTCGATGGCACCACCAGCGCCACGCATGAGATTTTCGGTGGGTCGAAGCTGGCAACCTCGGAACTCACCGGCGACAAGCCTCACCTGGTGATCGTTCGTCCGAAGTCGTTCGCCCCCGAAGCATCCGGCGGGGCCACGCCCACCGTCCACACGGTGGCGATGGCCGATGTCGGCGCAACCGGTGCGACGGTGCTCGAGTCTCACGCCGAAGAGCGCGAGGGACCGCAACTGGAAGAGGCGGCAGTGATCATCTCCGGCGGCCGCGGTCTCGGCACCGCCGACAAATACGAACTCATAGAACGCCTCGCAAAGCCGCTCAAAGCCGCAACCGGAGCAACCCGGGCGATCGTGGACGCCGGCTGGGTTCCGTACGCCAAGCAGGTGGGTCAGACGGGAAAGACCGTCAAGCCCGAGGTCTACATCGCCTGCGGAATCTCGGGTGCGATGCAGCATCTGGTCGGCATGAAGGACTCGAAGACGATCGTTGCGATCAACAAGGACCCGGATGCTCCGATCTTCGGTGTGGCCGACCTCGGCATCGTGGGAGACGTCCACAGCGTCCTGCCCAAGCTGATCGAAGCGCTCGAAGCCAGGTCGTGAGCGCTCCCATGCGATGAACGGGGTTCCCGACGTCCTCGTCGTGGGCGCCGGGATCGCCGGCGTGTCGACGGCGTTCCATCTCGCCCGGGCCGGGGCCAGGGTGACGATCGCCGATCCGCGTGCACCGCTGTCTCTCACGTCGGACAAGTCAACCGAGGCATATCGCAATTGGTGGCCATCGGCCGAAATGGTCGCGTTCATGGACCGGTCGATCGACCTCCTCGAGCGCTATTCCATCGAGAGCACAGATGTATTCGGCCTCGGGCGCCGCGGATACCTGTTCGTCACATCCGACAGGTCGACCCTCGAGGCCAAGATCGCCGAAGCTCGGGCGGTGTCGGACATGGGCGCAGGGCCGGTACGTCACCACCGCGGCGGACGCAGCGGATACACCCCATCGCCGACCGAGGGTTGGGAGGGGTCGCCGACGGGTGCAGACGTCTTCACCGACGCCGAGTCGCTGCACTCGGCGTTCCCGTATCTGACGCCCGCAGCCGTCGGCGGAGTTCACGTCCGTCGCGCCGGATGGCTGTCGGCGCACCAACTCGGCACCTGGATGCTCGGCGACGCTCGAAGACGAGGAGCAAAGTCGATGACCGCCGGTGTCGAGTCGATTTCGGTGGGCGCCAACGGGTTCGATGTCGCGCTGTCGGACGGAACCGCGGTTTCCGCACACGCCATGGTCAACTGCGCCGGACCCCTGCTGAACTCGGTGGCCGCGCTCGTGGGTGAGACGCTCCCGATTCATTCCGAACTCCACCTCAAAGTCGCCTTTCGAGATCACCTCGGCACCGTTCCGCGGGAGGCACCGATGTTGATCTGGAACGATCCGCAGTCGCTGGACTGGAGCCCTGAGGAGCGGGAAGCCCTGGCCGAGATGGGGCGGGCCGATGTGCTCGACCTGATGCCGCCGTTCTGCCACGGGCGCCCTGAGGGGAGGGGTGACTCGACCTGGATGCTGGGGTTGTGGGAGTACAGCCGGAAGGTGATCGATCCGGTGTGGCCACTCCCTCGCGACGAGATCTACGCCGAGGCCGTGATCCGGGGTCTCTCCACCATGGTGCCGGGGCTCGGCGGATATCGCGACCGGCTTCCGCATTCGGTCATCGACGGCGGGTACTACACCAAGACGGACGAGAACCGCCTCTTGGTCGGGCCGACGTCCGTGCCCGGAATGTTCGTCGTCGGAGCGCTGTCGGGGTACGGGATCATGGCCGCTTGTGCCGCAGGCGAACTGGCCGCGGCCCACGTGCTCGGACTGGATCTCCCGGCGTACGCACGGGCTTTTGCACCGCACCGCTACCTCGATCCGGGCTACCGGCCCGGAATCGAAACGGATCCTTCCTCCGGTCAGCTCTGATGGCGTCCAACGGATACTCGAAGCGATCGCTCTCCCAGAAGCTCGGCATCGGCCAGGACGCAATCGTTGCGGTGGTCGAGCTGCCCGAGCGTCTTCCCTCGCTGCTCGATCCCCTTCCACCCGGTGCCCGACTCGTGGACGCCGGAACGCCCGCAAACATGCTGCTGTGCTTCGCCACGACGGCCGCTTCCCTGGATGTCGGAGTCCGCTATCACCTCCACCTGATCCCTCCGGACGGCAGCTGGTGGGCGTGCTGGCCCAAGCGAGCCTCGAAGGTCCCCACCGACATCACCGAGAGCGTGTGCCGCGATCTGTTCCTGCCACTGGGACTGGTGGATGTCAAGGTGATCGCCATCGACGAAACCTGGTCCGGTCTCAAGTTCGTCGTTCGCAAAGAGCTGAGAGACACCTGGCCGCCCGAGGTGCCGACCGGCTAGCCGCCGGTCAATAGACCTGGGGAATCCAGTTCTGGTGATCGAAGGGCGGGCGAAGATACCCCGGATCGATCGCTCTCGGCGGCAACTCGATCTCGGGATACGACACCGGGTCGAACGGAACCTGGTCGAGCAGATGACGGATTGTGTTGAGCCGGGCGACGCGCTTGCGGTCGGCATCGACCACCCACCACGGTGCCTCCGGGATCGAAGTGTGCTCGATCATGATGTCCTTGGCGCGGGCGTAGGCCGTCCAGCGCGAACGGGCATAGGTGTCCATCTCCGAGAACTTCCAGCGCCGCCGCGGGTCCTCGAGGCGTTTGAGAAAACGACGTTCCTGCTCCTCGTCCGACACGGAGAACCAGTACTTGACGATCTGAATGCCGGATCTGACCAGCATTCGCTCGAACTCGGGGACCGACCGGATGAACTCCCAGTACTCCTCGTCCGTGCAGAAGCCCATCACCCGCTCCACCCCTGCCCGGTTGTACCAACTCCGGTCGAACAGGACCAGCTCCCCCGCCGCAGGCAGGTGGGCGACGTAGCGCTGGAAGTACCACTGGGACGCCTCGCGTTCGGAGGGAGCGGGGAGGGCGACAACCCGGCAGACCCTGGGATTGAGCGGCTGGGAGATCCGGGCGATGACTCCGCCTTTCCCTGCCGCGTCGCGACCCTCGAAGATCACGACCAGACGGTGCCCCGAGCGTCGGATCCATTCGTGCATCTGGACCAACTCCAGTTGGAGCCGTTCCAGTTCGCGTTCGTACTCGGTCTTCGAGAGTCGCTTCTCGTTCACGGCGCCGACACTAGGCCGGTGACTGCCGAATTCGTCCGATCGGGCTTCAAAGACTGAACCGGAAGGGAAGCAATTCGTCGAAGGTGTGGACCCGGATCGCCTCCTCGCCGCCGCGCGAAACGATCACGGTCTCGACGTCGAACTCGCTCATGATCTGGCGACAACGGCCGCACGGATATGCACCGTCGAGGTCGGCGGCATCGAGACAGCACACCGCCACCGTCGTGATCCTGCGCGCTCCCTCGCTCACTGCGTGGTTGATCGCGTTCGCCTCGGCACATTGACTGACAGGGTATGCGGCGTTCTCCACGTTGGCAGCCGTGAATACGCGTCCGTCGTCGGCGAGCACCGCCGCCCCCACCCGGAACCCCGAGTACGGCGAGTACGAGCCCTCGGCGGCCTGTCGAGCCTTCGAAACGAGATCTGCCTGATTCATGGCATGCCCAGGAGGGCGTCCACGAACGTCTCCGGCTCGAAAGGAACCAGGTCGTCTATTCCTTCTCCGACCCCGATGAACTTCACCGGGATGTCGAGTTCCTGTTCGATCGCGATCACGACTCCACCTTTCGCGGTTCCGTCGAGCTTGGAGAGGACGATGCCGGTGACACCGGTCGCATCTAGGAACTGTCGGGCCTGATTCACCGCGTTCTGCCCGGCGGTCGCGTCCAGCACGATCAGCACCTCTGAGATCTCGTCCCCGTCGCGCTCGATCACGCGCCGGATCTTGGACAGCTCGGCCATCAGGTCTTTCTTCGAATGGAGGCGGCCGGCCGTATCGACGATCACCACGTCCCTACCTCGCCCCCGGGCCGCCGAGAGGGCGTCGTACGCCACCGCCGCCGGATCCGCCCCCTCTTGGCCTCCGACCACATCCACCCCCACTCGGTCCGCCCAGGTTCGGAGTTGGGCGTCGGCCGCAGCTCGAAACGTGTCGGCGGCTCCCAGCAATGCCGTGGCGCCGGAATCGGTGAGTCGCTTGGCGAGCTTGGCAATCGACGTCGTCTTTCCCGTCCCGTTGACGCCGACGACGAGCACCACGGCCGGTTTGCCCGTCAAGTGCAGCTCTCGATCACGACCCGCCATCATCGCCCGGAGCTCGTCTCGCAGACGAACGCGGGCAGCGCTGGTATCGGCAGGTCGGGACTGGCGCACCCTGTCGACGATCTCGGTCGAGGCTCCGATCCCCACATCGGCGGCCACCAGAACTTCCTGCAGCTCCTCCCAGAATTCCTCGTCGAGAATCGGCCGGCCAAAAACGCCACGCAGGGACTCACCGAGGGCGTTGCGAGATCGACTCAGCCGACCGGCGAGATCCCGGGCTTCGGTAGGGGT
The DNA here is from genome assembly GCA_041591895.1 of Acidimicrobiia bacterium. Taxonomy (GTDB): domain Bacteria; phylum Actinomycetota; class Acidimicrobiia; order Spongiisociales; family ZC4RG35; genus JBFHRE01. Next base: position 9,731 of record JBFHRE010000002.1, read on the forward strand.
TGCTTCCCTCGGCTGTCCGAATTCGCGCTCGATCGAGCGGGGACGCCGAGCCACCACCAGTCCGGCGATCACCACGACCACCAGAACCGCTCCGACGACGGGAAGGACCCAAGTCTCCATGGCCGAGAAGGGTACCGGGATTCCAGGTGGGATCTCAGCCCACGGTCGCGGGGACCGTGCGATCCGACAGTGCCTTGGCGACCACCTTCGAAGAACCCCCGGGTTCCATCGTCACCCCGTAGAGCACATCCGCACTCTCCATGGTCTGCTGTTGATGTGTGACGACCACGAGCTGGGCGTTGGCGCGGAAGCGATCGAGCAGCCTGAGAAAGCGTCTCAGGTTGGCGTCATCCAAAGCCGCCTCGACCTCATCCAGGATGTAGAACGGGCTGGGACGCGCCTTGAAGATGGCGAACAGGAACGCCAGAGCAGCCAGTGACCGCTCCCCGCCCGACAACAAGCTCATCTTCGCCACCTTCTTGCCGAGCGGCTGGGCTTCGATCTCCACTCCACTGCGGAGGAGGTCGTCGGGCTCGGTCAAGCTGAGCCTGCCGGTGCCTCCTGGGAAGAGGATCGAGAAATGCTCCTGGAACGCCCCTGCGATCTCCTCGTACGCCCGGGTGAACTGCGACTCGATCTCGCTGTCGAGCGCCGTGATCACCTTGCGCAACTCATCCCGGGACTTCTCGAGGTCGGTCAGCTGTTCATCCAGGAACGCGTGACGTTCCTGCAACTCGGCGTACTCGGCGGCGGCCAGCGGGTTGATCGGTCCCATGCGTCTGAGCTCGGCCTCGAGACGGGTCAGTCGCGAATCGAGCGGCTCTTCTCCATCCACCAGCGGCATGCCGGCTTCGAGGGCTACGTCGGCATCGAGATCCAGGTCACGTCTCAGAGCCTCTTCGACGGCCTCCTTGCGAACCCTCAACTCGGCAGCCTCGACACGATCCTGCGAGAGCTGCTCGCGATCAGCCGCGATGCGTCGGGCCAGAGCTTCCGCCTCCTCCTGAACCTCACCCAGCAGCCGCCCGGTGTCGCCTGCCCGGCCGCGAAGGTCGGCCTGACGGGCGCGCAGCGCGTCGAGGTGGATCCGGCAGGCCTCCAGCGCCAACCTCGACCGGTCGGCAATCGTCGCCAGTCGTTCCAGCGATTCGGGATCGACCACCAAAGAGTCCTCGGCCTCCAAGAGCCTCAGGATCTCGGACCGGCGCCGCTCGGTCAATGACATGCGTTCTTCGAGCCCGGTGTGCGAGGATGTGGCGGCCTGCCATCTGGCCCGGGCCGACTCCCGGCGCTCCGAGGCCTCACGCCGCCTCCGGGTGAGCTCCTCCCACATACGCTGCCGCTCGGCCTCCTCTCCTTCGAGCGCAGCCAGGCGGTCCTCCAACTGCCGTCGCTGCTCAACCCTCTCGGCCTTCGTCGCCTCCAGCATCGACAGCCGGGTGCGGAGTCGGTCCTCCTCCTCGAATAGCGCCGCAAGAGACCGCTCAAGGCGGGATGTGGCCTCGGTCAATCCGGCCAGCTGGGCTTCCAGCGACTCCAACGTCTCCAGTGCGTCCCGTTCCTCGAGCCTCGCCTCTTCGAAGACCCTGCGTGCGGACGAGAACAAAGAGGCGGCTCGGGCGAGAGCGATGCCGGCAGCCTCGTACTCCACCAAACCGCGCTCGAGCATCGCCGGAGTGGTCCCGTTCGGTTGACCGATCCGGATCCCGTCGGACGTCACCAGATCACCGTCAGGAGTGACCGCCCGAATCTCGGGATGTGCTCGCACGAGCGACCACGCCGCGGACCAGCCCTCGACCACCACCACATCTCCCAGCAGTTGCCGGGCAAGCCGGGAATGCGTGCCAGAGCCGAGGAGATCGATCAGCGCCTCTACCCCCCAGGCGGTGGCCACCGGTCCGGCATCCGGAAGCTCCCTGGCGCTGGGCCCGACTGCGGGAACGCCTCCGCCTCCGGCTCCCTTGGTCTCTCCGACCGCGAGATGCAATGTCTCGCCGGACTCGAATGCCACCGCATCCGACCACGGGCCGAGCGCGGCGTCAACGGCGGCAGCCAGGTGATCGGGAACGTCGAGAAGCCGGGCGAGGTGCCCGGCGGCGCCTGCCGAACCCTCCAGCAGCTCTCGTGACCGGGGATCGGCGAGCCCGGCGACCGCCTCTTCCAATGCGGCGACCTTGGCGGCCGCGGCCGCATTGCCGAGCTCGGCATCGCGGTGATCGGCCTCGGCGCGCTCCCAATCCTGTTGAAGCGCCTTCCGACGTCTTTCCGCATCGGAGTACCGCGCCTGGGAGACGCCAACCATGCGGTCGATCTGCTTGATCTCGTCTTTCAGTGCCGCGATCTGACTGGTTTCGGCTTCTCTCTGCGCCGTGAGCGATTCGATCCGCCGCCGGGTGGATTCGGCTTCGCGCAGGTCACGCTCATCGGCAGCGTCCATCGACCGGAGATCACCCCGCACGATGGCGATCGCGCCCTCGGTACTCATGCCCTCCTGGTCGGCAAGTGACCGTTCTTCGTCCTCCGCCAGGCGAAAGGCCCGTTCGGCACGCTCGGCCTCGTCGGCAGCCGCCCGCACCTCGGGGGCCAGAGAAGCGAGGATCCCTTCGATTTCGGTCCGCTCATTCTCGAGATCCCGCCGTCGTTCGCCTGCGCCTTCCAATCGAGCGGTGCCGGCCCGGTGGCGTTCGGCTGCGACCTGGGCGATGCGGCGCAAGCGTTCGATCGTCGTTTCCAGGCGGGCCGCGGCGGTGGTGTCGCGATCGAGTGCCTCGCCGACCTCGCCGGCAGAAAGCCGCAGCTCGGCGAGGCGCTCGCCGACCACCCTGTTCTCGGCCTCCGCCGCGGCGATGTCGGATTCGAGTCGGGCGCGAGTGGTTTCGATTTCGCCGGACCGCCGCGTCATCCGCCGGAGTTCTTCACCCGTGACATAAAGACGGATCGACCGGGCTTCGTCGCGAACTGCGTCGTGCCGAGCAGCCGCCTCCGCCTGGCGTCGAAGCGGGCGCATCTGTCGAGCGATCTCACCGAGCAGGTCACGCAACCGGAGTACATCGGCGTCGGTCCGCTCCAACCTGCGGATCGCCTTCTCCTTGCGAACCCGATGCTTCAGAATCCCCGCCGCTTCCTCGATGACAGCCCGGTGGTCCTCGGGACCGGCGTTCAAAACCGAATCGATCTGGCCCTGACCGATGATCACGTGCTGGTGACGACCGACATGGGAGTCCGACAGGAGCTCCTGGATGTCGAGCAGCCGGCAGCCGACGCCATTGATCTCGTAGTCGCTGGAGCCGTCGCGATAGAGGCGGCGGGTGATCGCTACCTCGGGCAGGTCGAGCGGAAGCATCCCCGACGCGTTGTCGAGCACCAGGGTGACCTCGGCCCTTCCCAGCCCCGGCCGCGTGGCGGTACCGGCAAAGATCACGTCGTCCATCTTGTCCGTCCGAAGGGCCTTCGTCGACTGGGTGCCCATCACCCAAGCCACTGCGTCGACGATGTTTGATTTCCCCGAGCCATTGGGCCCGACCACCACCGTCACTCCTGGACGCAGCTCCAGACGAGTCCGGTCGGCGAACGACTTGAACCCGACGAGTTTGAGCGACTTCAGAAACATGTGGGCTTGAAATTACACGAATGTGAGTAGTCGACCCAGTTCATTTCCCAGTTCATTTCCCAGTTCATTTCCCGGGTCATATCGCCGTTCATGTCGCCGGCCGTCTCTCGAGGTCATCTCGTGACCAGGAAGTCCTGCAGGTTCGGGTCCGGTCTGACCACCTCCGACTCGACCCCTGTCACCCGCGCTCCGGTGGGACCCACCCACAACCAGTCGATCAGGCGGTCCACCATCTGCTCGTTGCCCTGGGCCCACACCTCGACCCGTCCGTCGTGGAGATTGCGGACCCAACCCTGCAATCCCAATCTCCGCGCCGCCTGCCGGGTCGACTGACGGAAATAGACGCCCTGCACCAGGCCGGACACATAGGCGCGAACTGCGGTTTCACTCACTTTTGACAACCAGGACAGAAATGGGTCGAGCGTTGCCCGATCACGACTCGCTCGATGGGCGTGCCACACCGCCGGCACTCCTGGTCGGTCCGGCCGTAGACCTGAAGTCGATCGAGGTATTCCCCCGCCCGGCCATCGGGAAGCAGGTAGGCGAGGTCGTCGAGAGAGGTGCCCCCGTGCTCGACCCCTGCCTCCAGAATCGGCGTGATCGCGCCATGGAGCCCTGCGATCTCGCCGCCGTCGAGTGAGCCGCCGGGTCGCCTGGGGTCGATTCCCGCAAGGTGCAGCACCTCATCGGCATAGATGTTCCCCAGCCCGGCCACGATCCGCTGGTCCAGCAGGAGCGCCTTTATGGGCGCCCTCCGCCCCGCCAGTCGCACGGCGAGCCAGTCGGTGGAGGGCAATCCCTCGAACGCGTCCGGCCCGAGCCGGGCCACCCCGGACTCCTCGAGTTCCTCCGCAGTGAACACGGCCACGAATCCGAACGTACGGGGGTCGACGAATCGCATCTCTGTCCCGCCGTCGAGGGTGGCAACGAAGTTGGTGTGCGGCTCTCGTGGCGCCGAAGCATCGGCAAAACCGATCCGGCCGGACATTCCGAGGTGGATCACCCACGTGAAGTCACCGTCAACGTCGATCAGTAGGAACTTCCCTCGGCGGCCCACCGATCGGACCTTCTTCCCTGTGAGTCGATGCACGACGTCGTCGGGGTGATGGTTGTGGCGGGCGGTGCGCTGGCGGCCGACTTCGACAGCGAGAATCACCGCCCCCTCCAACACCGGCGCCACATGGCGGCGAGTCGACTCGACCTCGGGCAGTTCCGGCATGGGAGGCAGCATGGAACGGCTTCCGAGGGGATGCAAACCCGGTGACTACTCTGCGCGCATGGCCGCCCCGGTACTCAGACCGCTGAGCTTTGGCGAGGTTCTGGACACCTCGTTCAATCTGTTCAAACGCAACTTCAAGACCGTGACCGTGATCTCGGCGGTGGTGATGATCCCCCTCGCGCTGCTGGGCGCGCTGGCGACCGCTGGTCTCGCACCAACGGACCTGGCTCCTCTGGACGATCCACAGGCCTCGATCGAAGACGTGCTCGGGGTCCTTCTCCCCCTGTATGGCGCCCTCGGAGCAGGCCTCCTCCTGCAGTTCTTCGGACAGGTTCTCGTGCAGGCGGCGACCACCCGAGTGTACGCCGAGGCCTATCACGGCGGGACGATCGGGATACGGGAAGGGCTCCGGGTGGGACTGCGTCGGCTCCCGGCGATGCTCGGCCTCACGATCGTGTCGTCCATCGGGATGCTGGTCGGATTCGTCCTGTGCATCATTCCCGGGGTCTGGGTCTATGTGGCGTGGGCGCTGAGCCCGGCAGCGCTGATCACAGAGGACAAGGGACCGTTCTCGGCACTCAGACGTTCCATGTCCCTGGTCAAAGACTCGTGGTGGCGCACGTTCGGTCTGCTGGTAGTAGTCAACCTCCTGGTCGGGGTCATCGTCTCGGTCGTCACCTTCCCGATCCAGATCGCCGGCACATTCGGGGCGGCGGCCGCCGCCGATCCAAGCGCTCTGTTCAGCGGCACTTTCCTGGCCGTCAACACCTTCGTCTCCGGCCTGGTGAACGCCTTCACACTCCCATTCCTGGCCGGTGTCGTGGTTGCGATCTATTTCGATCAGCGGGTACGCAAGGAGGGCTTCGACCTCGACCGACTCATCGCCGACCTCGGCGACGAACCCGAACTGCATGACGGTCAGCGGTCGGAGCCGACGGATCCGTTCGGCCTCGGGTGAACCGCACTCGGCGTCGGTGGCTGACGATGGCCGTGCTGGCCCTCACCTCCGGTGCCGGCGTCCTCGCCGTCGGCGCCTCGGCGGCCCGCCCGGTGGCCGGTCCCGAGGCGACACGCCTCGCCGAGGAAGCTCAACGGAACCCGGCCGCAGTCGACGATCTTCTGGCCATCACCGCGATCGACGACGTTCCGGTGGACATGGAGTCGCTCCTCTCCGTGGACCGCCGCGAGCGGATCGAGGCGATCGCTCAGCTGCACCCGGGAGAGGCCATCGACGTGGAGGATGTCCGCCGCCGAGCCACGAACATCCTCGCCGATCCCCGCTATCCAACCGATCGAGAGTCATGGCTCGAGCGTCTGCTCGACCCGGTCCTGATCTGGGCAGAACGAGCACTTGCCTGGGTGCTCGATCGGTTCCAGGCCCTCATCGGCTGGTTGATCGAGGTCTTCGAGAGCGGTACCGGCCGCTGGATCGCCCTGCCGCTGCTGTTCCTCGCCACCGCCATCGGCACCTGGTATCTGGGGCGCCGGCGGGCACTCGAAGTCGAGCGGCGGGCAGTGATCGAGCGGATACTCGAGCTCGGCGTCGATCCGTCCGAGCTGATGAGGATGGCGGACAACGCCGAGAGTGAGGGTGACCACTCCGAGGCGATCCGGCTGCGATTCGTGGCCGGCCTCCTGTACCTGGACGCCGAGGGTGTGATCGAGTTTGCACCCGGTCTGTCCAACGGTGAGATCTCGACCCGGGTCGGCTCGCCCGACTTCGAGACGCTCGCCGCTCAATTCGACGCCACCGTCTACGGACGGATTCCGGCCGGACCCGACGAATCATCGATGTCATCACGCCTCTGGGCGCGCGTCATCGGGGCGGGTTTGATCGAGGCCGGTCCCACTGTTGGGCAACGGAGCGGGGACGGTCGATGATTCCTCGCAGCACCACGCTCACCGCCGCCGGGCGCGCCATCCGCTCACGCATCGAACTCGTCGTGGGGCTGGCCCTGGCTGTGGCGCTCGTAGGATGGCTCCTGGGCCGGTTCGGATCCAACGAGGTCGTCCAGGGCCCAGACGGATCGATGTTCGTCAGCGACCTCAACGGGACCGCGGCTGCATTCGAGCTGGCCGCGGATCTCGGAGTGACGGTCGTGCCCTGGGTCGAGCCGCTCGACACAGCCGGGGAAGCTGCCACGATCCTCATCCTCGACCCCGACCCCGAGATCTCCATCGCCCCAGCCGAGCGAGCCCACCTCGACGCCCACCTGGCGGCCGGTGGCCGAGTGGTGATCTCTGGTCCGCCTCATCCGGACCTGGTCGGCTCCCTGTTGCCCGCCGATCTCGCTTTCGGCTACCGGGCCCAGCCCGACGCCCCGGTCCGGTTTCCACTGGCAGGCGTGGGCGGCGTGGTGGAGACCGGCGGGGTTCGCAACCTGAGAACCGAAGAGCCTCACCTTCCACTCGTCGGCGACCCTCCGGTGGCGGTGGCGTTCAGTCGCGGTGCGGGGGTCGTCTTCTACGTCTCGGACGGGTCGATCGTCCACAACCGCCGATTCGACGTCAACGCCCCGTGGGTCGAAGGGCTCTTCGGCCCGGGTCCCCTCCTGGTGGACGAGCGCCGTCACGGGTTCGCTCCCCGCCCACCCCTCGACCAGCCCGGAGGGCTCGTTGCGAGCTTGCCGGCGGAGGTCAGGCGCACACTGCTGCTGCTCCTGGTCCCGCTTGCCGCGGCCTTGGTCGCCTACGGACGTCGTTGGACTCCCGTCGAGGCGTCGCAGCGTCGCTTGAAGCCGGCTCGGGCGGAGTTGGTCGAGGCGGCCGCCGGGCTGCTTCTGCGGTCAGGTGACCCCGGTACCGCTGCGCTGGCGGTGACCGAACGGGTCGAAACGCTCCTGCGACGGGAGCTGCAGCGACCCGAGGGGGCCATCGACGCGGCCGACGCCGCCGAGAGGCTGGGTCTCGATCAGACTCATGTCGCAGCCGCACTCGAACCCCAAACCGAGGATGATCTGGTCCTCGCCCAGAGACTGCTTGCGACGTTGACCGAAAGGACGATCTAGATGAGGGAACTGCGCCGGCGAATCCAGGAGGAAGTGGCACGAGTCGTTGTCGGGCAGTCCGGTGTCGTCGACGCACTTCTGGCGGCGGCGCTGGTCGGCGGACATGTGTTGCTGGAGGGTGTCCCGGGTACGGCCAAGACCCTGCTTGCCAATGCGTTTGCCCGCACCACGGGTCTCGAGTTCGGGCGGTCCCAGTTCACACCAGACATGCTGCCGTCCGATCTGACGGGAACCATCACGCTGGTCGGCGGGGACCTCCGATTCAGGCCCGGTCCTGTGTTCACGAATGTGCTGCTCGCCGACGAGATCAACCGAACTCCTCCCAAGACTCAGGCGGCCCTCCTCGAGGCCATGGCAGAAGAACAGGTCACGGTCGACGGAACGTCCCATCCTCTCCCCAGACCGTTTCTGGTGGTCGCGACCCAGAATCCGATCGAGTACGAGGGCACCTACCCGCTTCCGGAGGCACAGCTCGACCGGTTCTTGATGAAGATACACGTGGGCTATCCGTCGTCCGAGGCGGAGGTCGAGATGCTCGAGATGGCCCGCGACGGAGTCCGCCCGATGGCGCTGGAGTCGGTGCGGCCGGTAACCGGACCTGACGAGTTGGGCCGGGACCGTGCCGAGGTGAGTGCCGTGCGAATCGAGCGTCCGGTGCTCGAGTACCTGTCCGCCTTGGTGAGGGCAACACGATCGGTTCCGGCGGTCGAGGTGGGCGCGAGTCCTCGCGCCGCTGTCCATCTCCTGGCCGCGGCTAGGGCTGTCGCCGGTCTGGCAGGGCGCGAGTTCGTCACGCCCGACGACATCCACGCCGTCGTGCTCCCGGTGCTCCGTCATCGACTCGTGCTCCGACCGGAGGCGGAATTGGAGCGCTATCAACCGGACGATGCCATCCGGGCGGCCATGGCCACCGTGGAAGTCCCCCGGTGATCATCACCACACGCACGCTCTGGCTGATGACGGCAGTGGCCTTCCTCGGATATGTCCTGCCCTGGCAAGCGGTTATCGCCGCCGAGGCCCTCGTGCTCCTGGTGGCCGTGATCGATGCCTGGCAGGTCAGAGAGCCGCCGGCAGTCACGACGGACGTCGCAGCGATCCTCAGTCGAGGCGTGCCGTCCGACCTGGTGGTCGGGGGTACCGACCGAAGGATCCGACCCGAGTTGAGACAACCTTCGGTTCCCGACCTCGACATCGAACCACGCGAAGCCAGGGGTGCGCTGCGTGCGTCGATCGTCGCCCTCCGACGCGGCTCACACCGGCTGCCGCGTCCGGTCACCCGCAGAGTCGGAGCGCTCGGTTTCGGAGGCTGGCTCCATCGGCCGGGTGACGAGCAGGCAATCACCGTCTATCCGGACATGCCCGCAGCTCGCCATCTGGCTTCGGCGGTGCGGGTTGGAACGTTCCGCGAGGAGGGAAAACGGAGCCGGGGACCGCTTGGCCTCGGGACCGAATTCGAATCGATCCGGGGTTATCTCCCGGACGACGACATCCGCCTCATCAACTGGCGGGCCACGGCAAAGCTCGGACATCCGATGTCCAACCAGTACCGGATCGAGCAGGACCGCGACATCATCTGCGTCCTCGACTGTGGCCGGTTGATGTCGGCGCCGATCGGCGACGTGACGAGGCTCGACGTGGCGGTGGATGCGGTTGCGGCCCTAGCGGCTGTTGCCGACCAGGCAGGCGACCGGATCGGACTCGTGGCATTCGACCGCGATATCAAGCGGCTCCTCCGGCCCAGGAGAGACGGCGGAGCCGCCGTAGTCAGGGCGATTCACGACCTCGAGCCCTCGGCTGTCGACTCGGATTACGACCTCGCCCTCAGGTCGGTGTTGCGGACCAAGCGGGCATTCGTCCTGATCCTGACCGATCTCGTGGACGAGGTGGCGGTGCGGCCGCTCGTATCGGCTGTCCCCCAGCTGGCCCGCAAGCACGCCGTCACCGTGGCCGGCGTGATCGACCCAGAGTTGCAGGCCATGATCACCGACCCGGGCGAGGGGATGGGCGACGTGATGCGGGCGGCCACCGCGCTCCGCTTCCTGACTTCCAAGGAACAAGCGAGCGCTCTTCTGACCCATCGGGGGGTGGACGTGATCGAGGCCACCCGGGAGAACTTCTCCGCCCGGTGCGTGGCGACGTACCTCCGCGCCAAGCGTCGCGCCCGGCTCTGAAACCAGCGACCGGCTACCGGTCACCAGCTACCGGCTGCCAGCTACCAGCTACCGGCGACCAAATGCGGGCAACAACCCTGACACGGGACTAGCTGGTGACTGGCGACAGGAGACCGGTGGCATCGAGGCCTAAGGCCCCGATGTGGGCCTGTGGCGCCACACCAGGTACCAGAACGGTGACCCGAGGATCACCCCCAGGATCAGGGCCGGCTGCCACGGGGTTCCCGTACGACTTACGAAACCCTCCACCAGTCCGGCCAGCACCAGCCAGGGGATGGTTCCGACCGCGATCAGGGCCGAAGCTCTGGCCTCCTCCGCCATCGACTCGAGCCTGGTGCGAGTGCCGGGTCGGAGCAACGAACGCCCGAAGGCCAGCCCGGCCCCGCCCCCGATCACCACACAGGACAGCTCTATCACCCCGTGAGCGGCCACTGCCGCAACGAACAGATCCGCGTTGCCGGCGTCGACCGCCAGAGCAGCCAATGCGCCGAGGATGAGGCCGTTGTTGGCGATCACGTACGAAGAGAGGAGACCCCAGGTCAGGCCTGCGACAAACGCAATGAGGGTGACTCGGATGTTGTTCGTCATCACGAACGTCGAGAATCCGATCAGTTCCGGAGCCGAATACCCGACGTCGGTGGACTGCGCCTCCGTGACCCAGAGAAACTGGGGCGGAAGGAGGGCGGTGACCGTCTCCGGTTGTGACGTCGCCCAGACGGCGCCGAGTAGGGCCGGCACCAGCAGGAGAGCAGCTGAGAGCATCATCGGACGCGCCCGCTCGGCGATCAGCCGCCAGTAGGTGTCAGAGAAGAAGCCGAGGATTCCCTCCCGCCGCCCATGACGGTCGTACAGAAGACCTCGGGCTTTGACGACCAGCCCTTCGAGCCGATCGACCACCGGGTCGGACGGCAGTACTCGCCGGGCCACCGCCAGATCGGATGTCGCGGTCCGGTAGAGGTCAACCAGGCGACTCAGGCCCCGCGCTCCGAGCCGTTCCGGCTTCCGGCGGGCTTGAGCCATGAGGTCTTCGAGTTCGGACCAACGTTCCTCCCCCTGGGCGAGGAACTCACTCAGGTTCACTGCAACCCCCTATTCGAGTGAGGCGGCTGACCCCCAACTACGCTCTCACTCGGCTTTGGTGACGGTACGGCGTGTCCCGGCTCCGAGCAGCGGCGGTCTCGTCCGCTCCGATGCCACGGCCGCGATGTTCCCTGAAGGACGGAACGGGTGACGTTCGAGGATCGACTGGAGATAAGTACATCCGAGGGCATCGACGTCGAGTTGACGATAGCGGGGATCGGCTCTCGGACCTTGGCGTGGCTCCTCGACGGCGTGGTGATCGGAGCCATCCTGCTGGCAGTCGGCGTCGGGGGAGCGATCATGTCCGATTTCGACTCGTTGCTCGCCCAGGGCCTCGTATCACTGGCGGTGCTCGCTCTCCCGTCGGCCTACCTGGTTGGATTCGAGACACTCAACGGAGGACGGACCCCGGGAAAGATGTCCGCGGGAATCAAGACCGTGAAGGTGTCAGGGGCGCCGGTGGGGTTCGGTTCGGCATTGGTCCGAACCCTGATCCTGCCGTTCGACATCGCGTTCCTCGGGATCGGAATCGTTTCGATGCTCGTGACGGAGCGCAGTCAGCGACTCGGAGACCTGGCGGCCCGAACCGTGGTGGTCCGAGATCGCAAACCCCCGATGGCCTACACCGGTTCCTCCTTCCAGCCTCCGGTCGACGCCGATACGAGCACCTGGGACGTGAGCGCCATCACGGAGGCCGAGCTCGGGGCGATCAGGCGGTTCCTTGAACGTGCAGCGACCCTCGAGCCCGGTCACCGGGCCGACCTCGCCCGCCAGCTGAACGAGCGAGTCCGCCCGCGGGTAGCCGGTGTCGAACGGTCGTATGGTCCCGAGGAGTTTCTCGCCAGGTTGGTGGTGGAGAAGGATCGGCGGATCGAATGAAAACGCCGACTTGGGGACCAACTCAGCCCATCGCCTCCAGCGCACTCCGGGCCGCCTCCTGCTGTGCTTCCTTCTTCGATCTCCCCCGGCCGGAACCGATCTGCTTCCCACCGACGCTGACCACGGCGTCGAACATCTTGAAATGATCGGGACCGGAGGCGGACACTTCGTACTCGGGCTGACGTCCGGAAGTGGCCAGGACCTCCTGAAGGCGGGTCTTGAAATCGCGGCGACCCGGGGCTGTTGCCTTCTGGTCCACGATCGGTGCCCAGATGTCGAGGATCACCTTTTGGGCGGCCGCATAACCGGCATCCAGATACACCGCCGCCAGGAGCGCCTCCGTCGTATCGGCGAGGATCGAGTCCTTGTTGCGGCCTCCCGACTGTGCCTCGCCGATCCCGATCTGGACGAAGCGCCCGATGTCGAGCATCCGGGCCACCTCGGCCAGCGACACCCGGTTGACACACGCCGCCCGCACCTTCGCCATCTCGCCTTCGCTGAGAGCAGGATGGTTCTCGTACAAGTAGTCCGTGACTGCCAGTTGGAGCACTGCGTCACCGAGGAACTCCATCCGTTCGTTGTCTGGTACCTGCGGGTGCTCCGATGTGTAAGAACGGTGGACCATCGCCCCTTCCAGCAGGTCCGGTTGCCGGAACTCATGTCCGAGGCGTGCTTCGAGGTCGGCGAGTGGGGCCGGGGTCATGTGGCGGCGATTCGCTCGGCGACCAGCTTTGGCAGCCTGCGATCCGCCCCGTCGCGGGCCAGCGCCAGCGCGTTGACGATGGACCGGCGGGTAGACGAGCCATGGGCGATCACGACCACTCCGTCCACGCCCAGCAGATGCGCACCGCCCGTGTTCTCGTAGTCCATCCGATCCCGGATCGGTCGGAGGTGAGGGAGCACTTCCGCGATGAGATCGGGCCCCGCCGACTCCATCGCCTGAAGAAACAGCTTCGATACCAGCGACGCAGCTCCTTCGACCGTCTTGAGGAGGACGTTGCCGGTGAAACCGTCGGTGACGATCACGTCGCAAGCATCCTCCGCCAACACCCGGCCTTCGACATTGCCGATGAACTCGAGTCCCGAGACCGTCAGCAAGGCGTGCGCCTCCTTCTCCAACGATCGGCCCTTACCTGGCTCTTCGCCGATGTTGAGCAAGCCCACCCGAGGCCGCTCGACCGCGAAATAGACCTCGGAAAACACCGACCCCATGACGGCGAACTGGACCAGATGCTCGGCCTTGACCTCGGGATTCGCCCCCGAGTCGAGCACGACGGTGGGAGTTCCAAGGGTCGGAAAGACGGTGGCGATGGTCGGTCGCAGAACCCGGGGGACCCGTCCCACGATGAGCGCAGCTGCTGCCATTGCGGCCCCGGTGGATCCGGCCGATACATAGCCGGCCACTTTGCCCTCCTTGGTCAGGCGGGCACACGTGGCCACCGACGAGTCAGGCTTCTCGCGGAGCGCCCGTGTGACGTCCTCGCCCATCTCGATGGTGACCGGCGCATCGACGATCTCGAACTGGTCCGAGTCCGCACCGAGCGTGTCGCGAATTGCCGCTACGTCCCCCACGAGCACCACGTCGACGCCCTGCGAGGCGGCGGCCTGCGCGCCGGCCACCGTCTCTGTCGGGGCGTTGTCGCCGCCCATGACGTCGAGGGCGATCCGGCTCAAGGGATTCAGTCGGTCTCTACGACTTCTCGGCCGTTGTAGGTGCCGCACTCACGGCAGGCGCGATGCGGGAGCTTCGGGCTCTTGCAACGCGGACAGTCGACGAGCGTGGGACGCTCGACCTTCCATGCCGCCTTGCGCTGCCTCGTCCGCATGCGCGAACTCTTCTTCTTTGGCACCGCCATGGTGCACTCCTTCTGGGATTCAGCTGTCGAACAGGTGCTTCAGCGCGGCGAAGGGCGAGTCGGGCTCGTCTCCGTGCCCGCCGCAAGGAGCCGTATTCAAGTCGGTCCCACAGCTCTGGCAAAGTCCAAGGCAATCTGGCTTGCACAGAGGGCGAACGGGGACGCTCAACGACACCTCGTCGTGGACCACCGGTTCCAGGTCGATCCAGCCGCCGGACTCGATCGGATACTCCTCGTCGGCGTCGTCCGGATGCGTCCTGAAAATGGCTTCGAACTCGATGTCGACCAATTCCCCAAATGTCGCCAGACAGCGGGTGCAGCTCAGGTCGGCGGTGGTGTCGATCGTCCCGGTGGCGATGATCCCGTCGGTCAACGAGCGCAGGACGGCCACCACGGCTGCCTCGTCGTCGATGGCGGCGTCACCCACCTCGAAGCGCAGCGGAACCGAGGCTGTCTCGGACCGCGTCTGTCCGGGCCGGGAGAGCAGATCGGAGATCTGAATCCGCAAGGACATGGATCCACCCGCCTGTCAGAGGGGGACTTCGGATACCGGCGGTCTCGCCTGATGGAGTTCGTTTCGGGCGTTGTGGGTCTTGCGTAGCAACTCGGCCATCAGGTTCTCGACCTGCTCCAGCGATCGCTCGAGATCGTCTTCGGCCTCGAGGCGAATCCGGCGGGCTTCTCCTTCGGCGCGACGGACGAGGATGTTGGCCTCTTCGACCGCTTCGGCGAGGACATAGGACTCCGACACGAGCCGCTTGGACTCGGACTTGGCCTTCTCGATGAGCTCGGTCGCCCGCTCATTGGTTCGGGCAATGAACGCTTCACGCTCACGGACCATCCAGCGGGCGGCCCGCAACTCGTCGGGGAGCTCGGCTCGAAGCCGGGTCAGTGACGTGAGAATGTAATCCCGATCGACGAGGATGTTGGTCGACAGGGGCATCGCCTTGGCCGTCTCCAGGTATTCGATCAGTTGGTCGATCGTGTCCTGGAGCGGGCCAACGGTGGATCGGGACCGCGGCTCTTCGTCTTCGATGTGTTCGCTCACTGCAACTTCTCCTTCAGCGCTGCGGCCACCGCCGCGGGCACGAGGGTATCCACCGCTCCGCCCAAGCGGGCGATTTCCCGCACGAGGCTCGCCGAGATGAATGACACCGCAGGTGCGGCCGGCACCAGAACGGTGTCGATGCCCGTCAGATGGTTGTTCATAGAGGCCATCTGCCATTCGTAGTCGAAGTCTGACGGCCCCCTCACCCCCTTGACGATCGCCGTCGCCTGCCTCGACCGGGCGAACTCGACCACCAGGCCCTCGAAGCCCTCGACATCGACGCCGTCGAGATGCGCCGTGACCGCTCGCACGAGGCCAACCCGCTCGTCGATGGAGAACAAGGGTTGCTTCGAAGGGTTGGCAACCACCGCCACCACCACTCGATCGAAGAGGGCCGCGCACCGCTCGAACACATCGACGTGCCCGTTGGTGGGCGGATCGAAACTGCCAGGGCACACCACAACGGTCACCGGTCCTCCTTTCGATACCTGATGATCCGGGTGTCCCCGAACCGTCGTTCATCGTCGATCTCGAATCCGAAGGGTACCGGAACCGGGTCCGAGGCCCTGCGCGTCACGATCACCAGGCCGTTTGTCTCGAGCCTGCTGTGGAGCCGTTCCAGCATCCGTCCCAACTCGTCTGAGACGAGCGGCCAGGGTGGATCGCAGAACACCAGATCGAATGGGCCGACGTCTCCGCCGAGGAATCGGCCGACGTCCATCGCCGCCACCTCCACCTCCATCCCCTGATCGGCCACGCCGAGCGTCGCCAGGTTGTTTCGGAGGGCGTCGAGCGCCGATCTCGCCTTCTCGACGAACACCGCCGACCGGGCACCACGGCTCAGCGCCTCGATCCCGAAGCTCCCCGCTCCGGCATAGAGGTCGGCCACGACCGCATCGACGACGAGCGACCCCAAAGAGGAAAACACGGATTCCTTGACCCGGTCGGTGACCGGACGCGTGTCCTGATTGGATGGCGCCACGAGCTTCCGCCCCCTGAACTCGCCCGAGATGACACGCATGGGGCGAGGGTACCGGGTGGGCGATATCGTGCTGACAGGTAGAAGCCATGAGACCCCCACGATGAGACCCCAACCATGAGGCCACTGTTCCGAATCCTCGATGACGCCCTGATCGCTCGCATCGTTGACGAGTCGTTCGAGGTGCTGTCGACGGTAGGCATGGAGATCCGGGGGGAGCGTCTACGAACTCGGGTGGTCGAGGCGGGTCTGGTGCCGTCAGGCGACCGGGTGTTGTTCCCCCGAGAAGTGGTCGAGGCCGCCATCGCCTCTACTCCCCCGTCGGTCAGGCTCTATGACCGCAACGGTGACCTCCATGCCGACGTCGGGGAGGATCGGGTTCATTTCGTCCCCGGGTCGAGCGGGCTACGGGTCATCGACCATCGCACCGACGAGATCCGCCTCGCAACCACCGCCGACTTCGTCGAATACGTCCGGTTGGCCGACGGCCTGGACCACATCGCCTACCTGGCGACTGCCTTCTCGACATCGGATATCGAGGCGGACGTGTCCGACGCCTGGCGCCTCTATTTGTCGCTCACCAACTCCGTCAGGCCGGTGGTGTCCGGGGCGTTCACCGAGCACGGGGTCGCGCGGATGTCGGCGATGATGGAGCTGTTTCGCCGTGACCGGGCCGACCTCGTGGCCAAGCCGATGTCGATCTTCACCGTCACCGCCACCGGCAACTTCCGCTACGGCGAGGATTCGTGCCAGAACCTGCTCGACTGTGTCGAGGCCGGGATCCCGGTCGAGATCGTCCCGGTGACGCTGATGGGTCTCATCGCACCGGTCACCGTGGTTGGTGCCACGGTGTTCCACACGGTCGATGTCCTCGCCGGGCTCACCTTGGCCCAGTTGATCCGACCCGGCGCTCCGGTGCTGTTCGGAGGCGCCCCGGCGGCGTTCCACATGAAGGCGGCCAGTTCCCCGATGGCTGCGGTCGAGGCGCTCCGGCTCGACGCCGCCTACGTGGCCGTTGGACGCCACCTCGGATTGCCTACCCAGTCGTACATGGCACTGTCCGATGCCAAGATCCTCGACGCTCAGGCGGGAGCGGAGACGTTCGGAAGTGCGCTGCTGGCGGCCATGTCGGGGGTCAACTCGGTGTCGGGCCCGGGGATGCTGGACTACGTGCTGGCCTTCAGCCTTCCCAAGCTGGTGTTCGACGACGAGATGTGCGGCCAGGCGCTCCACTTCGTCCGGGACGTGCAGCCGCTGAACGACCTGCCGGTGGGTGATCTGGTACGACACCTGATGGAGGAGAGCCACCTGATCATGGCCGACCACACCACCGAGCACTGGCCGAGCGAGCTGTATCTGACCAGCCCGATCATCGACCGTGACAGCCGGGAGACCTGGCTCCGCAAAGGCGGCAAGGATGTGGCCACCGCCGCCAGGGACGAGGTCGAGCGGAGGTTGGGTCTCTACCGACCGGTCGAGACCGATCCCGCCGTCGATGCCGAGATGCGGGCGATGATCGAGGCGGGCATGACGGATGGCGGATCGCTTCCCCCGGTGCCGCCGCCATCCGAACCGGCTCGGGATGAAACGGGACCGAGCCGACGCCGCAACCGAAGGCGCGAATGACCCGTCGGCTCATCTGAACAACGGGGGCCGTCGGTGCGCTCATCTCGAGCAGTTCGATTCCGACGAGTTGTCATCGACCCCAACGGTCAGGAAACCAGGCTGAGATTCTCGAGGGCGCTTCATGCCGAGATGCTCGTTCGAGTTCCGGTCCCGGACGTCCCACCAGATCATCTCGGTGAACTCGACGACCGCGGTCCAACACCGCGTGGTCATCGATCGCGCTGCTGGGACTTCCTCCTGATGGCCGCCATCAGGAGGATCGCTCCCAAGGTTCCGAGAGCGATCGACGCCAGCAGCTGGCTTCTGATCGTCTCGGCGGCGGTCAGGAACGAGACCATCAACCCCTGTTGAGGGTTGAGCTTGCGCGCCGGTACTCCTAGCCCATCGGCAAGGCTTGATCCTTCGTAGGAGACGAGCAGGGTGCTCTGGTCCGGAGCGGCCCGAACCGGGCGCGCATCGGGAAAAGGACCGAGAGGCCGTGTGGAAACGACACGTGATTGAGTATCGGAGGGCATGATGGTGCCCTCCTCTGCAGTCGACGTTGTCGTCTCCGATGTCGTCGTGGATGACCCTGGCGTCGGCGTACTCGTAGGCGTGGCAAAGGAGGGCACCGATGTAGACGTCACGGCGGCGGATGTCGTCGTCGTGGACTGAATGGTCGTCATGGTCGTGCTCGTCGGCGTGGTGGTGGTAGTGGTGCTGGTGGTGGTGGTCGTGGGCGCCGGAGGGATCGGAATGAGCAGTCGGGCCGGGTAGGTGGCCGTCCAGTAGGCAACCCACATGTCGTCTGCCGATGCGTTGGGAACCATGATCCTGACTCGCAATGTGTGCCCGGCGGCGACGGTGTGGTTGATCGTCCCGAAGTCGATGTCCCTCTGAACGAAGCCCGCTCCCGAGACGAACGAGTCCCGAGCCTGGGCGATCAGTGAACAGGACGACGAACAGTCGAGCAGATAGAGGTCGATCACCTGATTCTTGTTCGTGTGGAAGTCTTTGGCCGACAGCCACACCCTCAAGGTGACCATTCCCGAGATCTCGAGTTGTCCGGGGGCGACGGACCACTGCTGATACTTCTCGGGATTCGTCTCCGCCAGCCCTTTGTCGCCTTGGTCGAGATAGAGGCCTTGTGCATTTGCGTCGCGTCCAGATTCGTAGTTGGCCAGGACGACATCCGGCGGGACCGCCGTAGTCAACGAACCGTCCGGTTCGCCATCCGCCTCGAGATAGAAGGAAACCGAAGTCGAGGCGGACGCCGGCAGCGCGAGATGACTCATGACTGCCATCAAGACGAGGCCCGTCGCCTGACTGCGCCGAATGCTCATCCGACCACCGCGACGCTCTCTGGCTCGACAATCGGGCTCTGGGTCGCGAAAGAAGGGAGGGTCAACGTAAAGACCGTCCAGCCATTCACCCTGCTGTAGTCGAGGCTCCCGCTCATCCGCATGGCGAGTTCCCTGCTGACGGCGAGGCCGAGCCCGACGCTTCCGGCCACCAATGCCTCACGCCCTTGGTGGACGTATCGCTGGAAGGCCGACTCCGCCTTCTGGTCGGCCAGACCGGGACCGCTGTCCGCTACGACGAGGTGGGCTCGGGAGCCCGAAACCCGAGCCCCGATCGCGATTTCGTTCCCGCCGTGACGAACGGCGTTCGCGACCAGGTTGTGGACGATCTGCCGAACGTGGACCCGATCGGCGTAGACCTGGATCGGCGGTACTCGAACTTCGATCGACTCCCCCGCCTTGAGATACGGATGGACGATCGACTCCACCAGATCCGCCAGCCAGAACAGGTCCGACTTCGAGGAGAGCGACCCTTCGTCGATCCGAGCCGCAGTGATGAGGTCGTTGACCATTCGCGACAAATCCGAAGAGTGGACGTGGATATACCCCAACATCTCTGCAACATCGCCGGGAAGACGCGCGTCCTCGGCCAACACGTCAGAAAAGCCGAGGATCGTGGTGAGGGGAGTGCGTAGCTCATGCGAGAGCCCGG
This sequence comes from Acidimicrobiia bacterium, assembly GCA_041591895.1. Lineage (GTDB taxonomy): Bacteria > Actinomycetota > Acidimicrobiia > Spongiisociales > ZC4RG35 > JBFHRE01. The sequence continues at coordinate 29,199 of JBFHRE010000002.1, forward strand.
AGATGAACTCGTCTTTGGCTTCTCGAAGCGACCTCTCGGCTTCAAGCCGCATTCCCAACTCCAGTTCCCGCATGCGCAAACGCCTTCTCAGTACCCACCAGAAGACGAGCATCGTCATCGCCGGGATGATGAAGGTTATGGCGAGCTGCGTGATACGAGCGATCCGACCACCTGCGGCCTGTGAGTCGGCGATGGTGGCTGCCAGGACCGTCTGACGCGCCGCGAGCCGTTGATCGACTCGTCGGAAGAGCGGTTCGAATTCGGTGAGTCTGTCGTGTTCGGCTGCAACCGGATCCCCGGATTCCGACTCGGCGAGGATCGATCGGCCCAACGCGACCAGTTCTCGAACCTCCTCCACAGAAGCCTCACTCGGAACATCGGGAGCGGAAGCCAGCCTCTCGACCTTGTCGAGGTTGTCCAACGCCTCCGCCAAAGCGGCGTTCTTCGCCTCTGAGCTCGAAACTCCCACCCTCTCGTCGAAGGCAAAGAAGACCGCCTGAGCCACAGACGCGCGAGCGATCCCGGCGGATCCCAGGGTGGCGTTCGTCCAGTGCAGCGCGCTGGCGTTGGCCGCCACCTGGGAAGCGCTGAACGAACTCGAGAACGAAATGCCGATCCCAACCATCGCCGCGGCTGCGACGACCGACAGAAGCACGAGCGTAAGCGGACCCAGCCATCCCGACCGGGTCGGAGTCATCCTCGAGTTCATATGGAATGTTGTCGGCTTGAACCGGCCTGGCCTTAATCCCCGAGCGGCTGCCGTGGCGCCAAACGCCCGGCAAGAACACGTCCGGAGCCACGATCACCGGAGCGGCTGACGCCGCTGCCGCCCAGATCCGGAATCCGTCCGACGAAGCGACGGACTCGAGGCATCTTCCTCGAGGGAAAACGCGTCGAGGTGTCCGTGGCGTTGTGACGAGCCGAGGGCTCTCGAGCTGGTCACGGGCAGCCGGCAGCCGTAGCCGGTAGCGAGCGGCCGAAGGCTCACAGAACCGCTTCGATGAACCTCCGCGTTTCGTCGAACTTGGGTCGGCTGAAGACCTCGTCCGGCGGGCCCTGCTCGAGGATCACCCCTTCGTGGAAGAAGACGATCCGGTCGGACACCTCGCGGGCGAATGCCATCTCGTGGGTAACGATGATCATTGTCTTGTGGAATTTGGTGGCGAGTTCCTTGATCACGGCGAGTACCTCGCCGGTCAGTTCAGGATCCAAGGCCGAGGTGGGCTCATCGAAGAGCAGCACGTCCGGTTCCATCGCCAACGCCCGGGCGATCGCCACCCGCTGCTTCTGACCACCTGACAGGCGGATCGGGTGCTCGTCGGCCTTCGCTGCCATCCCCACCTGTTCCAGGTACTTCATCGCCATCGGCCGGGCCGCATCGGGGTCGATCTTCTTGACCGTCACCGGAGCCTCCATCACGTTGCCCAAGGCAGTCATGTGGGGGAACAACTGGAAGTCCTGGAAGACCATCCCGGCGTGGAGACGCAATGTCCGGATCACCTCTCGCTTGGCCCGGGTTCGGTGACCGCCGGACAACCTGATCCCGGCCACCTCGATGGTCCCCTGGCTGGGATCCTCGAGGAAGTTGATGCATCGCAACAGGGTGCTCTTGCCCGACCCCGACCGGCCGCAGATCACCACCACCTCTCCCTTGAAGACCTCCAGGTCGACGCCCCGGATCACATGGAGCGAACCGAACCACTTGTGGAGACCTTCGGTGCGGACGAGCGCCTCAGCCATGGGCAGCCGCCTTGACCGGGTTCTGACCCTCGCGGACGTAGCCGGTGGCAAGCTTGCGCTCGAGTCTTCCCTGGAAATGGGTGAAGATCGTCGTCAGCACCCAGTAGAGACCAGCTGACACGATGAACGCCTCGAGGTTTCGGTTGTCGGCCCTACCCAGCAACTGGGCCTTCCGGAAGATCTCGAGCTGGGAGGCAGTCGCGCCCAAGAAGCTGACCAGTGCGGTGTCCTTCATCATGGCGATGAATTCGTTACCGGTTGGCGGGATGATGACCCGGACCGCCTGCGGCAGCACCACTCGCCTCATGGTCTGGGCGTACGTCATGCCCAACGACTCGGCCGCCTCCGTCTGCCCACCACTCACGGCCTGGATGCCGGCCCGGAAGATCTCGGTCATGTACGCGCCGTAGTTGAGACCGAGCGCCAGGATCCCGGCCGGGACCGCGTCCAGGATCAGGAGTTCCGCCAACCAGGGCGGACCCGCTCGACCCATTTGGGGCAGAGCGAAGTAGATCAGGAACATCTGCACGATCAGAGGCGTCCCACGGAAGAACGAGGTGTAGAAACCGGCGAGACCGAAGGCGATCGGATTCTTCGAAAGCCGCCCCAGCGCCCCCAACAACGCCAGGATGATTGCCAGGACGATGGCGCTTACGGCGATGATGATCGTCACCCTCACCCCGGTGACGATGAACCCGACGTTCTCGAGCATCCAGTCGGTGTCGAAGCGGGCCAGCCCGAAGACGATCGCGACCAACCCGAGGATCGCGATCCAGACCGCGCTCAGCTTGTAGCGGAACGGGATGGAGGCGCTCCTGAGAGCGAGCGCCTCCATCCTCGCCTCGCGACTCATCCGACTGTCTTCGTGAGGTCCGCTCCGTACCACTTCATCGACAACTCGGTGAGGGTCCCGTCGGCATGCATCGCCTCCATGATCCGCGTGACCTCGGCCAGGAGGCTCTCCCCGTCGAGGCTCGACGACTTGTCGAATGCCACCGCCAGCGGTTCGTAGAACACCGGGTCGCCAACGATCTTGATCGGCAGGCCGTCGGCGATGGCGCCCTCGATGGTCGGGGTAGCCGAGATGGCAGCGTCGAGCCGGGACCCGTCGCCGACCGCCAGGTCGGCCAGCACCGTGGAGTCGGTGTCGTAGGTGACGATCTCGGCATCGTCGATCACGAAGTCGAAGGTGTACCCGGGGATCTCCAGAACCTTCTGCAGGAACAGGTCGTATGTGCATCCGCCGCATGCGCCAACCTTCTTCCCGTCCAGGTCGGAGGCCACGTCGACCACCGACGTGTTGTCGGCGTGCACGGCCACCGATGCCGGGGTGAAGTAGTAGGCAGGGGCGAAGTTCAAGACCTCCGCTCGTTCGGTGGTGACGGTCATCGAGCCCACGCTCATCTGCCAGCGATCACCCCAATTGCCGGATGTGATCGCCTCCCAGGCGGGCGTCTCCCACTCCACTGTCACCCCGAGCCGGGATGCGATCTCATTGGCGACGTCGATGTCGAACCCCTCGTACTCGTTGGTCTCCGGGTTCAACTCCGACTGCGGCGGGTATGCGGGGTCGGTGGATACGACTATCACCCCGTCGGCCTGGATCTTGCCCAGCAGGTCAAGGGGCACCGTCGTACCAGGGGCAACGGTGGTGCCGGTCGTGCCACCACCACAGGCGGCGGCCAGCATCAACAACGCGCCCAGGACGGACGCGGTGCGGATTTTCGACATGAATCCTCCTATTGATGACGCTCACGATGCTACGACTCCGGGACCGATCGCGCCGGGCCGAGAGAGAGCGCGAAAAGCCTGGTAAGCGAGCCGCGGATACACGACAGAAGCCGTTCTGGCTCTCTACGATCCGGTGGTCCAAAGGAGAGGGCAGTCTGACCGTCGACATCTTCAACGAACGACTGCTCCGACTGCCCCAGATCGGGGAGACGACGACGCTGACCTTCCCGCCGCACGCCTGCTGGATCCCGTCCTGAGGTGTTGACCCTCGGCGTCGGTCAGGCCCGGTTCGCAGTGGAAGCGGTGATCTTCGACAAGGACGGGACGCTGATCGATCTGGCTGCCTCCTGGTCTCCCGCCGGACGGGCCTTCATCGAAATCGTGACCCGACGGGACGAGGTCCTCATGCGCAGACTGGGTACTGCGATCGGCGTGGAGGACGGCGAGATCGTCCCCGATGGGGTCATGGCTTCGGGCATCCTGGCGGATCTCGTCGAGGTCACCCGGAGCACCCTTGGCTCACTCGGCGCCTCGCCGAGCCCCGAACTCCTCGAGCGCGCGGTGGGGGTCGCTACCCAGGTCGCTGCCGACATCGTCGTTCCAATCGGAGACGTCTCCCAGGTCATCGCCGGCCTTCGAGTCGCCGGTCTGGGGATCGGGATCACGACGAGCGACGATCGTCAGCCCACTCTCACGACGCTGGAACAATTGGGCCTCGCGGAACTCGTCGACGTGGTGGTGGCCGGGGACGATGGTTTCCCGCCCAAGCCCGCACCCGATCCTCTGCTCGAGGCGACCCGATCCCTGGGAGTCAGCCCCTCGGCGGCGTTGTACGTGGGCGACTCTGCCGTCGACCTCGCCGCCGGCCGAGCAGCCGGGTTCGCAGGTGTGGTGGTCGTCGGCGAAGGCCGAGCCGGGTCGGAGGCGGATGCAGTGATTGCATCGATCGAAGAGCTGGAAGTGATGAGGTAGGACGTCCCCCTGACAGCGGTGACAGCTATGCCAGTGCGATCAGAAATGCACCGCCGACCGCCCCGAGCACGGCCGCGAGGTTGAGCCCGCTCACGGACTCTCCCAGAAACCTCCGCCCGACCAACACCCCGAGCACGACCGAGGTCTCGCGTACGGCGGACACCAGCCCGACCGGCGCCATCACCGCGGCGGTCATCACGAGCAGATACCCGGACCCGCTGCCGAGCCCTCCTACGACCGATCGCATCGGCTCCGTGCGAAGCCGGTTTCCAATCGCCCCCACCCCCCGAACTCTCGCAACATAGAGACCGAACAACAACGCGTGCACCACGAACACCCCTGCCACCACCGGGGGAGCCGAGCCTTGAAGCCGCGACGCGGCGGCATCGATGGTCGTATAGACGGCGATCGCACCGCCGGTGGCGATCGCCCACCAAACACCCTCTCTGCGCCTCCGAGCTATCGACAGCAGCACCAGAGAACCCGCCACCACCGCAACGCCAACTGCTCCTGGAACGCTCACGCTGTCCCCCAACAGGCCGACGCCGGCTCCGGTGATCAGCAAGGGACTCGTTCCGCGAGCGAGCGGGTAGACGAATGACATGTCCCCGGCCTCGTAGGCGCGGGCGAGCACGATCATGTAGACGGTCTGAACGACGCCGGAGATCAGGACAAGGCCGATGACACGCCGGTCGGGGAGGCCGGTCACCGCGAGGACCGGCAACGCGAGCACCGCGGCCCCACCAGACACCGTGAATGCCGCCACCAGGCGGTCGGGGCTCGCCTTGACCACGAGATTCCAGATGACGTGGAGCACCGCAGCCGCGAGTGCCAGTCCGAAGGCGAGAGGATGCACGGCCGGATGCTACGGGCTTCCGGCAGCAGTGGGAGTCGCGATGGTTCGGCCGCCTCGAACGAGTGACACGGCGATGACGGCCCCGATGAGATTGGCGATCAAGTCGAGCATGTTGTTTCCGTAGTCGCCCACGTTGGTGCTCTCGAAGATGATCGAACCGAGATACTCGACGATCTCCACCAGCGAACCGGCCCCGGCCGCCATGAGCACCGCAGCGAATCGCACCGAAGCCTGGGGTCGCCCGGTCCATCGGGAGATCGCCTCCAACGACGCCCAGGCCGCCACGCCTGTGGCGGCGGCATGGAACGGTTTGTCGTACCGAATGTCTCCAACCAGCTTCAAGACATAGAGCGTGTCTCCCCGCACGAGCAGCACACCACCAGCGAGGTTTCCGACCGCCACCCCGGCCAGACCCCACATCACCCCGGGGGAGAACCGAGCGCTTCTGTGGATGAGGACAACGACACCGGCAACCACCACCGTGATCGGGACGTAGTAGGCGACGAACGGGCTGCCCACCGCCACGCCGTACGCGCCGAACGCGGCGGTGATCGCCATCACGACCGCCGTCACGAATCCTGCCGATTCCATCCTCATGCTCGTCCTCCCTAGCTGACGAACAACCACTCGACGGCTTCGCCGAGCATCAGCCTCACCTCTTCGCGAAGTTCGGTGTGTGCCGCGAGCACGGGGTCGGCGGCGACCAGGTCGAACGCCTCCTTTCTCGCCTCGGCGAGGAGGTCGGCGTCACGGAGGATGTTCGCCACCCTCAGATCGCCGCGACCTGATTGACGAGCTCCGAACACGGTTCCCGACCCCCGCAACTCCAGGTCTACCTCCGCCAGCCGGAAGCCATCATCGGTTTCAACCATGGCGGCGATCCGGGCCTCCCCGTCCTCGGTGGTCGGGTCGGCGATCAAGATGCAATAGCCGGCGTGGACCCCGCGTCCGACTCGGCCCCGCAGCTGATGGAGCTGGCTGAGACCGAAGCGATCGGCGTCTTCGATCACCATCACGGTGGCGTTTGGGACATCCACGCCGACCTCGATGACCGTCGTCGCCACCAGGATGTCGATCATCCCGGTGCGGAATCCGTCCATGACCGCTGCCTTGTCCCGCGGGTTGAGTTGACCGTGCAGCAGCCCGAGCCGGAGTTCGGCAAAAACAGACTCCAGACGTTCGAACTCGGCCGTCGCCGACGTCAACTCCAGCTTGGTGGACTCTTCGACGAGCGGACACACCACGTAGGCCTGCCGTCCGGCCGCCACCTCGCCCCTGATTCGTTCCCACGCCCGATCCTCCTGACTTCGATTGAATGCAGTGGTGGTGATCGGAGTTCGACCGGGTGGGAGTTCGTCGATTATGGAGACATCGAGGTCCCCATAGAGGGTCATCGACAGGGTCCTGGGGATGGGCGTGGCCGTCATGATCAGCAGGTCGGGCTCGGCGACATCGCCTTTCCCCCTCAACTCCTGCCTCTGGAGAGCCCCAAAGCGGTGCTGCTCGTCAACCACCGCCACACCCAGCTTCGCAAATGAGACACCCTCCTGGATCAGCGCGTGAGTACCGACGACGAGATCGATGCTGCCGTCTGAGATCCAGCCCAAGATCTCACCGCGGCGCGCATCGGCGAAGTTGGTCTCGGCCTGGGATGAGGTGAGCAGGGCGACTCTCACAGACGGGCGCCCCTCGTCAAACAGCGACTCCATCCCGAGCTCCGAGTCACCCCATTCCGGCGTGAGACCGGCCAGATCGATCAGAGAGCCCATGGACAGGAAGTGCTGGGTTGCCAGAACTTCGGTCGGCGCCATCACCGCCGCCTGCCATCCGCCCTGGATTCCGGCCAACAGCGTGGCCAAGGCGACCACGGTCTTCCCCGAACCGACCTCACCTTGGAGCAACCTGTGCATCGGGTGGCTGCGGCCCAGATCGTCGGCGATCTCACCGAGCACCTTGTGCTGCGCGCCGGTCAGTTGGTAGGGCAGGCCGGAGAGAAACGTCTCGACGAGCGCTCCCTCCATCGAATGCTCGACTCCGACGGCAGTGCGCTCCTGGTGGGCCTTGGCGAGTGCCAGCGACAGCTCGAGGCGGAACAGCTCGTCGAAGGCGAGGCGGCGACGCGCCGGGCCGACATCGTCCAGCGACTCGGGGAAGTGAATGTCGGCGAACGCCTGGTCGCGATCGGCCAGGCGGAGCCGGCCCGTGATCCTGGGCGGCAGCGGATCGGGAATCGGACGGGAGCGGGACACGGCGTTGTGCATCGCCCGACGCATCCACCCGGGACTCACCTCACCGACCGCAGGATGGATCGGCACCACTCGACCGGTACGGAGAGCTTCGGCGTCTCCGGAGAGGACATCCACCTCCGGCGCGTTCATCTGCGGATTGCCTCGAAACCGCTCCACCTTGCCGGACAATGCAACTTCGGCTCCGGGCTGGAGCTGCCGTTCTCGGAACTGCTGGTTGAACCACACGACCTTGAGCGGAGCCGATCCGTCGGACACCCGTGCTTCGGTGATCGTCAGACCCCGCCGAGGCCGCCGGGTCGAGATCGACACGACGGTGGCGATAACGGTCAACTCCTCGCCCACCGGCAGCACCGAGATCGGCTCAACCCTGGAGCGGTCGATATACCGACGGGGGACGTGGTGAAGCAAGTCGGCGACCGTCTCGATCCCGGCCTTGCGGAGCGCCGCAGACCGTCGGCCCGCCAGCCCTGACACCCGGTCGATCGAGGTTTCAGCCAGCCTGGCGAGCGTTGCCATCGATCCGGCTCACTCGACCGACACCAGATAGGGATAGAGCGGCTGGCCGCCGTCGACCACGTTGACCTCCAGCCGCGGATACAGCTCCGCCAACCAGGCGGTGAGGGCCTTGGTCGTAGACATGGTGGATCCCTCGCCGACATACAGGGTGAGCAACTCGGCCCCCGGCGGCAGGATCGCGGCCACCAAACCGCGGAGCGCCGCCTCGAGATCGGCGTCGGCCACCAGAATCGAGCCGTCGGCGATTCCGATCCATTCACCCTGTTTGATCGGTCCGAAGTCGATCACCGCGTCCCGAACGGCTCTCGTGACCTCGCCATCCACGACGGATGACGCGGCAGCCGCCATGTCGTCGACCGTGCCTCCCAGATTGGTCGTACCCGGGTCGTATCCGAACATCGCCGCGATGCCCTGTTGCACGCTCCGGGTCGGCACCACGACCACCTGTTTCGTGGACAGGGCGTTGAGCTGCTCGGCAACCGGCACGATGTTCTTGTTGTTGGGCAGCACGACCACGGTGTCGGCTGGCACGGCGTCGACGACCGCGAGCAGGTCGTCGGTGGACGGGTTCATGGTCTGTCCGCCAACCACCATTCCCTGAACCCCCAATTGCCTGAAGATCTCGATGATTCCAGACCCCGTTGCCACGGCAACCACCCCGATGACGGCCCGCGCTGCGTCCTCGGTCGGATCGAAACCGTATCCAGTGGCGTGAGCGCCCGCCTGCTCGGTGAGGTCGGTGACTCGAATGTCGTACGGACGTCCGACAGCGATACCGGCCTCGATCGAAGCGCCGATGTCGTCGGTGTGGATGTGGCAGTTCCAGACCCCATCCCCGCCCACCACGACGATGGAGTCGCCCACCGTCTCCCATCGGCCGCGGAACCGGTCCACAGCTTCGTCGTCGGTCTCGAGGAAGAACATCACCTCGTAACGGAGGTCGGCGATCTCGTCACCACCGTCCAGGGCGGCCAGATCGGCCTTCGCCTCCAGCAGATCGAGCGGTATCGGAGCACTCGAGCCGCTGGCGATCTCGAGGAACGAGGACAGGAGCAGGAGGAAGCCCGCTCCCCCGGCATCCACCACTCCGGCCTGTTTGAGCACCGGCAACAGATCCGGGGTCGATCGCAACGCAGACACGGCCTCCTCGTGTGCCCGGCCGAGATACACCTCGAGTTCTCCCTCCGGGTGGGTCTCCGACGCCTGGCGGATCACGGTCAGGATCGTCCCCTCGATCGGGCGGCTCACCGCCTTGTAGGCGGCTCGCGCCGCCTCGATCAGGGCTTTGGACATCGCTTCGGTGTCGACCTCGCCCGCGGCCCTGAAGCAATCACAGAGTCCCCTCAGGATCTGTGACAGGATGACCCCGCTGTTGCCCCGTGCCCCCATCAGGGAACCGTGGGCGATTCCGGCCGCCACTTCGTCCATGGTCTGGGCAGCCTCGATCGCCGAGCGAACCGAACCGATGGTGAGCGCCATGTTGGTCCCGGTGTCGCCGTCGGGGACCGGGTACACGTTCAACCCGTTGAGCGCGTCCCGATAGCGCCCGAGATGATCGTGGTACCGCTCGACCACCGATTTGATGTCGTTGGCTGACAACCCCATGGTGACGGCGAGTATATGAACCACCCTTGTCACCGCGGGAGGACTCCCGGACCCCGGGTCCGGGGATCACGGGATTCGTTCCTGGGGTGTCGGTCTGATATCCTCCGGCCCGGATTCCACCCTCTCAGGAGCTTTTCGTCATGTCGTACCGCTGCGAGATCTGTGGCAAGGAGCCGAGCTACGGCAAGTCGGTCACCTTCTCCCACAAGCGCAACAACCGTCGCTGGCTTCCCAACATCCAGCGGGTTCGGGTCCGTCACGGATCCAACACCCGCCGCGCCCGGGTGTGCACGTCGTGCATCCGCGCCGGCAAGGTCGAAAAGGCCTGAGTCCGGTGTCGGTCACCCAGGGCGTCGTCAAGACCTACGACCCCACCACCGGAGTCGGAGTCGTGGTCCGCGACGACGACCAGGCAGAGGTGTTTCTCCGACCCGGCTCTCTGGAAGGCTCGATCTTCCGCCTGCTCCGGCAGGGACAGCGCATCCTCTTCGACGTAGTGAGCGATTCAGGCAGCGAGTACGCCGCCAATATCCGGGTCGGCCAGGACGGCTACTAGCCCAGCGGGCGATCGGAACCGTGGCAGTCGAGCAACCTGCCGGCCAGGCATTCGGAACGGCAGTCAGGGTAGTATCGAGCACTTCCCAGCATCGGAGTTGATCACATGGTCCAGGCATACGTGCTCATCCAGACCGAGGTCGGCAAGGCGGCGACCGTGGCGGAGTCCGTCAGACTGATCGAAGGCGTAGAAGCAGCCGACGATGTGACCGGACCCTACGACGTCATCGTCAAGGCGTCGGCGTCGGATGTCGACCAACTGGGCCGCCTGGTCGTGGCCAAGATCCAGTCGATCGACGGCATCACCCGCACCCTCACCTGCCCGGTCGTCAACCTCTGATCCGATTCGACGGGAGTCAGGCCGGCTTCCAGTCAGGCCAGCTTGGACGCCACCGTTCCGGCGCTCCGGAGCGCAGTGCCGTCGGCTCCGGTGAGCGCGAAACGGCGCGGTGGCTCCGCGAGCGCTTCGACGATCATCCCGGCCAGGAGTTCCGACCGCGTCACCGGTGGATCGATCCAGAGGTAGACGGCGAGACTGCCCGGGATCGTGTTGACCTCGTTCACCCACAGCTCGCCGTCTTTCTCGAGGAAGTCGATCCGGGCCAGCGATCGGAGACCCGTCACCGTGGTGACCGCAACCGCCAGGTCCCGGAGGCGGGCTTCGAGATCCGGTTCGAGGGGGGCCGGCAGCTTGCGGGCGATTCGGCCTCCCGCGTCACCCCACGCCAGGTACTTCTGCTCATAGCTGTACAGCCCGCTGCCGGATTGAATCGGCTCTTCGATGGCCGACAACTCGATCTTCGGATGGGTTCGTACAGCCACCTGGAGGTCGCGGCATGCCGGCAAGAACGGCTCGACGACTGCACCCTGCCGCAAGTGGGGTGAGGTCTCCAACAGGCGGAACGCCGTCTCGACGTCTTCGACGATCTCGATCCCGATCGAGCTTCCCCCGAATCGGGGTTTGACGATCAGGCGCCCACCGATTCCCGGATCGACGTCCGGGATCAGCAATTTGCGCGGTAGCGCCGGGAGGCCGGCAGCCGTGACTGCGGCGGAGAACAGCAGCTTGTCCATGCCGAGTGCGGATGCGAGTTGGCCGGGCCCGGTGTACCGCATCTGAGCGAGATCCATCGCGCCCTGGATCGTTCCGTCCTCGCCGGGACCGCCATGACAGCAATTGACGACGACCGAGATGTCGAGCGGCTTCTTCTTCTGCACGAAACCCTGACCCGGTTCGGCCACGAAATTGAGCGTCTTCGACTTGCGGGGTACGCCGTCGGCGAAGTCGACCGCTTCCGCATTCGGGTCCACGAGGTGAAAGCCGCCCTGCTTGTCCCAATAGATCGCGTGGACGTCGCCCAGCGAGTGGGTGGCTTGAAGTCCGGTGAGGATGGAGATGTCGTGCTCAGAGGACATGCCCCCGAAGAGCACCGCGGTTTTCGCCATGGTCAGAGATAGTGGTCGGGAAGGTCGTTCTCGTAGAGGACCGCGTCGCCCGCCGTCAGATGCGTGCGCACCCACTCGACGGCCGACTCACGGTCGGGAACGACGATAACCGAGGCGAGCCCGGCTGCCGTTGCACCGTCGACCAGTGCCTTGCGGTTGGTCCTACCCACCACCACCAGGTCGGTGATCCGTCCGGCGATGTCTGTGATCAGTCGCCGGTTCTCTTCGGATTGAATCGGGCCGAGTTCGACCATCCCGGGTGTCACCAGCACTTTTCGACCTGATCCTGCTCCCAGCAGATCGACGGCCGCCCGAGCCCCCGCCGGATTCGAGTTGAACGTGTCATCGACCACGGTCACACCGGACTCGGTCACCGTCACGGTCGATCGATGCGGGGTCGGCGGAATCGAAGCCACCCGGTCGATCACATGTCGCGGATCGAAGCCGAGCGCCACGACCGCCCCCAACGCGCATGCGAGGTTGCCGGGGTGCACGCCGGGAACCGAGACACTCCCGATCAGTTCGCCGGCCACGCGGATCTCACCACCCGAACGGACATATACGTCGGCGTCGGCATCCTGATTCGACACGCGGATGACCTCGATTCGGGGCGACTCTTCGTCGGCGATTCGGGCCAGATGGGGATTGTCGATGTGGAGCACACCCGAGGAAGCACCCTCGAGGATCTCGCGCTTGGCGGCGGCAATGGCATCCAGGGACCCCATCCGCTCCAGGTGGACGGGACCTATCGCCGTCATCACCGCCACCTCTGGGCGCACCCATCGACACATCTCCCGGATCTCGCCAGGCCCATAGGTGCCCATCTCCGCCACGAAGATCTCGGTTCCCGCAGCGAGATGTTCGTTCACGGCGCGCGCCAGCCCCATCGTGTTGTTGAAACTGGCGGGGGAAGCCACGGTTGGAGCCACACCATTCAACAGGTGGGCCAGGGCGACCTTGGTCGACGTCTTCCCGTATGACCCGGTGATGGCCACAGTCCTCGGACCGGCCCGCCGCAGACCGGCCTCGGCCTTGGCCACCCAGCCTGCACTCAACCGGCCCTCGACCGGCTTCATGACCGCCGCAGCCAGATCGACGACGACCGGCATCAACAATGGGAGAAGCCAGGCCGCCGATTCGTATCCGGTGACCGCCCACACTCCCACTGCCAGCAACACGAAGCCGGCAAGCGCCAGACGTATCAACCTCGGCGTCCATGCCAGCCGCGATGTGCGACCCCGCCATGAGAGGCCCCACGGGCCGACGCTCACGACCGCGGCTGCGGCGGCGCCGGACCACGGGTTCGCCGTGAGGATCGCAGCAGACCCGAGGGCCACGCCCGCGATCAGCAGCAGCGGGTTGAAGGAACTCGCCCACCATCGCAAGGCGAAACGGGTTGCCGACCCGGCCAGGTAATGCTCACGCTGCGCCACCCTCAGCCAGCGGAGCGCTCCGAGCGCCGCCAGTACGGACGCTACTGCGACCGCCAGCGTGGTCACGTCGACGGCTCCCCGGTCAGCGCCCGCTTCAGCACCGCCGGATGCGTGACGGGCAGCATGTGGCCCGCGTCCGCCACCACTTCGAGAGTCACCGGCACGGACCGCGCCTCCAATCGCTCGGCGACCAGTTCCGCCACTGCGGGCCTGACCTCGGTGTCGAGCCCGCCCCAGATCAGATGGACCGGATCCTCGACGCGCTCCAACTCGCCGTCGTAGGTCTCGTTGACCACCTTCACCATGACATCCCGCATGACGCCGGTTGCGTTGCGGTAATCGGCCGATCCCCGATTGCGGCGGATCTGCTCCATCCGGCGATCGGACAACAACGACAGCCGGTGGGCGAGACGGGCTACCCGGAAGCCCAATGGGGGGCGAGCGGGTGCGGAGAGGCGGATCAGAGGTACCCCGGTGAGGACCAGACGTGAGGCGTGACCGGTCACCGCCAAGTGGAGGCCGATCCGCCCACCGAATGAGTGTCCGAGCACCACCGGAGGCGTGGCAAACTCTTCCAGCACGGGTCCGAGGAGCCCTGCATAGTCGGCCGAGCCGATCGCATCCGGAGGAGGTGGACTGGCACCGAATCCGGGCAAATCGACTGCCAACGCATCCAGCCCGTGCAGCACCGCATCGAAATCGGCGGCCGATCTGGCCCAACCGTGCAGTGCGAGGATCGTGGGTGGTCCGTCGCCATAACGCCGTCCGTAGATCGGCCCGTTGCCGAACGCTCGCAGCGCGGTCAAGAAATCCCCGGTCGTGACATGAAGGCGATAGAGAATACAGTGACTAGCCGTGGCTCTACGCGAAGCCTTCAAATCCGCTCCTCACGATGCCACCGAACCGCTGATCCGGTTCCGGGCCGCTGCGCTGCGCCGCAGCGTGCTGTTCGCATGGGTGATCGTCGTCGTCGTGACAGCCCAGGCGGTCAGCCGGGGCGTGGTGACCGACCGCCAATTCCTCCTGGTTGTGGGAGTGTTCGTGGTGATCCTGGCCGGAGCCACCTCCGCCAACTGGACCGAGGTGCTGGCGGCCAGCAGGGGAAAGTGGGCCGCCACGGTCTGGATCGTGTTCATGGTGGTGACCCTCGGGGCCCTGTCGGCCCACGACGGGCTCTTCAACGTCTCGATCCCGATCTTCTCAGGAATCGCAGTCCTCAGTGGTCTGGTGCTCGATCCGGTCCGTCACGGCATCGTCTCGTTGCTCTCCGTGGTGATGATCGGCAACGCCGCCGCACAGGCAGGCGAACGCCCCTCCGACATCGTGGTGCCGATCATCACTATTGCGGTCGTGGCGGCCGCCACTGCGCTCATCAGCACCGAGTTCGACCGGGAAGCTCGCCTGGGCGAGCGGCGCCTCCAGCAGTTGCAGCGCCAGCAGGCCGACTTCGAGCGGCTGTACGCGGTTTCGGCCACTCTGGCCGGCTCCGAGAGCCTCGCCGAAGGGCTGCCGCAGATCGTCGGAACGATCTGCCGTTACCTGTCGGCTCAGGTCGGCCTGGTGTTCCTCTATCACCCCGAGGACCACACGCTCAGGGTGATGAGCCCGGTCTGGGTCAACGGCCATACGCTCGAAGTCGACGCAATCCGGATGCGAGTCGCCGAAGGGGGCATCGTCGCCCAGGTGTTCCGCTCCGGCCGCTCGATCTTGCTCGACAAGGTCCACCTCAACCCCGAGTCGTACGGGATCATCGGTGAGCTCGGTGTCCGCCAGGCGATGATCGCTCCCCTGAAGGTGGAGGGATACAACGTGGGGGCGATCGCTGTGGGCGATCCGACCGCGAGCCCGTTCGAGGAGCGCCAGCTCGACGACCTGGGTTCCCTCGCCGCCCCGGCGGCCCTGGTGCTCTCACAGCTCGGGCGGTACGAAGCCGCCGCCGAGACCACCCGCAGGATGCAAGAAGTCGCGCAGATGAAGACGGACTTCGTCTCCGTGGTGAGTCACGAGCTGCGCACCCCGCTCACCTCGATCATCGGCTCTCTGGCGACCCTCGGCCGCGAGGGGCTCGGTCCGGAGACGAGAGCCGAACTGCTCGGTTCGGCTCGACGCCAGGCGGATCGCCTCCAGCGCCTCATCGAGGACCTGCTGATGATCTCCCGGATCGACCGCAAGCAGGTTCCGGTCAAGCTGGAAGAGATCCCCGTGCGGGAGTTCCTGGACGAGATCTCTCGAACGGTCAGCGGGATCAAGCAGCTATCGGTGTCGGTCAAGCCGCCCGACCTCGTCATCTACGCCGACCAGGACCACCTCGGACGGGTGTTCATCAACCTTGTGGAGAACGCCGCCAAGTACGCCCTCGGGAGTCCGGTCGAGCTCGTAGCCCGCGCCGTGCGTTCCCGGGTCGACATCGACGTCATCGACCACGGCGACGGCATTCCTCTCGACCAGGTGAGCAAGGTGTTCGAGGCGTTCACCCAGCTCGAGCGCTCCGACACCCGAACCAAGGGTGGAACCGGACTGGGGTTATCGGTCGTCAAAGGCCTCGTCGAGGCCATGAACGGGCAGGTTTCGGTCTCCGAAACCCCGGGCGGAGGGGCCACGTTCACGGTCAGCTTGCCCCCGGCCACGGTGGCGAGCAAAGAGCCGGCGTTCTCGGACGAGCCCTACGACGGTCCGTTCGAGCGCCCCGACCCACCGCCCCAGCCGCGAGGCGACCTCGGCGTGGACGGTGGAGGCGAGGACTACGTCGCCTCGTTCCCGTCCTGACCGCCACCGGCGGCGATGGCATGGAACCCCCCGTCGACGTGCACGATCTCTCCCGACGTCATCTTGGACCAGTCCGATAGCAGCACGCACACCATCCTCGCCACCGGGTCCGGGTCGTCCAGATTCCATCCGAGAGGTGCTCGGTCGTTCCACGTGTCGTGGAAGATCTCGAAGCCGGGAATCGACTTTGCCGCCACCGTGCTGAGAGGCCCTGCAGAAACTGCATTCACGCGGATGTCATATGCACCGAGATCGCGGGCGAGGTAGCGGGTGACCGACTGGAGTGCGGACTTGGCGACACCCATCCAGTCGTAGGCGGGCCAGGCCTGGGTGTTGTCGAAGTCCAGGGTGACGAGAGCCCCACCGCCGGCGGCCTGCATCAGAGGAAGTAATGCAACGGCGAGGGTCTTGTACGAAAACGCCGACGTCATGAAGGCGGTGGCAGCCGACTCGGCAGGGGTGTTGAGGAAGTTGCCCCCCAAAGCATCTCCGGGCGCAAACGCTATGGCATGGAGCGCGCCGTCGATGGCGCCCCACGTCTGATCGATGTGACCGACCAGACCGGCGATGTGCTCAGGGTCGTTGATGTCCAGTTCCAGCACCTCGATGTCGGTGGAAAGTCGCTGGACCGAGCGTTCGGTCAGCCGCAGACCACGACCGAATCCGGTGCACACGATGGACGCCCCCTCTTCCAACGCGATCCGGGCCGTGTGCCACGCGATCGAGTCGTCCGTGAGGATTCCTGTGATCAGCAGTCGCTTGCCTGCGAGCAGCATCGTCGTCTCCTTATCCGCCGAAACTCTGACCGATGTTCCCGATCGCCCGGATCCCGACTCCCATCAGGAAGAGGGCGAGCAATCCGTACGACAGCGCCGCCCGCCTCGCCAGTTGGGCCCGGTAGATGTACGCGAAGGCGAGAGTGAACATCAAGACCACGCCGTAGAAGACATGGATGTTGCCCGGTTGCCGGTCCTCCACCGAGAACCCGTACAGGCCGAGCCCGACCTGAATCAAGATCGCCGCCATCCCGATGCCCAAGAGGATGAAGAATGTTCGACCCGGCTCGCGACGGGAGATGGCGATGGCGATACCGAGCAACCCCACGACGCCGAGGTAACCCGCGACCCACCATCCGGCCAGCCGATGGATTTCGATCAGGTCGACCCCGCCGATCTGGGCGATGAGGGCGATCGGTGATGGGCCGGCCATGGCGGCGACATTAGTGGGTCGGACCGTCGACGTTCGGGCCGTGAGAGCGAGTCCCGAGAAGCTCCGGCGTTCTTCGAGGTGCGACGCTGACGGGTCGGCTGTTTCCGCGACTCAACGGTGTCCCGGAATCCAGCGGATCAGGGGATTTCGACCAACTGACCCGACGTCAGGTCGACCACGTACTCCTTGGAGGAGCGGGAGTCCGCGATCCACTCTGCGAGGTCGGCTCCTTCTCGCTTGACGACCCACCAGGCGTAGTCGTCCGATCCGGTAGCCTCGAAGGCCTTCCAGGCCACCCGCCCCTGGACCAGGGCTTCGGCGGCCGAGTCGAACCGACCGAGCGTTCTCTGTTCCGGGGCCGACCCAGGACGATCCCTACGCTCCCTGTGCTCAACCACCTCATACATGTGGCCCAACCCCCGTTGTTCTCCGACCCTGGCGATTCCGACTCGGCCTGGCGATCCCGTTCTTCGTCTTCCGGATCGCGTCGCCGGACCCTCGACATTCTACCTGGGTCGTTCGACCTAGTGGAGCCTTGAATCGGCTGGGACCACGTCGTAGAGCCGCAGACGAGCCCAGCAGGTCAACTCCGCTACATCGGCCCGTAAGATCGGCCCGGTCGTTCAGCCTCCGAGCAGCTTGCGCTTCTGGACTTCGAACTCGTCCTCAGTCAGGATCCCCTGGTCGCGAAGGCGAGCGAGAGACTCGATTTCCGAGGCCGTAGAGTTCCCGCCAGATCTGAAGCCGACCTGACGCGTTTCCCGCAACTGGTAGATCAGCGACTGGAGCGCCTCCGGGTCGGGAATGTCGGTGTAGCGGCTCTGCCCATACTCGCCCGCCGACTCGATCAGCAGGTCGCCCGACCGAATCATCCGCTCGAACAATGACTGGTTGAAAGCGATGTCGTTGATCACCTCCAGTGGTATCTCCTTGCCGCGGCGGGCGAAGACGCCGGCCCGGTAGATGACCCGCTCGTTGGTGATGACGTACTGAGTGGTGGCCCACACCGCGATCCTCCCCACCGACACCACCAACCACACGATGAGCGCGCCTGCCGCCACCCAGGTGCGGGCGGGCGGTTCGAGCATGGACAGCGCCACGGCCGCGATGGCGACCGCGATGATGAAGGTGATGATGGGCGCCAACAACGCCTGCCAGTGGGGCCTGAACTCCTTCACGACCTTCTCGCCGGGACTCAGTAGACGCTCTGGATATGGCATGGGTGTGAGGCTACAACGACCAGGATGCGGACGCGAGAAACCCCGAGGGAGCTTTGGCTTGCGCCTCTACCCTCTCGGGGTTCCCACGGACGTCTTCCGCAAGCGGGAAACATCCAGGACGATCCGGACGGCTCGTGAGAACCGAACCGATCGTCCACCCGACCCCGGCGGCTCGATCCTTGCGGACCCACCACCGCTGCCGGTGAGCCTTGCGGCCCCCTCCTCGCCCCGAAGGGCTTGGAGCCGACTCCCTGAGGAGTCGGTGACCGTGCTCCGAAGAGCTCGGCCGGCACCTCGGGTCCCTCCCGTCTCTCAACGCTCGGGGCCTCCGGCGCCATCCCCGTTCCGAAACCGAGGTCTCGGGTCGAGGTGTCTCTGGAATCGGGTGGCGAGCGTTTCCGCAACCCCACCGCCCTCCTGAGACCGGTGGGAACCGGATCCTTCGAGGCGGTGAGGCCTCGGCGATCTCCGAATCCCGTCGGATCGATCTCCTGCCCGAAGGCTGGTGGTCGGTCCGAGCCCCCGGCGGGCGTCCCTACCGGTGACAGCACGCAAGTTAGACCATCCAGACGACCGCGAAGCCGGTTTTGGCTGGCTCGTTTTCGCGACGTGCGATTTGTTTTCGCGAATACCGGCCTGCGGCCGGCCGGTCCCGGGTCGCGGGTCTCGAGTCCCGAGTCTTTCGAGTCCAGCCTGCCGATACCGGAACCTTCGTGCCGCATCCGGTCGCCATCACGTGTCGACGGCGCCGGGAGGAACCGAGACGGGCGCGCAGCTCGCGACTCGAGGCCGGCCTCGGCGGCGCGCCGGGGCCAGAAAATGAGAAACCCCGAGAAAGATCCGGCCGAAACCGTCTCCCTCTCGGGGCTCTCTGCGCCGTTCTCCGGCGACCAGGCGAACCTATCACCGTGTCCCGACGCTCGCTCCTCGACCTTGCGGTCTTGGTGCGAGGCACCTGTCCCTTGCGGGCCGGTTGCCCCCGCTCCGGGTTTCCCCGGCTCGGTCAGATGGAACATACGGACCCGGCGGCGGCCGGTCAAGCCGATTCGCTCGTTAGATTTCGCGACTCCCGTTTTGTTTTCGCGGATCGTTGTGAATCACATTTCTGTCATTCGCGATTCGTATAGTGGACCCATGGTTTCCGGTGACATCACCACCCAGAACACGCCAGCCCAGAACACGCCAGCCCAGACGCCAGCCCAGTTCGAGCAGGGAGCCCCGCCTGGCACCGGGTCCACTACGCCCGCTGGTCCGGATGCGCCTCTCCAGCTGACGTCCCTCTCCCCCAGCCGGGCCGGGGACTTCAAGACCTGCCCGCAACTGTTCAAGTTCCGGGCCATCGACCGGATCCCGGAACCGGCCAGCATTCACCAGGCGCGGGGCACCACCGCCCACCTTGCCCTGCAACGGCTGTTCGACCTTCCCCGAGTCGAACGCACACCGGAGCGTCTCTACGACCTGTTCCGGGCGGCCTGGACCGAACTCCGCCTGACCGAGGAGTATCAAGCCCTGTTCGAGTCGACCGACGAGGAACGGCTTTGGGGGATCTCCAGCCTCGAGCTCCTGGCCAATTACTTCTCGATCGAAAACCCGGCGGCGATCGACCCAGATGAGCGCGAGCTCGACATGCTCGAAGACCTGGACGGCATCACGATCCGCGGGATTCTCGACCGGATGGACCGGGATGAGAACGGTCGCCTGATCATCACCGACTACAAGACCGGCAAGGCTCCTCCGGAGAAGTATGCGTTGGGGTCGTTTTTCGCCCTGAAGATCTATGCCCTCCTCATCCGTTCCAGGACCGGTGAGACCCCGGCAGAAGTGCGGCTCCTCTATCTCCAGGGGCCCACGCTCTACCGCCTTCCGATCGAGGATTCGATGCTCGACGCCATGGACCGACAGCTCCGGGCGCTGTGGTCGGCGATCCAGCGCGCGATGGACGAAGATCGGTTTCCGGCCCGCCAAGGCCCTTTGTGCAACTGGTGCTCGTTCATCGAACTCTGTCCGGCCTGGGCCGAGAGCGGATCCAACCAGAACGGGGCGGCAGCGCGATGACCACCGACCTCGAATTCATCCTCATCCTCGGGGCAAGGCCCGACTTCGATGCAGACGAGAGCTGTCTCCGGTGTTCGACGAACCTCGATCCGCTGGAGCTGGAACTGGCGGACGCCGGCTCCACCGTGGCCAGCTGTCCTGGGTGCGGCGTGGTGATCGCCGCTTGATGTGGTTTCTGTCATACCCGTCTCGTACGGTGTCCGTATGACCACGACAACCAACCTCGTAGACCTCCTGCACCGGGCCGGAATTGCGTTCGAGGTCGTCTCCCAGAGCGATGACGCCACCTGCCCCTGGCACACCCCGGCTCCCACGGCCGCCAAGGATTCCGACCGCCCGGCGGCTGCCTGAGAAGTAGCGATGCCCAGATGAACGACGCCGAGATCCGCATCGGTCCGGATGACTGGGACGAGGCGATCGAGGCCGTGGCCGGACCTCAGTTGGTCGTGGCCGGTCCTGGGACGGGCAAGACAGAGTTCCTCGTCCGACGGATGGTCCACCTCATCGAGTCAGGCGTCGCCAAACCGGGTGAGATCCAGTTCGTCACGTTCTCGCGCCGGGCGGCCGCCGAGACGCGCGGCCGCATCCTCGCCGGTCTCACCCGCACGGTGCCGGCGATCGGGAGCGCCACGTTTCATTCGTTCGCCCTCAGGTTGCGTGAGGCGTACCTCCCGAACGCACACCTCGAGCTCCTCACCGGGCCCGAGCAGGTCTCACTCGTGGGGGACCTCCTGGAGCGAGAGAACCCGTCCCGCTGGCCCGCACACCTGGCGGGCCTGCTGCGATCACCCACCCTGGCGGCCGACGTCGCCGACTTCTTGATGCGAGCCGCGGAACGGTCGCTCTCTCCGGACGATGTCCGAGCCAGGGAGATCCCCGATTGGAAAGCCCTCCCGGATCTCATGGAGAGGTATGCCGCCGAGCTCAAGTCGCGCAACCGGCTCGACTACGCCCAGCTCATCTTCTCCGCCACCGAACTGGTCGAGGATCCGGACATCGGGTCGAGGGTCGCCGATCAGTTCCGATTTCTCCTCGTGGACGAGTACCAGGACACCTCCCCTGCTCAGGCTCGCCTGCTCGAGGCAATCGCCCGTCATCACCACAACATCACCGCCGCCGGCGATCCCTACCAGTCCGTGTACAGCTTCCGGGGGGCGGAGATCGAGAACATCGCTCGCTTCCCGGACCGCTTCCGGGACTCCGAAGGTGGCACGGCCAAGCGCATCGTGCTCACAACCTCGTTTCGCGTCCCGGCCACGATCCTCGACGCCGCCCTCCGGGTCACGGCCGGTGGACAGCTGCCGGGCGAAGCGGGACCGGTGGTACCCGCCTCGCACCCTGGGTCGGTGGAGACGTACGTCTTCGACCAGGGTTCGGCAGAGGCCGATTGGATCGCCGGAGAGGTCGAGAGACTCCACCTCGCCGATGGAGTCCCGTATCACCGCATCGCCATCCTGCTCCGTTCGAAGCGGACCCTGTTGCCGGAGTTGAGCCGAGCATTGTCCCGTCAACGTATCCCCCACGACGCACCCGACGCTCGGCTCGTCGACCATCCGGCGGTCCAGATGGTTTTCGACCTCGCCCGACTCGCAACCGGTGACCGACCCGGCTACGACCGATCGCTCGACTCCGTCGCCCGTCGGTTGTTGCTCGGCCCTCTCGTATCGGCTCGCCTCGGTCGGGAACGCGAGTTGGTGCGGCTCCGCCTGAAGACCGGGTCATCGTGGGCTTCCGTGCTCGAGACAGCCCCTGAAGCCGAGAATCTGTGGTCGCTCATCGCACAGCCGGGTTGGGCTCATGATCTACCTGCCGCCGACGGCTTCTGGGAGGTCTGGACGCGGGCGCTGGTGCCGCTCGCCACCGAACCGTCGATGGCGTCTCATCGAGCGGCATGGACGTCGTTCGCGCAGGTGCTCGAACGACAGCGCGACCGCGATCGCTCCGTCTCGCTCGTCGATTACTGGCGGGCGAGCATGCGCGACGACTTCGAGGCGACCCCCCTCATCTCGTTCCACCCGGGCGGCGACAAGGTGGTGCTGACCACGCTCCACCAGGCGAAGGGTCTCGAATTCGACACCGTGTTCATCGCCGACGCCGACGACAGCCTCTTCCCGGATCTCCGTCGCGGAACGTCGCTGCTCGGAACCCAGCGACTGGCCGGCTTTGGCGCGTCCAGCGAGTGGAAGCGGTTCAGGGTCCAAGAGGAGATGAGGCTCGCCTACACGGCCATGTGCCGCGCTCGACGTCGGGTCGTATGGACGTCGACCGCGGCCGGCATCGACGAGGGTGAGCGTCGCCCGAGTCGATTCCTCCTCTCCGTGGCGGAGTCGGCCGACCGGGCCATGCTGGGTCCACCGATCGACGCAGACGGGCCCCCGACGACCCGACGGGAACTCGAGGTACGTCTGCGTCGGACCCTGTGCGACCCGACGGCCCCGGCGGCCGAACGCCTCGCTGCAGCCGAGCTGCTCAACCGGGAGTGGGATCCGGAACGGTTCGCCGGAGTCGCGGTCCGCGGGTCCGATCGTGGTCTGGTCGATGAGCGCTCGAGCCTGTCTCCGTCGCAAGCAGACGCTTACGCCACCTGTCCACGTCGATACGTACTCGAGCGGCGGCTCGGAGTCGGTGATCCTGATTCGCCCTACGCCCACTTCGGAACTCTGGTTCACGAAGTCCTCGAGCGGGTCGAAGCCGCCATCCTGGACGGGCGGATTCCGGAGGTCAGCGAAGAGGCACTACTCACCACCGCCGAAGAGGTGTGGTCGGAGTCGGCCTCTTTTGGATCACCGGTGCTCAACGCCGCCCAACTCGCCAAGGCCAGGACGCTGCTCGAACGGCTCGCACAGGAGTGGCCGGCAGACGCCCGCGACGTCGTCGCAGTCGAGTATCCGCTTTCAATCGAGCTCGACGGCACGACCTGGCGCGGTCGCGCCGACCGAATCGACCGACCGGCTCCCGGGGTTCTGCGGATCGTCGATCACAAGACCGGGAAAGGCATACCGTCCAAAGCGGAGGCCGCAGGAGCCCTCCAGCTGGGTTTCTACCTGCTCGCGGCAGGCGCCGATCGGGATCTGGCCCCCCAGGGACGGCCACAGGAAGCCGAGTTCTGGTACCCGGCCGCCAAGACCAAGGACTTTCGACGAAAGTTCGACCCCGAGCGCCTACCCGAAATCGAAAACCTCCTCATCGAGTTGGGCAGAGCGATTCGGAGCGAGAACTGGGAACCGCGGGCGGGCGCTCATTGCGGCAACTGCGGCGTCAAGCTCGTTTGTCCGATGTGGCCCGACGGAAGTGAGGCCTACCTGCCATGACCCAGGATTTCACCCAGAATTCCGCGACCCCATCTCCGATCGAGCTCTCACCCGAGCAGGAGGCCATCGTTGCCGCGCCACTCCACTCCTTTCGGGTGGCAGCAGGAGCAGGGACCGGAAAGACATTCACCGTCGCCCACCGGGTGGCTCACCTGGTTCGAGAAGGTCTCGTGGAGCCCGAGGAAGTCCTGGGGATGACCTTCACCAACAAGGCGGCCGAGGAGCTCGCCGACCGGATACGGCTCGTTCTCGCCGATGAAATCGACGATGACCGGGCGATCTCGATTCACACCTACCACGGGTTCGCCTCGGATCTCCTGCGGGAGTTCGGCGCCTTGGTGGGCGTCGAACGATCCACCGAGTTGGTCACTCCCACATTCGCCCGCCAGATCATGGCCGACATCCTTTCTGCGACCCCGATCGGCGGGATCGATGTGACATCGCCGGTTGCCGTCGAGTATTCCCTGCATCTCGCGGCCCAGATGGCAAACAATCTCGTCGATGACCTCGACCACCCGGACGAGGACTCGGACATTTCCCTGATCCGGCGGGGCTATGCCCACGCGGTCGCCCTCTACCGGGCGGAGAAGCGCCGCTTGAAGGTGATCGACTACGGAGACATGATCGCCTACGCCCACCAGCTCCTGAACCAGCACCACCCGATCGTCGAAGCCGTGCGCAGCCGGTATCGGGTGGTGGTGCTCGATGAGTACCAGGACACCGACCCCGCCCAGCGAGAACTGCTCAGGCTGCTGTTCGGAGATTCTGTCCCGGTCATGGCCGTCGGTGACGAGGACCAGACCATCTACGAGTGGCGAGGAGCGTCTCTCGACAACTTCCGGGCATTCCCCGAGCACTTTCCGAACCCCGACGGTCCGGCCCCCACCAGACTGCTGACGCTCAATCGGAGATCGGCTCCGGAGATCCTCGATCTCGCCAACGAGGTTCGGTCCCTCATCGACGACGAGCCTCGACCGCACCTGAGGCCCCTGCCAGAAACGGCCCGAGGAACCGTGCGCCGGGCCCGACTCGGGACTTCGGTAGACGAGGCGTCGTGGATCGCGTCCGACATCCTCGAGCGGCACGGGGACGGACACGCGTTCTCCGATATGGCCATCCTCTTCCGAAAGAACCGGAGCATGCTGGTAGTCCACCAGGCCCTCTCGAGAGCGGGGGTGCCGTTTCAAGTCGCCAACCTGGGCGGGCTTTTGTCGGTGCCGGAAGTGGTCGAGCTTCACTCCTGGCTTCGCATCCTGGAACGGCCGACCGACGGACCGGCAGCGGTCAGGGTGCTCACCGGCAGCAGTTACCGGCTCGGACTCGGCGATCTGGGCTCGCTCGCCCGCTGGGTCCGCAGGCACGATGACGACGACCTCCCATTTGGCTTTCTGGAGGCGGTCGACCACCTGGACGACGTCGATCTCGCGGACGAACCGAGACGGCGGCTGACCCGCTTTCGAGACACGTACCGCCGCCTCCTCACGGCTGCCCAAGGCCTCTCGCTGGTCGAGGTCTGTCGAAGCGTCCTCGACGAGACCCACGCCTGGACCGACCTCGAAGTCATGGACCGGGCCGCCGGCCTGTCGGCTCGTCTCAACCTCTATCGATTCCTCGACATGGCAGAGAGCTGGAGCCCGCTCGATGGGAGGCCGTCACTGGGAGCATTCCTGGACTACCTCGACCTCATGGCGGACAATCCGGCCGAGGAACTCGATGTCGCCCGGATCGCAGTGGCAGACGCCGTTTCGTTGATCACGGTGCATCGGGCCAAGGGTCTCGAGTGGCCGATCGTCTACCTCCCCGCGATGGCCGCCGGCACCTTCCCCACCACGACCCGGTTCGACGATCCGTTCTGCAAACCGCAGTCCCTCCCATTGGAGCACCGACTCGACCGAAGTTCGTTTCCGCCCATCAAGGCCGACATGAAAGACGACGACCGCCATGCCCTCCTACGGCATCAGCACCTATCGCAGGAACAGCGTCTCTTCTACGTGGCCGTGACCCGGGCCAAGACCGCACTGATCTTGACGTCGGCGCATTGGTACGGCGGCGATCGGCCAAATGTGCGACCGTCGCCGGCGAGTCCGTTCTGGGAACAGGCCGTGCCCTATGCGACCCCTGTGGTGGATGTCTCCGAGGCGCCGGACCGACCCGAGACCCTCGGCGACCTCGACGAGGACACGCCGACACCCGACCCGCTGTTCACGGACGGCTGGGCAGAACCGCTCCGTCGACACTCGGACGAAGGTGGGTTGTCGCGCCGCGCCGCAGACCTCGGCGTCGAAGATGCCTACCGTCGTCACGTGTCCACCTACGAGCAGCTCCTCCTCGACCTACCGGTGCAGGTGCCGGTCGAAGACCCGAGCCACATCGACACCTCCGTCACCGGTCTCGTGACCTACTCGGCCTGTCCCCAACGGTATTTCTGGTCGCATGTCGACCGCCTTCCTCGACGGCCGCAGGCCGCCGCCCGCCGCGGTGTGCGGGTGCATCGCCAGATCGAGCTCCACAATCTCGGTGTGGTCCCACTCACGGACGAGACCGACCTCGAGGACGACTTCGATCCCGGCTGGGAAGGTTCCCCGGGAACCGATCCGTTCACCAACTACCGGTCGTCGAGATTCGCCGAAACGAAACCGGTTCTGGTGGAGATGCCATTCGAGCTCCGAGTCGCCGACAACGTGTGGGCCAAAGGAAGGGTCGACGCAATCTACGCCGGCGACCGCTGGGAGGTGGTCGACTTCAAGACCGGACGCCCTCGCCCCGAGTCCGAGCACCTTCTGGTTCAGCTGCAGGCATACTCATTGGCGGTGATCGATGCGGGCATTCTTCCCGAGCCTGCACCCGAACTCCGCGCCGGATTCGTGTACCTGGGTGGGGACGGCATCGTCGAGCAATCCCACATCGTGGACAGGCCGTGGCTCGACAAGGCCCGCAATCGCCTCGCGGAACTGGCCGACGGACTCGTCTCACGGCGTTACGAGCCGACTCCCAGCGACTCCTGCCGGCATTGCGACTTCATCGAGGTCTGCCCAGCCGGGAGAGAGTTCCTGGCATGACGTGGCTCACGGGTCTCGTGATGGTGGTCGGTGGATACCTCTGGGGTTCGATCCCTACTGCCAACGCCATCGCACGGCTCCGAGGCATCGACCTTCGCGAGTCGGGTAGCGGCAACCCGGGAGCCAACAACGCAAGGAGACTCGGCGGCGCCCGCCTCGGCGTCACCGTCCTGCTGGTCGAGGTGGCGAAGGGCTTCGTCGCGGTCTTGGCCGCCTCCAGGCTGGCGGGTGATTGGTTTGGAGCGGCTGCGGGGGCCGCTGCCGTCGCCGGTAACGTCGTCAATCCGTGGTACCGGTTCCGAGGCGGCCAGGGACTGGGGATCGCGGCCGGTGTGCTCCTCGCCGGTTCGCCCTCGTCGGCCGGCATCGGAATCATCTCCGCCGCCGTCACTGCGGCCGCCTTCCATTCCTCACCGGCCGGAGGGCTCGGCGGGTTGGTCGGGGCGGCGGTCGGCCTAATACTCCCGACCGGGTGGGGGTTGGAAGAAGGTCCGGCGCGATGGCTCGTTGCGCTTTTGCTGGCGGTCGTTGCGCCGAGACAGATCCGCAACCTGCGGCGCGACCTTGCTGTCAGACGATCCGCCCGCCAACCGTCTCGAGCAGGATCGTGACCGGACCATCGTTGACGATCTCGACCTTCATCGTCGCTCCGAACACTCCGGTCTCGACCACAAACCCTTCGTCCCTCAGAGCGCCGACCAATTCATCGAACATGCCACGTGCCGCGGCCGGATCGGCGGCAGCCGTGAACGACGGTCTCCGCCCCCGAACAACGTCGCCATAGAGCGTGAACTGACTCACCAGAAGAAGCGAGCCTCCTACTTCGGTGAGGGCGCGGTTCATGGCGCCTCGATCGTCCGCGAACACTCGCAAACCGCCGATCTTCGATGCCATCACCCTCACATCGTCGGGTCCGTCGTCATGGGTGACCCCGACGAGCACGCAAAACCCGGGTCCTATGGCTCCAGCTACCTCGCCGTCCACCTCGACCGACGCCCGCTCGACTCTCTGGATCACCGCTCGCATGGTCTGCGATTGTGACATAGGCGCCGGCGACGCCCGGTCAATAGACTCCCGGTGCGGTGTCCTTCCTTCCAGATCCAAGCGTGCCGCTCGGCGAGAGCCCTGAATGGCCGTCCGGTGACGGTCCCTTCGTCCTGCTCGCCGACACGGCATCTCGATTCGAACGCCGCATCATCGAAGCCTGGGCGCGACAGTCGGCACCGACCGGTCCGGACATCCCCAATCCGGACATCCTTCGTCTCCTTCCTTCCCGCCGGCGCCGTCCCGGCGACAAGACGGATCCCGCCCTGGCCGCCCGCCTCCGACGGGGAGACGACCCGCTGGTCTTTGCCGCTCGGGTTGTGTGGCTGGCACCGGAGCGGGCCGGTAACCGGACCGCGCGCTGGGTGGACGTCCTCAAGCTCGGCGATCCCCGCGACCCTGATCCGATCCGCCAGCGTGTGATCTTCGAACGGAGCCGTGACCGGGTGAGGATCGTCCTCGGCGCACCCGCACGCGCCTCCGAGCTGGTGGCGGCGCACAGCGACGGAGTCGAGATCGCAGGACTGGTCGAATTCGTCACCACCCGTGCTCATCGAACGCTCGACCGCGCCGAGAGACAACTGCGCGGCAATCGGTACAAGGTGCCGACACTCGTCCACGAGGAGATCCTGGCGCGCGCCGAATTCCGGGACGGGGTCATGCAGATCGCCGCCGAGACTCAGATGCCGGTCGAGCTGGCCTTTGCCCGAGCTCGTTACTACCTGCGGGAGATCGCCGCCTCCCACTCCCCTTTCCTGATCGACCTCATCGCCAACGCGATTCACTGGCTGTATACGCAGGGGTACGGGGCCATCCTCTACGACAGCGAAGAGTTGGCGAGTGTTGCCGCGCTCGCCGAAGAGCATCCGATCGGATTCGTTCCATCCCACCGATCGAATCTCGATCGCTTGAGCCTCCAGTACCTGTTGTGGGAAAACGACCTTCCGCCGAACCACACGGCAGCCGGAATCAACATGAACTTCTTTCCGGTGGGTCCGCTGATTCGACGGACAGGGGCGTTCTTCATCCGCCGTAGCTTCCGCGACAAGCCTCTCTACAAATACGTGCTTCGGTCGTACCTCGAATATCTCATCGAGAAGCGCTTCTCGCTCGAGTGGTACATCGAAGGGGGGCGGTCACGGTCGGGAAAGCTCCTGCCTCCGAAATACGGGATGCTGACCTGGGTGGTCGAGGCGCTCCAGCGCGGCCGGGCGGAAGACTTCTACCTGATCCCGACGTCGATCGCCTATGACCAGATCCAGGATGTGGCCTCCTACGCCGCCGAGGCGCAGGGTCAGGCAAAGCAGAAGGAATCTGTGGGGTGGGTGGTCAAGGCGATACGGTCGCTGAGACGCCGCTACGGAAACATCCATGTTCGGTTCGGCAATCCGATCTCCATCGCCAAGGAGCTCGGCACCGACTTCGAAACCGGGGAGCACGGAATCGAGAAGTTGGCGTTCACGGTCATGTATCAGGTCGGGCGGATCACGCCCATCACGCCCACGGCGGTCACCTCTATCGCGCTGCTGTGGGACGCCGGACGTGCGGCGACCGCAGACACGCTGGCGGAGCGGGCGCGGCGGATCGACGAATACGTCGAGGCCGCCCACCTCCCTACCACGGAGCCGCTGCGGCTCGAAGACCCTGCCGAGGTCCGCCGGGTCTTACTCCAACTGGCCGAACACGGCTCGGTGACGGTGACCGGGGCGGAGGATGAGGCGTCGTATCACCTCGACGCCCATCAGGCTCTTCAGGCGGCGTACTACCGCAACACCATCGTTCACTTCTTCGTCCCCGGAGCAATTGCAGAAATCGCTCTCCTGGCCGCTGGCGACGATCCCGAACGAGTGATCCCGGCCGCCCTCGATCTTCGGGACCTCCTCAAATTCGACTTCTTCTTCGCAGACCGGGAGGAGTTCACCGCGCACGTCGAACGAGAACTGGCGATGATCGGTGGCGACTGGGCCCAACGGGTGGCCGACGGCGAAGTCATGACACTGCTCGAGCATGCTCCTCTCCTCCGGTCCCACTGGGCCGTACTTCCCTTCCTCGACGCCTACCAGGTCGTCGCCGACCTGCTGATCGGGGTCGGTGAGGTGACCGACACCAAAGTCTTCCTCAGGTCGTGTCTGGAGCTGGGGCGCGCGCGGTTGGCAGAGGGCGCTCTGCGTTCCCCTGACGGAGTGTCACAGGTGCTGTTCGCCAGCGGTCTCGAGCTGGCTGCCAACCGAGGCCTGCTCATCGAGGACGCAGGGCGCGAAACGTTCGCCAATGAGATCGCCCGGGCTCGAGCACGGGCCGGCTCGATCGCCGACCTGGCGTGAACCAATCCTATGGACACCGCAATCACCATCGTGATTGGAGTGATCATCGCCGCCGGCGTGGTGGGCACCTTGATCCCCATTCTTCCGGGACCAATCCTGGTCTGGCTCGCCACGGTGGTCTACGGACTGCTCACCGGCTTTGACGCCGTGGCCTGGATCTCGTTGGTGGTCATCACCGCCCTGCTGATGGCGGCGATCTACCTTGGGTTTCGACTACCGCAGCAGTCTGCCGCCTCGGAAGGACTCACGCTCGGAACCCAGCTGTTTGCGGTGGCGCTCGCGGTCATCGGGTTCTTCCTGATCCCGATCGTCGGAGCCGCCATCGGGTTCGTCACCGGAGTGTGGCTGGTTCGTTATCGCCAGATGAGCAACGTCGCCGCCGCCAATCGATCCACCGTCATGACGCTCAAGGCGATCTCCAAGGCCGCGATTGCTCAGTTCCTGTGCGCTCTGGGAATGGCCGGGGTCTGGGGAGTATGGGTGCTCACCGGGTGAGAACCCGGCGAAGCCTCCAGGAAGCGACCAGCAGCAGCCCCGCAGCCATTGCCGCCAGCACCGCCAGCTCTAGACCGATGTCGCCGATTCCGCCGTTGCGAATGACCAATTCGTTGAAGCCGAGATTCGCCCAGCCGTGGGGGGTGAGTCGCGCAACGACCTGCATGGTGTCTCCGAACAGGTCGAGCGGCAGCATCGAGCCGCCGAGGGCCGCCAACCCGAT
The DNA here is from genome assembly GCA_041591895.1 of Acidimicrobiia bacterium. GTDB lineage: Bacteria > Actinomycetota > Acidimicrobiia > Spongiisociales > ZC4RG35 > JBFHRE01. The sequence goes on from JBFHRE010000002.1 coordinate 60,008, forward strand.
CCCGGCGACCACCCCGACGCTGCCTGCCTGCTGGTCGTTCCGGAACAGGCTCCCGGCAAGCATCGCCGCCCCGGCTCCGACTGCGGAGAACACCACGAGGAGAGCGAAGGCACCGAGCGGATCTCCCCAGTCGACGCCGAATCCGGCGGCAGTCACGGCGATGATGTAGAGGCCCTGGGTGAGCACGACCAGGAACCTCCCGAGGGCCTCCCCGAGCACGATCGTGCTCACTCGCGTCGGCGAAGCCAGCATCCGCCGGCTCACACCCAACTGACGGGTCTGGATGAGTGCAGCGGACCCTGTCAGGCCAGTGAGGAACATGAAGAGGACGAGCTGGCTCGACGCTCCGATGTCGAACCGCCCGAGATCGGCCGGGAACAATGCCGAGCCCGCCGTGACCGTGGTGACATCGATCGGCCGAACGGTCGACCGAGCCGTGGCAACGGCCGCCTCGGCGGTGGCCATCTCGGCGCCTTGGGACACCGCCCATCCAACGGCCCCAGGCTCGATCGACGCAACCGCCACGGCCCGTTCCACCACCGCTCGGAACTGAGGGCCCTGACCGTCGGGGCGGGCGACGAATGAGATCGCCGGCGGGTCCCCGGACACGAGACCTGATCGCAAGCCTGCGGGCAACACGACTCCCGCCGAGAGGTCTCCACGCTCGACGGCTGCGATCAAGGCGGCCTCGCTGTCGAAGGTCCGAGGATCGTCGAGCAATTCGATGACGTCCACCGCCACCGGGTCCGACTCGTCTGCCACGTACGCTCCGATGCGGGCCGGAGGATCTCCACCGAACTGGGCACCGATGAGCAGCACGATCCCGATCGGAAGGATGAACACGAAGAAGATGTTCGAGCGCTCACGGAGGAATCGTTTGAGATTGGCTCCGGCGATGGCGAGCGCTCTCATGGCTTCACCGTCCTACCGACGAGCGGGAGGCCGACCACCAGGAACAGCGCGGCCATACCCAGCAGGACACCGATCGCCGGAAGACCCTCGGCGACACTGCCACCGCTCATGTCCGCCAAACCCCTGAGGAACCATGCGTTTGGGGTGGCGAGGCTGAGTCGCGCCAACCAGCCGCCATCCTGGGAAATCGGCACGAAGGTGCCACCCAGCATTGCGAATGCGACACCGACGATCGATTGCAGATTGCCGGCCTGCTCGGCCGACTTCACAGCCGACCCTACGACCGACATGATCGAAACCGCGGCCAGGACAGCAGCACCGATCATCGCCAGGGCCCCGATCGGGGGACCCCAGTCCGCGCCCATGATCAGAGTCGAGGCCACCATCAGCACGGCCATCGAGCCGAAAGCCAGGACGATCGACGCGAGCGCCTTGCCAAGCAGCACCGTTCGCGCTCGGAGCGGGGCTGCGAGCAGCCTTCCCAGGGTTCCCCCGGTCCGCTCTTCGAGCATCGAAGTGGTGCCCAGGCCTGCGATGAAGAACATGAAGAACACCGAAAGTCCGGCCACGAAGTACGTCGCAGAATCGAGTTGCCGGGTTTCGGCAGTGATGTCTCGCACCTCGGCTGGAGCGGTGATGGCGCCGGCGTCAGCCAGCACGGAGGGGATGTCGGCAGGAGTGATGACCCCGGTTCCGATCCCCGCGCCGATGGCCACCGAGATCGCTTCCACCCCGACCGTGAACCGGTCGGCGATTGCGGATGCGATTGCGACCGCGGTCGGGGAGTCCACATCCCCGATGACCTGGATCGCTCCTCCGTCACCGGCGTTCGCTTGCTGAGACAGGCCGGCCGGCAAGACGTACGCGGCACTCACCTCGCCGTCCTCCACCGCGGCCCGAGCCTCGTCCGGCGAGCCGTACCGGGTCACCTCGAGCAATCCTCCGTTCTCGAGCGATGCGACCACGTCGCCAAATGCAGCAGCGACGTTTCCGCCATCCTCGTCGACGACGCCGACCGGGATCGTCACCACGACCCCGGCGTCCGAAAACGCGCTCCCGAACACTGCGTTGAAGATGAACGCCAGCACCAACGGGGCGACCACCCCGATGATGATGACGCTCTTGTCGCGGATCCGAAGAGACAGGTCTTTCCGGGCGATCAGCCAGGCAAGCATCAGTCGCGAAGCGCCTTCCCCGTGAGATGGAGGAACACGGCTTCCAGGTCCGGCTCCTCCACGGCGACCGCGCTCACGGTCACGTCCGAAGCCACGAGATCGGCCATGACCCGTGCGAGCACCGCCCCGGCGTCCTGCACCAGGAGCTCGAGACCTTCCTCGGCCACGGACACCTCCTCGACCCCCGGAATCAGCTCGAGGCGGGTTGCACCGCTCTGGAGGTGCCCCGTGGCCGTCACCCTGATCCGATCGCGCTGGCCGACCAACTGAACCAACTCCCGGCGAGTCCCTTCCGCTCGTACCTCACCCTGGTCGATGATTCCGACCCGATCGCACAGTCGTTCGGCCTCCTCCATGTAGTGGGTCGTATACAGAACCGCCATCCCCTCGGCGGACAGGTGCTCGACACTCTCGAGGATCGCGTTTCGAGATTGGGGGTCCACACCCACGGTTGGCTCGTCGAGAATCAACAGGCGTGGATGGTGAAGCAGTCCGATTCCGATGTTCAGCCGGCGTTTCATCCCGCCTGAGAACTCTGCGGCCCGATCGTCGGCTCGCTCGGTCAGCCCGATCACCGCCAACACCTCCGAGACCCGATCGGACAGAGACCGGGGCTCCATCCCATGCAGACGACCGAAGAAGCGCAGGTTCTCGCGGGCTGTGAGGTCTGGATAGATCGCCAGGTCTTGCGGGACCAAGCCGACGTGCCGCTTCGGGGCAATCGACCGGGTGGTCATGGGCTCGCCCGATAGCTCGATGGTGCCGGCGTCGGCATCGAGCAACCCGGCGATCATCGAGATCGTGGTTGTCTTCCCGGCCCCGTTCGGCCCCAGCAAACCGTACGTCTCGCCGGGCTCGATCGCGAAACTCACCCCTCGCACTGCATCGATCTCGTCGAACGACTTCCTCAGCCCGTGGACCGAAACAACCGACACGGCATTACCCCTCTCGTCGCGTCTGAACTTAGTGGCTTGGTCCCGGCCGGAGATCAGAGAGCGCCGAACTGGCGCTCGGTCGGCTCTGCTCAGCAGAACCATGGCTCCGTAAGCCGCGGACGTCCCTGGATCGCGCCCGCCGGAATCTGAGCCTGGCCCGGGTCGGCTCCGGCTGCGGCCAGCGCAGCCGCCCACATCTCCACCAACGTAGCTGAAGGGTCCCCTCCGACGTCCGCATGGGCCGCTGCGAAATCCGACAGTCGCGACTGAAGAGCGTCGGACCTGGGATCGGCCGATATCCAGCGGTGACCGAGCGTCGCC
>JBFHRE010000003.1:0-55679 GCA_041591895.1 Acidimicrobiia bacterium
GACGAAGAAGTCCTCGATGCCATGGCCGGGAAGGTCCCCCGATCGGGCTGGTTCCGGGGTTCCCGAAAAGACCGGGCCTAGCTCTTCACGTCTTCGGTTGCGGGCTCGGACCAGATCGGGTCACCGGGCGAGTTCGCCTTCCTGGCCAGGTAGAGGAACGGGGCTGCCAGCAGCTGAAACGCCGACGTGACGAGGTAGGACGGTCCGTAGCCCCAGACATCGGCGACCCGGCCCAATGCCGGTTGAGATACGGCTGCTCCGGCAGACCCGAGTAGCGAATCCATCGACAGCACCGTCGCGCGCTGTTCCGAGGTGATGCACCCGTTGACGTATGCCTGGCGAACCGGCGTCGAGGCGGCGTACATCAGCGACCACACGATTAGCAGGCCGATCGCGACCCACACGTTGCCGGTGAGTCCGATCCCGACCATCGCCACCGACCCGAGCACCACTCCGACGATCAGCACCGAGGTCCTGCGCTTGAACCGACGGCGGACCCACGGCACGGTGAGCCCTCCGGCAATCTGGGCTGAGGCGAGCACGGCTGCCGCCGCCCCGGCGATGCCGTAGGCCTCGCTGTCGCCGTACAGCTCCAACAGGTATGGCTGGAGGGCGTAGAAGCCGTAGATCCCTGCCCCCATGGTGAAGGGTGAAGCGAGCATCACCCAGCGCAGCCACGGATTCCGCCAGCCAACGTCGACCGAGGCAGCCGCGATCCGGCGCATCTCGCCCAGCGGGTTGCCCTTCGGGGCCGGTGTGAATCCCTCGTCCTTCATCAGTGCCCACGCCGCGACCAGGGTCGCACCCAGCACGGCCGCCCGGATGATGTATGGGACCCCGAGATTGGTCAGTTGGGCAACGAACCCACCGGCGACCGATCCGGTCAGCATCGATCCGCCCGCCACCATCTGTCCCCGGGCGAACACGGTCTCCAGATCTGCCGAGTACTCGTTGAACGTCAACGCATCGACCAGCCACGCCTCCACGGCGCCGGAGAAGAAAGTGAAGCCGAGACCGATCAGCATCGACGACAGTGCCCAACCCCAGAACGGTCCCTGGATCTGCCACATGTACAGATAGAGCAGGGTCGAGACGAGCAGAGTGGCCGCCCCGCACAGGTACGAGGTTCGCCGTCCCCAGGTGTCGGCCACCACCCCGGTCGGGACTTCGAAGAGAACCTGGCCCACCGTGAAGAACGCGTTGGCCGAGAAGGCCTCGGTGTTGGTGAGCCCGGCATCGAGGAGAAACAGGGTGTTGATCCCCCAGATGAACGAAGCCGCCAGGGTCGAGAGCAGCGTCAGCAGCAGATAGGTACGCCGGATCCGGCGGGCGCCTTCGGTCATCCCGGCAGGGTAAGCGAGCGCCGCCGCCCGGGTCGGTGGAACCGATCGGGGTGCCGGGAACGTCAGACCCCCACTCGACCCGCAGGAGGAACCCATGCGACGACTCATCCAAACGGCGGTCCTGGCGGCTGCGCTGCTCGTGATTTCCGCCCCCGCCGCCTGGGCATGCGGCTTCCTCGTCTCCGCCAATGGAGCAGTTCGCCTCCAGGACACGGCCACCTTTGTGACCTGGGAGAACGGGATCGAGCACTACATCACCAACTTCACGTTCAGCGGCGAGGTGGAGTCGTTCGGCTCGCTGATTCCGCTGCCCTCCGTGCCGACGGATGTCCGCCGGGCGGGAGATTGGACCCTTCAGCGCCTCGAGCGGGAGGTGAATCCGGATCGGCGCCTGGGGCTGGTTGAGGAGGGAGCGGTCTTCGCCGCCGCCGACACCGCCACCGTCCTGTTCCGCACCCAGATCGACTCTCTCGACGTGGTCGTGCTCGAAGGAGGCGCCTCCGCGGTCTTCAACTGGGTGAACGACAACGGTTTCAACCTCCCGCCCGGTGACGGCACCCAGCACATGCTCGAGTTCTACGCCAGCCGGTCGCCGTACTTCCTCGCCGCCCGCTTCGATGCCGATCTCGCCGCCGCCGACGGGTTCGTCTCCGGAGACGGCATCCCGGTCCAGATCACCATGCCCACCCCTCGCCCGTGGGTTCCGCTCCACATCCTCCACGGAGCGACCCCCGACCGTGAAGTGATCACCGCCGACATCTACCTCCTCACCCCGGAACGCCCCGAGCTCCTGTACGGCGAGGGCATCACGATCGAGCGGTCCGAGTGGGCGTCGGACCTGCTGCTCGACGACCTCCGCTCCGACGCCAACATGGAGTGGGTCCCGGAGCAGGCGTGGTTCACCTACCTCGACCTGGAGACCGAGGCTTCGAACCTGACCTACGACCTGTCGGTCGGCGTCGACGAGTCAGGTCCGTCGTTCCTCGACGCCGGGCTCACCCGGTTCGAACCGACGCCTGAGGACCTCGAGCGGTTCGGTCTCGGACCGGCCTGGTCGACCTGGGACTACGTGGCCCTGGTGGCTGCGGTGGTGGCGGCGGGCGTCCTCGGGGGCATCGTCGCCACCCGGCGCCGGCCTCGGGACCGGTCGAGCGAGACGCTCACCGCCTGGGCCGAGCCGAGCAACGCCCCGCTGGAGGACGCCCTCCACTGACCTGTGCCCCCGAATCGAGCTGGCGAACCCAGGGTTCCTGAACACCGTGAGGGTGTTGGTGGGCCCACGGTTCGGACTCCTGCTGAACCGTGGGCTGCTGAACACCGTGAGGGTGTTGGTGAACCCAGGGTTCGGGGATCAAGGCCAAGGGATGAGGGGGGCTTCGTCGTCGATGTTGCCGACGAACTGCTGTAGGTCGGAGTGGCCCAGCGCCTGACGGATCCCCATCGCCTCACCGAGGTGGAACCAGTAGTGATAGATCGTCCGATGCATGAGCGATCCCGGCTGGAACGTGACATCGCCGACGGTCATCCATCGCTCCAGGTCGGCAGTGGTCAGGGTGTCGAGAAACGGATCGGCCGCAGCGACAACCTGATCCCACAGTCCACGCATCTCGGCCAGCGGCGGCGTCGACCCAGGACAGCCGAAGCAGAACTCGTCGACCAGGCGCTGGGATACGGGCTCCAGGCCCTGCATCCGAATCAGCCAGTAGCGCTGTTCCTGCCACGCCAGGTGGCCGACGCTCCACGAGATCGAGTTGGCTGGACCCACCCGAACGACGGCGTCGGTCTCGGCGAGGTCGTCCAGGCCACGCCAGAACTCCGTACGAGTGAACCGAAGCTGGTCGACAAGCGGATGTGGCATCTCGACGAGCCTATTGCACCAGCGACGGGAACGCCCCGATGGCGTCGACCAACCAGGGCGCCAGAGTCGGATCGCGCTCTTCGATCCGGCGCCTGAGATCCGACGGCGACACCCAGGCCCACTCGGAGACCTCCAGTGGATCGGGGAAGGGATCGTCGTCGGTCCGGCCGATCAGCACATGGTCGAACTCCCACTCAACCAAACCGCTCACCGGATCGACCGCCCGATATTCGAAGGTGCCGATCTCCAGCAGGGGCAGGTCGAGGCCCATCTCCTCCTCGAGGCGGGTTCTGGCCAACTCCGCCACCGGTCGATCCCCCACCGGATGGGAACAGCAGGCGTTCCCCCACAGCCCGGCGAAGTGGTACTTGTCGTCGGCCCGGCGCTGGAGCAGCACCTTGCCGCCAGAGTCACGAACGAACACCGAGAACGCCTCATGACGAAGACCGGGAGCCACATGGGCCGCCAGCTTCTCCTCGTGACGGTCGAACCGGCCCGCGTCGTCTACCACCCGGACCAGGCTCACGATGCCGCCTTCGAGCCCGGCTGGTTGATCAGGTGTCGCGCCAGTCCCTCGAGCCGTTCGTCGAGATAGGCCCGCAACTGGTCCTCGACGCCGACCTCCAGCAGCGCCTCCCGCATGCACCGCATCCACTCGTCGGCCTCGGCGGGACCGATCGCGAAGGGAAAGTGCCGCATCCGGAGCTGCGGATGCCCGTACTGCTGCATGTAGAGCTGGGGGCCGCCCAGCCACCCGGACATGAAGGCATAGAACTTCTCACGGGTGGGACCTGTGTCGGGAGGCAGCATCGCCCGCAATACCGGGCTGGTGGCTTCGATCCGGTCATAGAAGACGTTGGTGAGATGGCGCACGCGGGCCTCACCTCCTGCGGCGAGGTAAGGGGTTGGTTCCGGTCCCCAGGGCTGACGGCTCACCCGGCCAGTGTTGCACGGGTTTCGGGTTTGTTCGATCGGAGGGTGCAACCACGCAGCGTGGCGGCTACGTTGTTGAGTACGAAGCGCGCGGAGGGAACCATGCCCAGGACCAGCCGACGACTCGCAGCGGTCTCGGCACTGCTGCTCGGACTGCTGGCGATGCCGGCGATCTCACTGGCCCAGCAAGGACCGCCTGAGAAGGTGACGGTGATCGTCACCCTCGAGGCCGGCTCGGACAGCGAAGCCTCGGCCAAGGCCAACGCCCGCCGGTTCGGTGGCCAGGTTGGATTCGTATACCGCCACGCCCTCAAGGGTTTCACCCTCACCCTGCCGGAGAAGGCCGTCGCCGCCCTGGAACGCGCCCCGGGTGTGCTGACGGTCGAACGTGACTTCGTCGTGTCGACCACCCAGGTCGGGAGCCAGCCGGTTCCCACCGGGGTCGATCGGGTCGAGGCCGACCGCAACCCGCCACCGTCTCAGATGAATGTCGACATCGCCATCATCGACACCGGGATCTGGTGGGGAACCAACGCCAGCGGCCAGCCGAGGTCCCACCCTGATCTCAATCTCGTGTACTTCACCGACTGCACCGGAGCGATCTTCTACCCACTGTTCGGCGGTTGCCAGGCCGGTGGCAACGATGGCAACGGGCACGGCACCCACGTGGCCGGGATCGCGGCCGCGCGGGACAACTCGATCGGCTCGATCGGAACGGCACCGGGAGCGACGTTGTGGTCGTTCAAGGCATTGGGCGACGACGGAACCGGCTACGGCGGATCGATCGTCGCCGCGATCGATCTCGCCGCCGCCAACGCCAGCGAAATCGAAGTCGTCAACATGAGCTTCGGCTTCCAAGGAAGCTCGCCCGCGATCGACACCGCCATCACCAACGCCGTCAATGCCGGTCTGGTGTTCGTCGCCGCGGCAGGGAATGACGCCATGGACGCCTCCGCCTTCAGCCCCGGGAACCATCCCGACGTGATCACCGTCTCCGCTCTGGCCGACTTCGATGGCAAGCCGGGTGGACTCGGGGCACCCACCTGCCGCCAGGACCAGGACGACACCCTGGCCGACTTCTCCAACTTCGGCCCGCTGGTCGAGATGATCGCCCCCGGCGTGTGCATCTACTCGACCCATCTCAACGACGGGTATGCCGTCTATTCCGGCACCTCGATGGCAGCGCCTGCTGTGGCCGGGGCCGTGGCGAGGTACCTGGCGAGGATCGGGCTCGATCCGACCAACCGCACCCAGGTGATGAACGTCCGGGCGGCGATCATGTCGGGTGGGATCCCGGCGGCATCGTCGTGCGGGTGGTCGGGCGACGCCGACTCGTTCCCGGAGCCACTCCTCTTCGTCAACTCGTCGATCTTCGGCGGTGACGGGACCTGCGATGGGTCCGGTTCGCCGCCTCCGCCCAACCAGTTGCCGACGGCGTCGTTCACCCATTCGTGCACCAACCTGACGTGCACCTTCGGCGACACCTCCACCGACCCCGACGGGACTGTCACCGGATGGTCGTGGGACTTCGGCGACGGAAGCGTGTCGAGCACCCAGAACCCGAGCCATACCTACACCAGTGGAGGCAGCAAGACGGTGACGTTGACGGTTACCGACAACCAGGGAGCTAGCAGCTCACCCGTCTCCCAGACGGTGACAGTGACGGCACCGGCCAACCAGCCTCCGGTGGCCTCGTTCGTCTACTCGTGCACCGATCTGACCTGTGACTTCACCGACACCTCGACCGATCCCGATGGAAATGTCACCGGTTGGTCGTGGACCTTTGGAGACGGATCGGCCTCGAACACGAAGAATCCGAGTCGCACGTACGCCGCGGCCGGGACCTACACGGTCACCCTGACGGTCACCGACAACCTGGGTGCCGCCAGCTCGCCCGCATCACAATCGGTGACGGTCACGGCGCCGCCACAGCAAGCCACCACCGTCTCCGGCGCCGCATTCCCGATTCTCGTCGATGGTCGTAACGCAACCGCCGACGTGTGGACCTTCAACAACCTCGATCAGGACGTGATCGGTGCCACCGTCTACGGAACCTGGACCTACACCGATCGCAGGGGCAGGGAACGAACGACCAACGCCTCGGCGGTGTCGGGTGCCATGGGCATAGCCCCGTTCAGCCTCAACCTGCCGCGGGGCGGGACAGTGCTGAGTTTCTGCGTCACCAACGTGGTGTACGGAAGCCTGAACTACGAACCAAGCGTGCCGTGCGCTTGGCCGCTCACGTGATCTAGCCCAGGCTCTCCAACTGCTCGGCGTGTTCCTCGAGATGGCCGACGAGGAACACCTTCATCATGGCGTCCATGTCCATGACCCCGATCGTGCGGTGCAATCCCCTCACGACCAGAGCGCGATTGTCGAGCGACGCCACGAACTGTCTGAGCCGAACCAGGTCGTCCTGAAGCCGGGCCCAAGACACCTCCGGCGGCGTCGTCTTGCCGGCTTCGAGCGAGTCGGCCTTGCGGGTGTCGGCAGGATCTCGCCCAAAGGGGACCGGATCGCCGGAGTAGTTGTCGATGACCTTTTGCACCTGCGGGATCCAGAAGTCGACGAACTCGCTCAGGTGACCCCACACCTGTCCGTCCTCCCACAGCTCCTGGGTCTTGGGGTCGGGTGACGTCAGGCCTTCGATCGGGTGGGCGAGAGCAGAGAGACGGCGTTCGACGTCATCGATCCTTTGCAACCAGGCCCGAGTCTTGTTCATGTCCGCTCCTGTGATCGGCTGCGGGTAGTCCCCCTCGCACCCGGGCCAGGACGATATCGTCGTCGGCCATGCTCAGGCGAACCGAACTGGAGCGGATCGACCGGTTCGATGTGTGCCGGCTGGTCACCAACGGCCGCCGGACCGGCCGACCGCACGACATCGAGATGTGGTTCTCGCTGGTCGGAGAAGCCGTCTGCATGATCTCGGGCAACGGGCCAAGCGCGGACTGGTATCGCAACGCGCTGGCCGACCCCTGGGTGAAGATGCGGTTTGGGTCAGACTGGTTCGCCGGCTCCGCTCGCCCGGCGGCGCAGGGCGAAGAGCGGCGAGCCGTCGGTGAGGCGATGACCCGCAAGTACGGTGGTTGGGGCGGAGATCCCGAGATCGGCCTCGCGGAGAGCGACTGGACGTGGCGGGTACCGGCGCTGATCGTTGAATTCGATCAGACTCGATCTGTCCGTTCGGGTTCGACAGAGATCACGAGCGGCGACGGGACGGAGCGCGTACCTGCCGACGACAACGGGATCGCCGGAAGCGTGAGACGGAACACCGTCTCGCCATCGTGGAAGTAGTCCAGATCTCCGTTCATCAGCTGGGCAAGTCGCCGGGCGACCGCCAGGCCGAGTCCAACCGACGCGGTGAGACCCGGCCGGTTGTGCGCGCTCTCGTATGGGGAAAAGATCCGGGCCACGTCTTCGTCGGGCAAGGGCGGCCCCGAATCCCTCACCTCGAGCGTCAAGAGCTCGCGGGCCACTGAAACGACGGCTTTCCGCTCAGGGCCACCATGCTCGACTGCGTTGAGAAGGAGATTGCGGATGATGTGCCGCAGGCGACCTCCGTCGGCGACGGCTCCCCACCCCGGGATCTCCCCCTCGAGGGCCACCCCGGGGATGTCCCGCATGACCGTCTCGAGTTCCGCCATCAAGTCGGTGGCCGCAGGACGGACGGTCAGGAGACCACTGTCGGCCCGGGCGGTCACAAGCAGATCCTCGACCACCCATGCCACCTGATTGGCCTCCTCGGCGATGAACTGCATCATCTCATCGGCTTCCTCCGGGTCGAGTGAGCGGTCCGAAGTGAGCAGGTGGGAGAAGCCAACGATCGCGGCCAGTGGCGTCCGCAGCTCGTGGGACACGGCAGCGATGAAACGGTCCTTGGACACACTCTCACGTTCCAGGTCGAGGCGTGCCTTCTCGACCTCGGTCACGTCATTGATGGTCACCAGAACATTGCTGGGGGCTTCGATCACCAGCGCCTCGATCTGCAGCCATTGCTCCTCGCCTTGGACGCTCGTCGCCCTGATTCGTGACGGGGACGTAGCCCGACCCTGGGAGACGGCGGTGATCCCATCGACCCACCATTCGACGTCGAGATCTCCCCTCAGCAAGGCTCGCAACGGGCCGATCATCTCTTCCTTCGACCTGCCTTCGATCCGCGCTGCCTCGTCATTGACTTCGACCACCTCGACGGCCGCCAGGACCTCCTCGAGCAGCTGGTGATCGCTGGTGATGCGACTGCGAACCGTCTCACCGGGTCGAAGGCGCGACGACAGGAGCTGAAGCGCCGCCCCCCAGTCTTCTTCGATCAGGCCGACCGGCGCCTTGCTGTAGAGGGCCTGATACCGGGTCGCCGACCGACGCCGGGATTCGAATACTGCTGCGATGACGCCATACCCGAGCAGGAACGACGCCTCGGCTGACAGCAGGGCGAAGATGGCTGTTTGGCCGAGGGAAGGCTGCCACCACCAGACGGCGACTGCGATCAGGGCGACACCCATCACGGCCTGAACCAGGCTCGGCCCGGATGAAAGCAGGACCGCTCCCAGCAGGAGGACGACGAGGGCAGTGGCACCGACGGGTACGGTCTCCCCCGAAAAGAACATGCTGCCGCCGGCGCCCAGAGCCACGGCCACGGCCAAAAGGGCCGGAGCGGCGCGGGGCGTCTTGCTTCGCAACTGCCACCCGAAAAGAACCACCACCCCTCCCGAGAAGGCAAGGAACGAGCGCTCCACCTCTCCCGACAACACCAACCCGAGCAGCACCAAACCGGTGACGAGCGCCAAATAGAAACCCCACCTGAGGACGTCGCGCTGAAGTTGCAGATCACCGGCCATTACCACTGCCCGATGCCGTCACCGCTCCCATACTCCTTAGGTCGACCGATTGTGGCCGTCGGTTAACGTTGATACCCCCTTCGCGGCATCACGTTCCGATCATTGTGGCACCTACAGCCCTAGGTAGGACGGACCGTGGACGACGAAGGCCTCCTCTATGTCAGCGGTCGCCGTTCTCGCGCGTCCAGCGGGCGCTGAGCGCCCGCTGGACTGATAAAAACCTCGACAAGGGTTGCGAACAGGTGTTCGATGGGCGTATGTTGGGGCGATGGAGCTGGATGGCCTGCTGGCACGGATCGCCACCTATCGGAACCGGTACGGACGCGACTTCGACTTCCGCGAACCGCACCTACTCATCACGATCAAACGCCTCGTCACCCAGCTCGACCAGCTCGAGCGGAAACGCCTGGAGTTGGACGACGAGATCGCACGCACTGCCTCGACCGTGCGCAAGATGATCGAAGCGATCGAATTCGAGGTCGAAGCGGCCATCGCAGAGGTCACGCAGGCTCAGGTCGAGATGTGGTCCCCGAGCCCAGTCGTCGGATACCGGGCTTGGGCCATCACCTCGGACGGTATGCAGGGCGTTCGAACCCTCTGGGCCAGGCCGACCCTCACCGCCCGGTGCCCCTCGCCCTTCGGTGATGATCCCGACGACGTCCCGCATACCGATGACCGCTGCGGTCGTCTCGGGTGCGGGATCTATGCCACCAAGGACGTTCGCTCGCTGCTCGACTCGGAGTTGGGTTCGTCGCTCAGTGGGTCGTTCGCCGTCGGACGGGTCGAATTGACCGGCAAGGTGGTGGAGCACGAATTCGGATACCGGGCCGCAACCGCCACGGTCACCAGGGTGATCGCATTCCACGACGGCCGGCGGTTGTGGGCGGCCGAGCCGGAGCCGATCGGACGGCTGTTCGCCGATCCGGTCACGACCATGACCCAAGCAACACGTTTCACCGAGGACTGCCGGACGGCGACGCTCATCGCATTCGAAGAGGGAGAGACATGGACATCGGAAAGAAGAAGCGCGTGATCATTGTGGAGCCGGAGCCGGTCGAAGCTCCGGAACGACCACTACGAGAACCGCAACCAGAGCCGGCCCCCACTCGCCCCGACTGACGGACTCACTCGACATTCACCCAGGCCGACAGCCTCGTCGGGTCGGCGCGGACGTCGTCGAGGATGTCGAGGATTCGGTCGCACGTGACACCGTGGGACTCGAGACTCGAGTACAACACCCGTTTCAACTCCGACCCCTCGGTGCCGGCAGGAATGGTGATCGATGCGTACACCGGCCGGTTGGCGAACCACTTCAAGGTGATCGGAGTCACGGGAATCGAGCCTACCGCGAGAAGGAACACCAACTCTCCCGCCGAGCCGTGGGCCCACCAACACCGTGACGGTGTTCACGAACCCAGGGTTCAGGCGAGGACGATTTCGACCAGGACGACCTGGGTCAGCAGTGCGTCGACATCGTCCACGTTGGCCCGACCGTCGGGATCGATCCGCACTCCGTAGGCTCGCGCATCGAATCGCCGCTCGCTCAGGTAGTCGCGGAGCAGACCGGCACGCGACGGGTCGCCGACAGATGCAATGGCATGGCCGACGTGGTCCCGGCCGGCGAGACGCAACGTGACATTCGGGCACTCGGACAGGTTTCGCCACCAGGACCGAGCCTTCTTGGTCACGACGAGGATCTCGTCGCCGGCGCGGGTATAGCTGACCGGGATCACATACTGATGCCCGCTTCGCCGCCCGGTGACGGTCAGCAGCGCCAGACCTCTGCCCAGCGACCGCTGCAAGACCGGAGTCTTGAGTGCCATCCGCATGAACGAGTTCACCCAACCCGGGGGCGTCCGTTGCGGGACGGTGATCGTGGATTGAGCCATACAGCTCCATTCCGTGGCATACATGCGGAATGGTGGCCGAACACGACGCCCCCGGATAGAGCAAAGAGTCAGTTCGGTGGAGGCATTCAGCCGGAGGCCGGACGAACGGTCAGACCTCGATTTCCGCGACCGACCCGACCACCTGGCTGGGCTGGAACGGGGACGCCGCGACCTCCTCGGCCCGCGTCACGCCGCTCAGGACCAGGATCGTCTCCAGACCGGCCTCCATTCCACCTCGAATATCGGTGCGGAGGTTGTCCCCGACCATCACGGTCTCCTCGGAATGGGCATCGAGAAAGTTCAGCGCGGCTCGAAACATGTAGGGGTTGGGCTTGCCGACCACGTAGGGCGTGCGACCCGTGGCAGTTTCGATCATGGCGGCCACCGCGCCTGCAGCCGGCACGAGGCCTGCTTCGTCGGGTCCGGCGGCATCCGGGTTCGTGACGACGAACCGAGCCCCGGCGGCCACCAACCGAACCGCCTTGGTGATCATGTCCATGTCGAGCCGTCCCTCGCCGAGCACTACGTAGTCCGGGTCGATGTCGGTCAGGACACATCCAACCCCGTGGAGCGCGGTGGTGAGCCCGCTCTCCCCCACGGCGTAGACCTTGGCCCCGGGTCGTTGGGACTGAAGAAACCCGGCGGTTGCCATCGCCGACGTGAACAGGTGGTCCGCGCCGATGTCGAACCCCATAGAACCCAACCTATGAGCCAGATCGCCCGGCGTGAACACCGGGTTGTTGGTCAGGACGAGATAGCGCCGCCCGGCGGCATTGAGTCGCCCCACGAACTCGGCAGCCCCGGGCACCGGGGTCCGACCGCGAAGCAGGACTCCGTCCATGTCGAGCAGGAAGTTGGCGCGCACGCGGTGTTCCCGTCAGCCGGCGTCGGCGACGAGGGCGTCGAGAGCCACCAACACCATCTCGCCGAACGTCCGCTCCCGCTCCTCCGCCGTCGTCGCCCCTCCGGTCCGGATGTGGTCGGAGACGGTGAGGATCGCCAAAGCGCGGGCCCCCTTCTCGGCGGCAGCGCCATAGAGCCCGGCAGCCTCCATCTCGACCGCGAGCACTCCCATCCGGTCCATGATGTCGAAGGCGTCGCCGATCGGGTTGTAGAACAGATCCGCCGAGTGAACGTTGCCCACCCGAACCGAGATCTCGGCCGCCTCGGCCGCGTCCACGGCCGCTCGCGCCAGCCGGAAATCGGCCGTGGCCGAGTAATCCCAGTTTCCGTATCGGGCCCGGTTCACGCCCGAGTCCGTGCAGGCACCGATGGCGACGACGATGTCGCGCAGGTCGAGGTCGGTGGAGATCGCGCCGCACGAGCCGACCCGCACCAGGCGCTTGACGCCGTATTCGGAGATCAGCTCAGTGATGTAGATCGAAGCCGAAGGGATACCCATGCCGGTACCCATCACCGACACGGGCATACCTTGATACGTGCCCGTGAACCCCAGCATGTTCCGAACTGCGGTCACCTGGCGAGCACCATCAAGAAAGTGCTCGGCGATGTGAGCAGCCCGCAAGGGGTCACCCGGAAGAAGAACCGCCTCGGCAAAATCGCCTTGGGCAGCAGAGATGTGGGGAGTTGGCATATCGACCCTTCGACGTACGTGACCCCGACGCTAGTCGGAGCGCCCCGGACGCCGGTCAGCGAGTGGAGAGATCGACGTCCCGGACCGTCACCGCATAGGGGGCGCCTTCGAAGTTGCCGTCGAGCTGGACGGCCACTGCACCGATGTCGGCCACACCGGGAGCGTCCACCGCCGGCACGGTCAGATTGATGCGCGAGCTGGAGCCGTCGACCGAGAACGAGCGCAACCTGGCCCCACCGGAGGTCACCTGGCCAACGAGCTCGATCCGGTGCCATCCCGGGGCGAGGATGCCGGTGACACCTGAGTCGACCCAGCCGAGTTCCGGGTTCCAGATGCGGTAGCCCGGCTGCGACGCGCCGACGTTCACCCATTGAATCGCCCATTCGTGACGGCGGCCGCTCTCCCATCGACTGACCGTGAACTCGAGCGCCTGGATCGTCGACGGAGCCCCCACGTTGTTGTACGTGGTGGACGGGACCAGCACATCGAAGGAGAACACGACGTTGCGCGCCCCAGAGGGAAGGCTGACGTTGCGATAGAAGTGCACGTTGGAGTAGGGCTCGCCACCGCCGTACTCGAGCACCAACCCGTCGGCTGTGTCTGTCATCGTCCACTGCGAAAACCGTTCGCAATAGCCGCCCCAGTCGGGGGCCGAGCGTTCGAGATCGATGGTCACCGACGCCGGCGCGGTCGACGCCCCTCGATGGCACGAGACCGGATCGCTCCCAACGATGCTCGCCAACGGACCGGTCAGTGCGGTGGCCAGTGCCAATGCAGCAGCAAGTGTGGAATACACGGATCAGCCCTCCGCCCTCTTCGATTGCCCGGTGTGCGAATGCCCGCAAGACACCGTAGTGGGGAGAACCCGTACGTCCATGGCCGGTTTCGGGATGCGACCGGAATCGACAACGACAGGAGCATGCGGCAGGGGCATCCATCCGTGGATCATGGATTCCCCCTCGGCCATCCTGTCCGCCGCTTAAGCCCGCTCGGCGGTCGAGACCTGGATCACGACGGCCCCGCCAGGAGGTCGATACCTACCGACCTGAGCAGGGCCGCCAGCCGGTGGAGGGGCAAACCGATGACGTTGGATGGGCTTCCGTCCACCCCTGCCACAAACAGCGCCCCCCGACCCTGCAGGGCATACGCTCCGGCCTTGTCGAGCGGTTCGCCCGTTGCGACGTAGGCGGCGATCTCCTCGTTCGTCAGGTCGACCATCGTGACCACCGTGCGCTCGACGGCCGAATGAACCACCAATTCCCCGTCGGTGAATCGGGCTACCGCGACGCCGCTGTGCACCGTGTGTTTCTCACCGGCGAGCGCCCTCAACATCGTCAGAGCCTCGGCGGGATGGGCCGGCTTGCCCATGACCACGCCATGGTGCACGACCGTCGTGTCGGCGCCGATCGACACCAGGCCTTCGGCGGCGCAGGACTCGGCTTTCGCCCTCGCCAACCGTTCGACGTACCGGTCCGGGTCCTCTCCTGGGAACCGCGATTCGTCGACATCTGGCTCGATCCACTCGAATTCGATGCCCAGTTCTTCCAGCATGTTCCTGCGGCGAGGCGACCCGGAGGCGAGCAGGAGCTTCATCGGGCGCACCGTACCGGACCCCGCCTCGACCCCGCCCCGGAATCGGCCCGAAACCCCGGGACCAGGGAAAAATGGCCCTTTTCAGGATCCGCGCCATCAGCGAGAATGGCCTTATGACCACCTCCCACGAACGTACGCGGACAATCCGGGATCGTCTCGTCGGAGCCACGCAGCGGGTGACCGACTTGCTGCGCGGGGAGCCCACCGGGGATTGGCACGGACGCTATCGCGAAGCGGTGTATTCGCTTGCAGAGGCGTACGCGGATCACGTCGATGAAGCCGAATCCCCGGGAGGGCTCCTCCTGGACATCACCGAGGCAGACCCTCGCCTCGACGTGGAAGTGGCCACGCTCAGACGCGACCACACCGAACTGGCCGAGCGATTCCAGCAACTGCTGGCGACCGAAAGGGAGCCCGCCGGCCTGCTGGAGGACACCGCCGAGTTGCTGCTCGACCTGGAGGCGCATGAGAAGCTGAGCGCCGACCTGGTGTATCGCGCCTACTCCGAGGATCTGGGCGAAGCAGGCTGACCGACAACGGGGCAGGGACGAGGCCGGTCGAAAACCGATGAGCGGAAGCTCACGGTCTGGGTAACGTGCGCCGGATGCCAGACCTGATCTCAGCGGCTTCTTCCTCATGCCTTCCCTGGTAGAGGCTCGTTCACTGAGCAAGCGATTCGGCGATTTCACCGCCGTCGACTCGGTCGATTTCGAGGTACGGGAAGGCGAAGCGTTCGGATTCCTGGGACCCAACGGGGCCGGTAAGAGCTCCACCATGCGGATGATCGCCTCGGTGTCACCTCCCACCGGAGGCACCCTGCGGGTGCTCGGCCTCGATCCGGAGACCCAGGGGCGGGAGATTCGGGCCCGGCTTGGCGTGGTGCCGCAAGAAGACAGCCTCGACATGGAACTGACGGTCGAGGAGAACCTGATGATCTACGGCCGCTATTTCAACCTGTCGCGCCGAGAAGCCAAGCACCGGATCGACGAGTTGCTCGAGTTCGCCCAGCTCACCGAGAGACGCGGCAGCCGGGTGGAACCGCTGTCGGGCGGGATGAAACGCCGGCTTACGATCGCCCGCGGCTTGATCAACCGGCCTGACCTGCTCATCCTCGACGAACCGACGACCGGGCTCGATCCGCAAGCCCGCCATCTGCTCTGGGACCGCCTCTACCGCCTGAAACGCCAGGGCGTGACGTTGATAGTCACCACCCACTACATGGACGAAGCCGAGCAGCTCTGCGACCGACTGGTGATCATGGACAAGGGCAGGATCGTGGGCGAGGGCTCGCCGCGTGGCTTGATCGAACAGCACGCGACGCCCGACGTGATCGAGGTTCGCTTCGCCGAGGGCGAGGAGCCCGAACTCGAAGGCACCGCCGAAAGGGTCGAGCATCTTCCCGATCGAAGCTTCCTGTACACCCGGGACACGGATGCGACGCTGGCCGCCATCCATGATCGAGGCCTGACGCCGCAGACGACCCTGGTTCGCCGTTCGACTCTGGAGGACGTGTTTCTCCATCTCACCGGCCGGAGCCTGGTGGACTGATGGTCACGGGATCCCTTCGGGTGATGGAGGCTCAGGCCCGTCGCTACCGCCACACCTGGCGGGCGTCGGTGTTCTCGAGCTTCCTGAGCCCGGCTCTGTTCCTGCTGGCCATGGGCGTCGGTCTCGGGTCGCTGGTCGACCGTCAGGGCGGGCCGGGTGGGTTCTCCTATCTCGTCTGGCTCGCTCCCGGGCTGATCATGGCCACCACCATGCAGACCGGCTTCGGCGAGTCGACCTATCCCGTTCTCGCCTCGATCCGCTGGACGAAGTCCTATCACTCGGCCATCGCGACTCCGATCGTCACTCGCGAGCTGGTGGCCGGTCACCTGGCCTGGGTGTCGGTCCGGATGGCTCAAGTCGGCCTGGTGTACGGGCTGGTGGCGATCGTCTTCGGTGCAGTCACCTGGTCTGCGTTACTGCCGCTCACCATCGCCGGGGTCCTCACCGGGTTGGCGTTCAGCGCCCCGACGATGTGGTTCAGCGCCTCACTCGAAAAGGACTACGCCATCGCATCTGCGCTGCGCTTCGTCATCACCCCCCTGTTCCTGTTCAGCGGGACCTTCTTCCCGCTGGAGCAGCTGCCGGCGGCAGTGCGCCCTCTCGCCTACCTGACACCGCTCTGGCACGGGGTCGAACTCGCCCGCACCTGGGCGCTGGGAATCGACCCGGTGATGGCCCCGCTGGTCCACGTCGCATTCCTGGTTCTGCTGGCGGTGGTAGGAGCGATCATGGGGACCCGCCGCCTGGAGCGGAGGTTGGTGGTATGACCACCGTCACTGCCGAACGGCGGGCGATTCCCTTTGTTGCGTTCACCGGAGCGCTCCGGGTCCTGGAACGAAACATGATGGTCTACCGGCGGTCGTGGATGATCATTCTGTCCGGGTTCTTCGAGCCGGTGTTCTATCTCTTCTCGATCGGGATCGGGGTTGGCTCGATGGTGGGCGAGGTTCGGCTCACCGACGGCACCCTCGTGAGTTATGCGGCCTTCGTCGGCCCGGCATTGCTCGGTGCCTCGGCGATGAACGGGGCCGTGTTCGAGTCCACGATGAACATCTTCTTCAAGCTCAAGTACGACAAGGTGTACGACGGAATGCTGGCGACGCCCCTCGAGCCGCACGAGATCGCGGTGGGCGAGATCGCATGGGCGCTGATCAGGGGCCTGCTGTACGCGACGGGATTCACGGTGGTGATGGCGGTCTTCGGACTGGCCGAGTCGTGGTGGGCGCTGATGTCCATCCCGGTGGCTCTGCTCATCGGCTTCGCCTTCGCCGCCGTGGGGATGGCTGCCACGACCTTCATGCGCAGCTGGCAGGACTTCGACCTCGTGACCCTGGTCACCCTGCCGCTGTTCTTGTTCTCGGCCACCTTCTACCCACTCGATGTCTACCCGGCCGGCCTGCGACCACTGGTTCAGCTGTCACCGCTCTACCACGGGGTGGAACTGCTGCGCGGGTTCACCCTCGGCCGGCTGGGGCCGTCGATGTTGGGACACGCCGCCTTCCTCGTGGTGATGGGGGCGATCGGAACCTATGTGGCGTCCCGCCGCATCCGGGGACTCCTCCACGCCTGACAGCACTGGATCTGCAGCGGTTCAATAACTCGCCAGCTTCCGGGCCGCCTCGACGATCTTGGCGGCATTGGGCCGGTAGGCGTCCTCCAGGGGCGGGCTGAACGGCACCGGCGTATCGGCCCCACCCAGGCGGACGATGGGAGCATCGAGCCATTCGAACGCCTCCTCGCCGATCAGCGCCGCCACCTCGGCGCCGACTCCCCCGTTCCGATTGGCGGCATGGACGATCAACACCCGGCTCGTTTCGGCGGTCGCCTCCAGGATCGCGTCGGTGTCGAGCGGCTTGAGGGTTCGGAGATCGAGCACCCGGGAATCGATTCCATCGGCAGCCAAGGTCTGGGCGGCAACCAGGGCCTCACGCACCATGGTCCCGTACGTGATCATCGTCAGGTCCTGACCGGGACGGACCACCTCCGCCCGGCCGATCGGTACCCGGTACTCCCCCTCCGGAACATGCGCCCGCAGCGACCGGTAGAGCGGCTTGGCCTCGAAATAGATCACCGGATTGTCATCCTCGATCGCCGAGGTGAGCAGACCCTTGGCGTCCGCCGGGTTGGACGGGGCCACCACCTTGAGGCCGGGGGTGTGGACGAACCACGCCTCCGGATTCTGAGAATGGAACGGACCCGATCGGATTCCGCCGTCGGAAGGGGCCCTGATCACCCAGGGCACCTTGCCGATCCCCCGGTAGTGGGCAGTGGCGGCGAACTGGACGATGGCATCGAAGGCCGTCGAGATGAAGTCCGCGAACTGCATCTCGATCACCGGCCGGAGACCCAACAACGCCATCCCGCTCGCCATCCCGGTGAAGGACTGCTCGGCGATCGGGGTGTTCATGACCCGTAGTTCACCGAACCTCTCCTCCAGACCCTTGGTGACCTTGAATGCCCCACCGAATGTCCCGGCGACGTCTTCGCCCAGGACCAGCACGTCGGGGTCCCTGTCCATCGCCTCGGCCAGGCCCTCGGCGATCGCCTCGAGGTAGGTCAGATTTCGATCGGTGGACGCTTCGCGGTCGGAGAACCCGAAGTTCTCCGACATCAGGCGTACACCCCGTCCGTCAGCGAGGCCGGGTCCGGCTGGGGCGCCGCCTCGGCGGCGGCGATGGCCTGCTGGATCACCGACTTGGCCGCCGTCTCGATCCCGACCAACTCCTCGTCTGGAACCCCGGAGTCGACCAGTCGCTGCCGCTGGAGTCGAACCGGGTCTCGCGCCGCCCACTTCGCCAGCAGCTCTGGGGGGACGTACTCGGCGCCGTCGTGGATGGCGTGGCCCAGCATCCGCATGGTGAGCGCCTCGATCACGCTCGGCCCGTCGCCTGACCGGGCGCCCTCGAGGGCGGTCATCGCCGTTCGGTACACCTCTTCGACGTCGTTGCCGTCGATCCGAATCGAAGGGATTCCGTACCCGGCCGCCAGCTTGTAGATCTCCGCCGTGGCGAGCTCCTGATGGAGCGGCGTCGAGTAGGCATATTGGTTGTTCTCCACGACCAATACGAACGGAGCCTTCCAGATCGCCGCCATGTTGAGCACTTCATGGAAGCCGCCGGCACTGACCCCGCCGTCGCCGACGAACGTGACGGCTGCCCGGGCCTCACCCCGATACCGCATCGCCATCGCCGCCCCGAGCGCCGTAGGAAGGGCTTGAGGAATGTGACTGATGAAGCCGATGAGTCCCAGCGAGAGGTCGCCGAGGCCGTGGAGGTTGGCGTCGCGTCCTCCGCTCGGACCGGTGACCTTGCCCAGCAGGTTGCCAAAGATCCGATCAGGAGTCATCCCTCTCACCAGATACGAGCCGAGATCCCGGTGCATCGGTGCCATCACGTCGTCTGGCCGGGTGGCGAGCGCCACGCCGACCGAGATGGCTTCGTGGCCCCGCTGACTGAAGGTGCCACCCACCCCTCGTCCTTGCTTCCACATTGCAACCATCGCATCGTCGAACGTCCGGGTGAGAACCATCCAGCGATACATGTTCAGGGCAAGCTCACGAGTCACCTGATCCATGGCGGTCGATGGTACCCCTGGGTCTCCGACCGGCGCCGGTCGCCGAATCGGGCCCGGACTCCGGGGCCCGATCACCGCCCCGTTA
The DNA here is from genome assembly GCA_041591895.1 of Acidimicrobiia bacterium. Lineage (GTDB taxonomy): Bacteria > Actinomycetota > Acidimicrobiia > Spongiisociales > ZC4RG35 > JBFHRE01. The sequence continues at coordinate 19,252 of JBFHRE010000003.1, forward strand.
CCATCGCCCGCCATGCAGACCAGACACGCCTCCCCGGACGGATCGATTCTCGGAGAATCGATGTTGGGAGAATCGATGTTGGGAGAATCGATGCTGGGAGAATCGATGCTGGGAGAGCCGATGCTGGGAGGATCGATCCTGGGTGCCGCCGTGAAACGTTCGGAGGACCCGCGTCTCATCCGGGGAGAGGGCAGGTACGTCGGAGACATCCACCTCGAAGGCGAGGTGTGGATGGTTCCCGTGCGATCCGATGTCGCCCACGGAACCCTCGTCGCCATCGAGGCCGATGAGGCCCGGACGATGCCCGGCGTCGTCGGAGTCTTCGGCGCGGAAGACCTGCCCGGGCTGATGCCGATCGATTTCGCCGACCAGCCGGAAGTCACGCGCTCCCCGCTGCTCGCCGCCGACCGGGTGCATTTCGTCGGCGACATCGTGGCGGTTGTGGTCGCCGAAACCGAGCGCCAGGCGATCGACGCCGCCGGGATGGTGTGGCTCGATATCGACCCGCTCCCGCCGGTCCCCGACGTCGCCACGGCGCTGAGCGACGGGGCACCGCTCATCTATCCGGAACTGGGCACCAACGTCGTCAAACGCGGCGGCCTGCCTGCCGTAGAGGAGCCGCTGGCGGGCTCGGCACACACGGTGAGCCTGACTGTCGTGCACCAACGAGTGACGGCGGTCCCGCTCGAGACCAACAACGCCCTGGCCGCCCCGGACGGCGATGGGCTCCAGATCTGGCTCGGACACCAGTCGGTCCACGCCGCCCGTAACGCGATCTCGAGCGCGCTCGGGATCGATCGCAACCTGATCCGGGTCCGGGTCCCGGACATGGGCGGCGGGTTCGGAGCCAAGATCATGACCTACCGCGAGCACGCCATCTGCGCCGCTCTCGCCCTCCGGCTGGGTCGCCCGGTGCGCTGGAACGAGCGGCGCACGGAGAACATGGTGGCCATGACCCACGGACGGGCCCAGGTCCACACCATCGATCTCGGTGTCGACGCCGAGGGGCGGATCACCGGCGCCCGGATCGATGTGATCCAGGACGTGGGTGGCCGTCCGGTATTCGGTTCCGATCTGCCCAGGTTCACCCAGCGGATGGCGGCCGGGCCGTATCACATCCCAAAGCTGGCCTTCTCCTGGCGCTCGGTGATGACCACCACCACCCCGGTCCATGCGTACCGGGGAGCGGGCCGGCCCGAGGCCACCGTGACCCTCGAGAGAGCGCTCAATGTGATGGCCGCCCGAACGGGCCTCGACGTTTTCGAGATCCGGCGTCGGAACTTCCACCGTCCGGACGACTTCCCGCTCATCACCGCGACCGGCGAGCGGTATGACACCGGCGAGTACGCCAAGGCGATGGATCTCGCTCTGTCGAAGATCGACCTCGAGGCTCTGCGTGAGGACCAGCGCCGTCGCCGGGACGCGGCCGAACGTGTCCAGCTGGGGATCGGAGTTGCCAGCTATGTCGAGGTGACCGCCCCCGGGGGACGCAAGGACTGGGGAGCGGTTGAGATCCACGAGGACGGATCGGCCACGATCTCATCGGGGGCGCTGTCCCACGGCCACTCGCACGAAACCACCTTCGCCCAGATCGTCTCGGAGCACCTCCGAATCCCCCTGGAGCGGATCGAGTTCGTCCAGGGGGACACCGCCGCGGTCAAGCGGGGAGGCGGGACGATGGGCTCGAGATCGCTCCAGATGGCGGGTTCGGCCGTCTACCGCTCATCCGAAACCGTGCTCGACCGGGCCAAGGCGTTGGTCGCTCACGCGCTCGAGGCCCACACGGAAGACATCGTCCTCGGCGACGACGGAACTCTGGGGGTGGCCGGCGTTCCCGACACGTCCTACACCTGGGGTCAGGTGGCTCAACTCGCCGCCGAGTCGGAGGAAGGCCGGCTGGCGGCCGACGACACCTACGAGCAGGAGCACTCGACGGTGGCATTCGGGACCCACATCTCGGTGGTCGAGGTCGACACCGAGACCGGCGAAGTCCGGATGGTGCGCCACATCGCCTGCGATGACGCCGGTCGAATCCTCAACCGAATCGTCCTCGACGGCCAGGTGCACGGTGGGGTCGCCCAGGGGGTCGGACAGGCTCTGTTCGAACACGTCCGCTACGACTCCGAGGCCAACCCACTCACCACCAATCTCACCGGCTATCTGCTTCCATCCGCCACGACTCTGCCGATGATCGAGGTCGACCACACCGTGACCCCCACCACGGAGAACCCGCTCGGAGTCAAGGGGATCGGAGAAGCGGGCACCGTCGGTGCGACCCCCGCCGTGCTGAACGCAGTCCACGACGCGCTGGCCCACCTCGGAATCGAGCATCTCGACATGCCGCTCACCCCGTCGCGGGTCTGGTCGGCAATCCGGACCGCTCGCTGATCGCCCCTCTGCTTGACTGACTGACCGTAAGCATGGATCTCGACCGCGACCTACCGCTGATACTCCTCCTGTTCGGGGCCTTTCTCCTCTCGGTGTTCGTGGCCGCCGCCGAGACCTCATTGCTCCGGATGCCGGCGGTGCGGGTCGAGACGATGGCCGCCGACGGCGTGCGAGGGGCCAAGCGGCTCAAAGCGCTGGTCGACCGGCTCCCACAGGTGCTCAACGCGATCCTGCTTTCGGCACTCCTGACCCAGATCGTCGCCGCCACCGTGGCCGGAATCCTGGCCGACCGGTGGTTCGGTCCGCTGGGGGTCACGATCGCCTCCGCCACCCTGACGGTCATCCTGTTCATCTACGCCGAAGCGATCCCCAAGACCTACGCCGTTCGCCACTCCGACCAGGTGGCGCTTCGGCTTGCTGCACCGATGTCACTGCTCGAGCTGATCCTTCGACCGATCGTGTCGATTCTGGTCTGGATCGCCGACCTGCAGATGCCCGGCAAGGGGATCCTCACCTCCCCGACCGTCACCGAGGACGAGTTGCGGATGCTCGCCACCCGGGCCGCATTGGAAGGCGAGATCACCCGCGAGGACCTGATGTTGATCGAGCGGGCGTTCCGGGCCGGCGATCGGGAGGTGGACGACATCATGGTCCCCCGCCCGGACATAGTCGCCGTGTCCGAAGACGCATCGGTGTCTGCGGCGCTCGAGACGGCGCTCGAGGCCGGCCACCGGCGCCTGCCGGTGTTCGAGGGTTCGATCGAGAACATCACCGGCGTGGTCCGGATCCGGGATCTGATCCGGGTGCCACCCGAGAGACGGCATGTGCAAGTGGGGACCTTCGCCGAGGAGCCCCTGGTCGTCCCCGAGTCGAAGCGGGTTCTCGACTTGTTACGAGAGATGCAGCGGATCCACAACCACGTGGCGGTGGTTGTCGACGAGTACGGCGGGACTGCCGGAATGGTGACCGTCGAGGACATCGTCGAAGAGCTGATCGGCTCGATTCAGGAGCGGCCCGTCGGCCAGGAGGTCGTGCAGGTCGGCGAAGGAGTGTGGATGGTGGACGGATCGATCCCGGTCGAAGACCTGGAGGACATCCTCGGCGAAGAGATCGACGACAGCGACTGGAACACCGTCGCCGGGCTGACCCTCGGACTGCTGGGGCGCCTCCCCGAGGTCGGGGACGAGGTCGAACACGCCGACCACGCCATCCGGGTGGTGGCGGTCAGGGGCCGGCGCATTCTCCGGGTCGAGATCCGCCGCACACATGGCTGACACTCCGCCGGGTACCTACGCAACCACCACCGTTTTCTGGTTCACGAACTCGTAGATGCCGAGATCCGACAGTTCCCTCCCGTAGCCAGAGGTCTTGATGCCGCCGAACGGCAACCGCGGGTCCGACGCCACCAAGGCGTTCACGAAGCAGCAACCGGCCTCCAACCATTCGGCGGCGATCCGCTCGCCGCGCGCCGGATCTCCGGTGAACACCGCTGCCCCGAGCCCGAAGATCGTGTCGTTGGCGACCTCGATTGCCTCCTGCTCGCTCGACACCTTGATGACCGATGCCACCGGTCCGAACATCTCCTCGGAGTAGGCCGGCGTACCCTTTTTCACGTCGGTCAAGACCGTGGGTGGGTAGTAGGCGCCGGGCAGATCCGGGACCTCCCCACCCAGGGCCAGCGTGGCGCCGGCCGCCACCGAGCGCAGCACCTGGTCGTGGAGTTCGTCGCGCAAATCGTGACGGGCCTGGGGACCGAGCTGAACGCCGGGGTCGAACGGGTCGCCCATCACCGTGGCGGCCATCTTGGCGATGAACGACTCGAGCCACTGGTCGTAGATCGCTTCGTGGACGATGAACCGCTTGGCGGCGATACACGACTGTCCGCCGTTGATCATCCGGGAGGTGGCGCAGGTCGCCGCCGACGCTTCGACGTCGGCGTCCTCAAGAACGATGTACGGGTCGGAACCGCCCAGTTCGAGGACCGTCTTCTTGAGCAGCGACCCCGCCTTGGACGCCACCGCCCGGCCCGCCGGGTCCGACCCGGTGAGGGTGGCGGCCATCACCTTCGGATTCTCGATTACCTCGGCCACCCGGGAGCCGGGGACCAGAAGGGTGGTGAACGCGCCGGTGGGAAACCCGGCCTCGGTGAAGGCTTCCTCGATGGCGAGGGCCGAACCGGTCACGTTCGAGGCATGCTTCAACAGCCCCACGTTTCCGGCCATGAGCGCCGGAGCCGCAAATCGGAACACCTGCCAGAACGGGAAGTTCCACGGCATCACGGCCAGGATCACCCCGAGCGGCTCGTGGTGGAGGTAGCTCTTGGTCCGCTCGGTGGCGATGTGTCGGTCGGCCAGGATCGACTCTGCGTTCTCGGCGTAATGCCGGCACACCCAGGCACACTTCTCGATCTCCGCCTTCGCCCCCGCCACCGGCTTGCCCATCTCGATGGTCATGAGCTCCGCCCACTCGGCCGCTCGCTTCTCGAGCACGTCGGCCACCGCCAGCATGAGGTCGGTGCGGGCCGAGAAGGGAGTCCTCCGCCACTGCACATACGTTTCGTGGGCACGATCGACGATCGCCGATACCTCAGCCGATGTGTGCTCTGCGTACGTCGTGACCAGCTCGCCGGTCGCCGGATTGATGGTTTCCAACATGACTCTTGGCTCCTGGATGCGGATGAGCCGAGTATTGCCGACGCCGGGTGGGCCTGTCGAGTTGTAGCGTGACCGCATGGAACGCTGGGACGCGATCGTCATCGGAGGCGGCATCGCCGGAGTTTCGGCAGCGGCAGAGCTCGCGGCGCGGTCGGCCCGGGTCGTGGTCCTCGAACGGGAATCGCAACTGGCGTATCACACCACCGGCCGGTCGGCGGCGCTCTATCTGGAGAACTACGGCCATCCTGCTATTCGACCGCTGAGCCGGGCGTCGCGGACGATCTTCAGCTCGCCGCCCGACGGTCTCACAGACGGCGCTCTGTTCGGTGAGGTTCGTGGCGCGCTCACGGTGGCCGAGGCCGGGCACGAGCACGAACTCGACGAGCAACTGCGATCGGGAGCGCAAGCCGGGACTGTCGTCCACCGGATCTCGGTGGCCGAAGCGCTCGACCGCGTCCCCGTGCTCCGGAGAGAGCTTGTCGTCGGGGCTCTATGGGAGCCCGACGCCACCGACATCGATGTGGCGGGCACCCATCAGATGTACGTGCGCGCACTGCGGAGGGCCGGCGCCGAGATCCGGACCTCGACTCCCGTCACGGGCTTGGATGGGGGTGACGGGGGGTGGGTGGTGACCTCCGGCACCGAACGCTTCCTGGGCCGGATGGTGGTCAACGCCGCCGGGGCATGGGGTGACCAGGTCGCAGCCCTGGCCGGTCTCAAGCCTGTGGGCCTCACCCCGATGCGCCGGACCGCTTTCATGGTCGCCGGCTCCGCGGACGGAGCCGACTGGCCTCTGGTGATCGGGGCCGGCCACGACTACTACTTCAAACCGGACGGATCTCAACTCCTGTGCTCGCCGTCGGAGGAGGAACCGGACGCACCAGGAGATCCTCGACCCCGCGAGGAGGACATCGCCCTCGCCATCGAACGGATCAACGAGGTCACCACCTTGGCGATCAGGTCGGTACGTTCGTCCTGGACCGGGCTGCGAACCTTCGCTCCAGACCGGGCGATGGTTATCGGCCCCGACCCGGACGCACCGTCCTTCCACTGGCTGGTCGGACAGGGCGGAACCGGGATCCAGACCGCGCCGGCAGCCGCGATGCTCATGGCCGGCATCGCCCTCGACGGCTCTCCGCCCGACCACCTCTCCCACATCGATGCGCCCGCCCTGTCGCCCGGCCGGTTCCACTTCGGTTAACGCTTGTTCACCCAGGCAACCAAACTCTGATCCATGAATCCGATCGAATCGGTGGATCGCGTTCGCAGGAGAGTCGTGGCCTCGACCGTGGGCTTGTTCGCCCATGCAGAGGATCCGCTGGCAAACACGCTCGCCCATGCCGGTGACCCGGGGCTGTTCGGACCCGATTCGGTCACCTGGAGGGTGATGGGCGACCCGGCGACCTTCGTCGGAGGGATCAGGGCGCTCATGATCCAGGCTGCACATCCCGAGGTGGCGGCCGGTGTCTCCGACCACTCCCGATACCGCGAGGACCCCCTCGGCCGTTTGTCACGGACATCGAACTACGTCACGGCTACCGCGTACGGTGCCATGCCTGAGGTGGAGGCGGCGATCCGAGCGGTGCGGAGGGCCCATACCGGGGTCTCGGGTACGTCCCACCGGGCAATGCGTTACGCCGCCTCGGATCCCGAACTGGCGGCGTGGGTGCACAACACACTCACCGACTCGTTCCTCCAGGCGAACCAGACCTACGGGAAGGTCAAATTGACACCGGAGGACGCCGACCTCTTCGTTGCGGAGCAATCCAGGGTCGGACGGCTCCTCGATGCCGACCCGTTGCCCGAGACGGCGCAAGGCCTCGCCATGTACGTCGCCGACCATCCCCGCCTGGCGCCATCGCCCGGCGCCACCCAGGCGATGGAGTTCCTCGCGAAGCCTCCGCTGACACCACTGGTTTCGATCGGGTATCGGGTCCTGGCCGGTGCAGCGGCCGCCATCATTCCATCTCGAATTCGGGACGTACTCGAGATCGAAGTTCCCCGGCTGTCGGAATCCCGAGGTCGAGCCATGGTCACGGCCCTGCAATGGGCTCTCGGGGCTTCGCCCCGCTGGCGGATGGCGTTGCTCCGGGTGGGCGCCGACATCCCCGAGGGGATCTTCAAGCAGAAGGCACCGTTCGAGGATCTCGATCCGAGTCAGCCGGCCCGTTCGGACCTGACGGATTCGGTCGACGAAGCGGCCGGGACGAGCAGTACGAAGCTGGCCCCGCCTTCCCGCGGCTCATAGACCAGATCGCCCCCCATGAGGCGGGCCAGCTGGCGGGAAACTGAGAGCCCGAGACCCACGGACTGAGGGTTCATGATCGAGTTCGAAGCACGCGTGTATGGCTCGAAGATCTCCTCGATCGCGCTTTCGGGCACACCGGCGCCGTCATCGACCACGGCCAGCGCCATTTGCGATCCCCGGGGTTCGACCTCCACCCAGATCGAGTCACCTCCGTAACGGAGCGCATTCGTCACGAGGTTGCGCATGACCTGCCTGAACCGCAACGGATCGAACTCCGCCCAGGCCTCCTTCGGTCCCTTGACCTTGGCTTCGATCGTCTTGCGGCCGCTGCGAGCTGTGTGAGAGGCGAGGACGGTCTCGGCCTCCGAGACCAGGTCGGTTCGTATCGGCTTGATCACCAGCGTCCCGATATCCGCCCGGGCGGCGACCAGCAGATCCTCCACGATGTTGGCGAGCTCGCTCGACTGTTCGAAAATCATGTGAAGGAACTCATCGATCTCGGTCTCGGCGAAATCATCCTTGCCACGCGTCAACTCCTGCGCCAGACCGACGATTCCCGTGAGGGGAGTTCTGAGCTCGTGGCTGACCGAGGCCAGGAACTGGTCTTTGGATCGGATGAGTGCCTCGAGCCGTTCCTTGAGGCGCGTGAGCTCTGCCAGTGAGTCCTCGAGACGGCCATTCTCGAGCGACACCATGAGGCGGCTGGCGATCGTTTCGAGCATTCGCAGGTCCCTGGTGTTGTAGCCACTCACCGCGCTCAAGGGGTCGGCAACCACAATCACTCCGGCGCGGTTACCGGCATCGCCCAGCGGCACTGTCATCGCATAGCTCGGATCGTGCATGCCGGGGATCGGAAGGTCACCCGCGACCAGCTTGGTGTGGATCATCGACCGGCTCAGGATGTCGGTCCACCTCCCGGTCGTCGGAAGGGTCACAGGCGTCATCACGTCGGTCGGCTGGTCGCTGAGAGCCGAGGTCCGAAGGGCGTAGAGCTGGCTGCTGTCCGGCACGAGCAGGATGTGCACTGCGGTCGACTCGAACAGCCGCCGAATGCCATCCGCGGCCACCCGAACCGCATCGTCGAGCAACGGCGATCCATGGAGTTCGAAGGTGAGGTCGTACAACGACTCGATCCGTGCCCGCTGGTCGCGCTGGTTCGTGTATGCGCGAAAGGCGACAAAGAGCAACCCCACCGGCAGGAACGCGAGCCAGAGCGAAGACGGCCGCAACCAGACGATTGTCACCGCCACCAATCCGAGGCCGACATTCATCAACGTTCCGATAGCGGCGAAGGTCATCACCTCGACCACTTCCTTGGCCTGAACCCTGCCTCCGGTCATGTGGATCGCGGTTGTGATCAGCATCGTGGCGAGCACCAGGGACACCAGGCTGCCCCCAAGGGCCCCACTTGCCCCGGCCAGGCTGAGCGGATCGTCGGGATCTACCGCCCACCGGAAGATGGCTGCCACGACCATCGTCTGGACCCCGAAGGCCGCCACGTTGAACATCAGTCGAACGCCCCGCTGTCGCCGGTTCACCGCCAGCGCCACGGCGCCGCCGATCACCTGGCCGAGGATGAGAGCTATGGGACTGGCGAGGTAGAGCCCCACCACGGTGGCGATCTCCGACACCGAGAACGAGTGGGCGTCCCTCCGGAAACGGAAGTGGACGACCGCCAGTTCGAAGACGTAGAACAAGACGGCCATCCCCCACCAGGGAAGCGATGGAACGCCCGACGGCGGTCGGAGAACATCCTGGCCGCCGAGCAGCGGCATCGACAGGAGGACCAGGCCACCGAGGAGAAATGCCAGCAGGCCGACCTTTCGGACCCCGCTTCGTCCAGGATCGGCGCGGCCAGCCGCAGTAGGGGCCGCGATCGGCCGGCTTGACGCCTCGGATGCCTCGGGGACGGTTGTCATGGAATGTGCCATATCCGGTATCGGCCCCTGCGGCCCGCCGCTGCAGCGTTTTAACCGCAGGAGACGTGTTGAATGACGGGGTGCCGCTCACTCGTGTCGCAGCCCTGGCCGGGCTGCTCCTCCTTCTCACGACCTCATGTCAGCTGGTCGACCGGTCGCCAACCGGTGCGGCGCCGGCTCCCCCGTCGACGTCCCGTTCGGAGACTCAACCGGCCCGGCCCACGGCCTGTTCGGTGGATTACATCCTCGTTTGCGAGGCGGTGGACCTGATCGAAGCCAACTATGTGGACCGGATCGACACCGCCCAGCTGGCGGTCGCGGCGACACGCGGGGTCGAGGAATACGCCACCACCGAAGGAGCGGCGGACTCCGATTGTGCGATTCCCTTCGACGGCTTCGAAGCGGTGTGCGCTGCAATCGCGTCCAAGGGCGCCACTCCGGCCACCGCGGTCGAGTCGGCACTGATCGGGATGGTCGCTTTCGCCTTGGACGAGAACTCGGCGTACCTCGATCCGGTCTCGCTCGACCTGATCCGTCAAGACCAGGCGGGCCGGGTGGAGGGAATCGGGGCGATCGTCACTACCGAGGACACATCGACCGGCGACGGGTGCAATCCGCTCGGTACCAGCTGCCGGCTGCTCATCGTCTCCACGATCGCCGGCTCGCCGGCGGAAACCGCCGGCCTACGGGCCGACGACGTCGTCGAGCAGGTGGACGGTGAGCCGGTCGCGGGCCGGACCGTGGACGAGGTCACGGCGGCCGTGAGAGGCGAACCGGGCACTTCGGTGACGCTCGGCATCGTGCGGGGAGACTCCGAGTTCGAAGTGGACATCATGCGAGCCGCGGTCGACGTCCCGGTGGTCGTATCGGAACTCGTGGATCGCACCGGTTACATCCGCCTCAACCTGTTCACATCGGGATCGGGCCGGCAAGTCGACGAGGAGATCCGATCACTCGTCGACTCGGGCGCCAACCGACTCGTACTCGATCTCCGGGACAACCCGGGCGGAACGTTGACAGCGGCGATCGACGTGGCCTCCGAGTTCGTGGACGAGGGACTGGTGCTGGCAACCGAAGGCCGGTCGGGATCGACCAAATACCCCGCCGACGGACGCGGTCGAGCAGTGGGCATCCCGCTCGTAGTGGTCGTGAACGGGGGCAGCGCGTCGGCGTCGGAGGTGGTAGCCGGCGCCCTACAGGACGCGGGAGCCGCCATCGTCGTCGGCGAGGTCACATACGGCAAGAACACGGTCCAGCAGAGCTTCGACCTGTCGAACGGGGGTGCACTCAAACTGACGATCGCCCGGTGGATCACGCGCGCCGGCCGGAATCTCGACGATGGAGTGGTGCCGGACGTGGCGATGGATTTCTCTGACGCGTGGGACCCGGGCGGGCTGATCGCCCGGGTGGATGAGGCCGTGCCCGGTTGGTGAGCCCGATCGGCCGGGATCAGCCGGTGGCGAGTCCCGTCGGGCAGGAGACACCGGTGCCGCCGATCCCGCAGTACCCGCCGGGGTTCTTCGCGAGATACTGCTGGTGGTAGTCCTCGGCGTAGTAGAACGGCCCAGCCGGACGGATCTCGGTCGTGATCGGCCCGTATCCGGACTTCGCCAGTTCCGCCTCGTACATCGCCTTGCTGGCGAGCGCGCCCTCCATCTGCTCGTCGGAGTACGTGTAGATCGCCGATCGGTACTGGGTGCCGATGTCGTTGCCCTGGCGGTTGCCCTGGGTGGGGTCATGACCCTCCCAAAAGACCTTCAGCACCTCTTGGTAGGAGACCACGGCCGGGTCGAAGACCACCAGCACCACCTCGGCGTGCCCGGTCCGGCCGGTACACGTCTCCTGGTAGGTGGGGTTGGGCGTGGCCCCTCCGGCATATCCGACAGCGGTGGTCAGCACCCCGGGAGTTCGCCAGAAGAGGCGCTCGGCTCCCCAGAAGCAGCCCATCCCGAACACCGCCATCTCAGCCCCCTCGGGGAACGGACCGACGATGCTCGTGCCATTGACGAAATGAACCGGGTCTACCTCCAGCGGAGTCTCCCGGCCAGGAAGAGTGTTGGCGACCTTGTCGCGATTCGATCTCGAAAACATGCTCATGTGCGGTCCAACCCTCCGTAGATCACGAGCTATTCCACCGGAATCATGAACAAGATCACAACTCCGACGCTGCCGGCGAGAACGTGTCGCACGCACCCGGGTCACCCGACCGATAGCCTGCGTTGAACCAAGACACCCTCTGTTCGGCCGTCCCATGGTTGAACTTCTCCGGATCGACCCGCCCCTGGACGGCGATCTGAATCCGATCGTCGCCAACCGCCGCCGCCGCCTCGAGGGCCTCGCCGATCTCCCCTGGGTCGATCTCGATGTACCCCTCTACCTGCTCGGATCCGGACCGGTCCACGAAGACCGTCGATGCCCACGCACCGGCGAAGCAGTCGGCCTGAAGCTCAAGTCGGATCGAGTACTCGTTCGACCGGGACGGGTCTGCTTGCTGAGCATCACGCACCTGCTGGGACACTCCCAGCACCGTCTGCACGTGATGAGCCACCTCGTGCGCCATGACATAGGCGGCGGCGAAGTCGCCGGTTGCCCCAAACCGGGTAGCCAGCTGATCGAAGAACTCGAGGTCGAGATACACCCGCTCATCGAGTGGGCAGTAGTGGGGGCCCATGCGGGCGTCCGCCCCGCCGCACCCCGATTCGGTGAAGGCGGTGAAGAGGATGGCCTGGGTCGGACGATAGGTGCTCCCGGCCGCACCAAACACCTCGGACCAGTAGGCATCGGTGTCGGCCATCACCGCCGCCATGTACTCGGCGAGCTCGTCCTGGGCCGCCTCGACCTCGGGAGCCGGCGAAGCCTGCTGTGGGGGAGGCGCCAGTTGCTCAAGCACCGGACCCAGGTCCTCCAACCCGGACCCACCTCCCAGCAGCGCCACCACGATGGCGATGATGATTGCCAGTCCTCCACCCCCGGCTCCGATTCCCATTGCCCGCCGACCCGGACGCCCCCTTCGGTCTTCGACATAACGACCCATCTCGACCGGCTTCTTGTATCTGACCATGGAGGAAAAGGTACCCGATCGAGCCGAGGGTCAAACCGGCTACCGGCTACCAGCCAGCTACCGGCTACCAGCCAGCTACCGGCCACCAGCAACCAGCTACCAGCCGAAGGCCGATTGGCCGGCGACTGGCGACTGGCGACTGGCAGCTCGGCCGAAGGCCGAATGGCTGGAGGCCGGCGACTGGGAGCCGACAGCTCGGCCGAAGGCCGATGGCTGGAGGCCGGCGACTGGGAGCCGGCAGCTCGGCCGAAGGCCGTTCGGCTTCTCGTGGGCGCACGACACGCTGTAACCTCGTTCGGATGCACGTTCGACGGGTCGCGCTGACCCTGTCCATCCTCGTTGCGCTCCTCTCCTCACTGGCCGGGGGCCCGCTTGCGCTCGCATCGACCCCCCTGGCGCAGACCGGGGTGGACGACGCCGAAGACGCGGCTGACCAGGCCGGCGCCCGGGTGGACGATGCCTACCAAGTCGTCTCCGATGCCGTCGCCAACCGGGACCGAATCGAGGGCAGGTTGTTCGACGCATTACTCGCCTACGACACCGCCGCCCAGGAGCTGAGCGCCGCCAACTCTCGCCTCGACCGAGTGACTCAGAAGCTGGCGATCCTCCGGGCCCAGGCGCTCGACCTCGAGGCGGTGCTCGCAGAGGCGGCGGTGAACGCCTACGTCGAAGCGGTCGGTGGTGCGCCAAGCCTGATGCTGGCCGGGACCGAGGCCGACAGCTACCTGTTCGCCTCGCAGGTGCTCCACGCAGTTCAGGGTGAGACCCGCTCGGAGATCGACCAGGTGAGTGCCTTCCGAAACGAGCTCACAAGCCTGGAATTGGAATTCGAAAACGAACGGAACGAGGTCGAGAGTCGAAGCGCCGAACTCGCAGCCCGAGCATCCGAGCTGGAGTCTCTGTTCGCAGAGGCCGATGGCGCGGTGGCCGCCGCCTATTCGGCGGCACTCGACGCAGAGGCTGCCTACCGCCATGCGCTCACGGACGTAGAGGCGGCCCGCGCGGCCAGAGAAGCGGAGGAACGCAGGAGCTCGGCTGGAACAACCACCACCCAGCCGCCTTCCGGCGGTGTCTCTGGGACCTCGTCGACGACCACCACCACGACCGGCGGCGGGGGCGGCGGAATCAAGATCGGGCCGGCAGTCGAGGCATGGCGCCCCAAGGTCGCCCAGCACTTCCCGCCCGCACTGGTGGAGGAGGCCCTACAGATCATGCAGTGCGAGAGTGCCGGCGATCCGAACGCGGTGAATCCGTACTCGGGCGCCGCCGGCCTCTTCCAGTTCCTGCCAGGCACCTGGGCGGTCGCCAGCGTCCAGGCCGGAGTTGGGGAGGCGTCGGTCTTCGACGGCGAGGCAAACATCATCGCCGCCGCCTGGCTGGCCGGGTATTACCAGTCACGGGGATACTCGCCGTGGCAACCATGGACATGCCGCTTCTATCTGTGAGCAAGGACGACGGGCTCGACTGAAGCCGTCGATCCGTCAACGCCTGCCAAGATCCATCGCCCATGCCAGCCATTGATCTCCCGGCCGCCGAGTTCGGAGCGGTCAACTCGGGAACCGACACCACGTTCACCGTTCGTTCGGATGTAGCCGATCACGTCGATCTCTGTTTGTTCGACTCCGAAGACCGGGAAACGAGGATCGGGATGACGTCGATCGGTGGCGGCGTGTTTCAGTTGACGACCGAGGCGCCGGCATCCACCCGGTACGGATACCGGGTTCACGGGCCATGGGTGCCGGCGGACGGGCATAGGTGCAACCCCAACAAGCTCCTCCTCGACCCGTACGCCCGCATGATCACGGGCGAAATCCAGCCAGGCCCTGCGTTGCTCGGACACGACACAACGGATCCCACCAAGCCGAGCAGGCTGGACAGCGCGCCTTCGGTGCCGCGCTCTGTCGTGACCACCGGCGGTTTCGACTGGCAGGACGATGCCCGACCCGGTAGACCGCTGTCCGAGACGATCATCTACGAAACCCATGTGAAAGGCATCAGCCGTACGCATCCGGCTGTGCCCGAGTCCATCCGGGGGACGTACGCAGGGCTCGGTCACCCCGCGATCGTCGAGCATCTGGTCTCCCTCGGGGTGACCGCCGTGCAACTGATGCCGACCCAGGCCTTCATCCAAGATCAGCATCTGCTGGAGGACGGTCGCCGGAACTACTGGGGCTACAACACGATCGGCTTCTTCTCGCCGCACGCCGATCGTTCCGCCGGACCCGATCCGGTGACCGAGTTCAAAGAGATGGTGCAGAGCCTTCACGCCGCAGGACTGGAGGTCCTCCTCGACGTCGTGTACAACCACACTGCCGAAGGCAACCACCTCGGGCCAACCCTGTGCTTCCGGGGTCTCGACAACCGCACCTGGTACCGCCTCGGACCGCCCGACCGATACCTGAACTGGAGCGGAACCGGCAACACGCTCGACATCTCCGACTTCCAGGTGTTGAGGTTCGTCATCGACTCACTCCGCTACTGGGTCGAGGAGATGCATGTCGACGGCTTTCGCTTCGACCTCGCACCCGTGCTCGGCAGGGCGCACTACGACTTCGACCCTCATGGAGGGTTCTTCGGGGCCGTTGCCGCCGAGCCGGCATTCGATGGCATCAAGCTGATCGCCGAGCCTTGGGACGTCGGGCCGGGCGGATATCAGGGCGGCCGCTTTCCCGGACGGTGGTCGGAATGGAACGACGCATACCGGGACACCGCCCGTGACTTCTGGCGAGGCGCCGAGGGCTCGACGCCGGCCTATGCCACGAAACTGACCGGAAGCGCAGATCGATTCGGCGCCCGCTCGCCACTTGCCTCGGTGAATTACGTCACGTCGCACGACGGCTTCACGCTCGTCGACCTGGTCTCGTTCAACGACCGTCACAACGTGGCCAATGGCGAAGACGGCCGCGATGGTCATCACGACAATCGCTCCTGGAACTCAGGAGTTGAGGGGCAGACCGACGACGAGGACGTGATACGTCTGCGGCAGATCCGCCGCCGATCACTCCTCGCCGGCTTGCTCCTCTCTCAGGGCGTGCCGATGATTCTCGGCGGCGACGAGATCGGCCGGACCCAGGGCGGCAACAACAACCCCTACAACCAGGACAACGAGACCAGTTGGTACGACTGGGGGTCGGCTGACGACGAGTTCCTTCGATTCACCAGCGACCTCATACGAATGCGCAAGGACCATCCGACGTTCCGCCGCACCGCCTGGCTCCATGAGCACGCATCCGCCGACCAGGACCATGTGGGCTGGTTCTCCCCCTCGGGAGAGGAGATGACACCGGCGACCTGGAACCAACCACAGCTGAGATCGGTCGTTCTCTACCTGGATGGAGGGATCGTGCACGCCGGGAGAGGCGTGGTAGAGGATGACGACGTCCTCGTGGCCATGAACGCCGGGACCGGGCCGGTGGCGGTAGAAATCCCTTCGGTGGTTGGGATCGGCGGCTGGTCGGTTCTAATCGACACCGCGGAACCCGATCGTGCCGGAACCGAGGTCATAGGCGGGTTCGCCCTGTCTGGGTTCGGATGTGTGGTCCTGACCCGACCCCGGAACCACAAATCGGAGCCACCGTCCGGTAACTAGTCCTTTCGTGTGGCTTGGTGATGCCCCTGGTCCGGAAGGCATCCGCTGCCGATGTGGAATCGAAGCCCATCGACAGGACCTCGGGCAATGCGACACCCGCTGCGACAACGACGCAAATACACCGGTCGGCGCTGCAGGCGTCGGCTCGGACACGGGTGCGAAGACAAGGTCCGAATGGCCGGGAAAGCCTCCAGAGCGGCCCGAATCTGCCGACAAAGATCTTGATGGAGCCCGCCGCCATCCCCGCACAGCGCGCCGGATCCGCCCGGATCTGGACCTACGTCGCGCTGGTCGCCATGCTGGCTACCGCCCTCGTCGCGGGTCCCGTCTCCTCGGTTTCGATCCCCCGACTCGAGATGGAGACGCCGGGCTGGCTGGTGGCGCTCGGGGTATACCTGGCAGAGATCGCGGTCATTCACATCCAGGTGAGACGGGACACCCACTCGTTCTCGATGAGCGAGGTCCCGATCGTGATCGGAGCCTTCCTCCTCGATCCCGTGACCCTGATGGGCGCCATCCTCATCGGCAACCTCGTGGCTCTCAGCGTCTCGCGCCGTCAGAGCCCCGTGAAGCTCCTCACGAACCTGTCGTTGTGTGTGGTCCAGGCGGCGATCATCGTCTGGGTGATGGGGCTGCTGGGAGGAGAGCTGGCGTTGACCCCACGCACCATCGTGGGAGTGATCGCAGGCGCTCTCCTCGCCAACCTCATTGCCCACGTCCTCATCGTGATCGCCATCGTGACCAGCGGTGGCCACGAACCGTTACGCGAATCCGTCTTCACCCTCGGTCTCACTTCGGTCGGCTCGACGATGAACGCCATCCTCGGTCTGTTCGGAATCAGCATGCTGGCCGCGGACACCGGGGCCGGATGGTTGGGCCTCGCACCACCTGTCTTCCTCTATCTCGCGTATCGCGGTTACAGCGTCCAGCGCATCGACAAAGAACGTGTGACCAAGTTGTTCGAGGCCACCCAGGCACTCCACCGTACGCCACAGGTGGAAAAGGCGCTGGAGAAGGCCGGCACCATCGCCCTCGATCTCGTCCAGGCGACCGGCATTCACATCCTCGTGTTCGGTCAGGAGAAACACGACATCCATTACCTCACCACGGTCCAGCGAAATGGCGACGCCTCGATCATGAAACCGGTCATCCTCGACCTCAGTCAGTCACCGTTCTCGGACATCCTCGGCCGACTCGAACCGTCACGGTTCTCCGGTCAGGTGGAGGATCTGCCGATCATCTCCTGGCACCACGACGCTCTCGCCGCGCCCCTCAAGGGTGAGGGTGAGCATGTCGGCGTCATGGTCGCGACGGACAGGGTCGGCGACGTGAGCGGTTTCGACGACCGAGACCTCCAGATGTTTTCGACCCTCGGTTCCCAGCTGGCCGTGTCCCTCATCAATGGGCGGCTAGTCGAGACGCTCGCCGAGGTCAGGAGGCTGCAGGCACAGCTGGAGGACCTCGTGAGATCGAAGGACCAGTTGATCGCCTCCGTGAGCCACGAACTCCGAACCCCGCTCACCGGGATCATCGGCCTCGCACAGATCATGCAGGAGATCACTTCAGGCAGCCTCGATCAGGAGGCCACCGAACTCCTCACGACGATCGTGGACCAGGGCAACGACCTCTCGAACATCATCGACGACCTGCTCGCCTACGCCCGGACCGAGAACGGCAGCTTGACGGTGAACGTCAGACCGTTCGACATAGCCGGAGTCCTGACCGGAACACTGAGTGCCGGTCACGGAGAGGTCGACACCTCGGGGGTCGAAGCGGGGCAGGTGCTGGCCGACCCGATGCGGGTCAAGCAGATCGTTCGCAACCTCGTCACGAATGCGCGTCGATACGGCGGCGAACGAATCTGGATCGAGGTCGAGACCGGTCGGGACGAGGTTGCCGTGCGCGTGTGTGACGACGGCGCCGGAATCCACCCCAGCAAGGCGGAGTCGGTCTTCGAGCCCTATCAGTCGGCCCATGACCAACGGCTCCAGCCCGGTTCGGTCGGCCTCGGCCTCGCCCTGTCCCGCAAGCTCGCCCGCCTCATGGACGGTGAGCTCACCTATGAGCGCCGCGGGAACGACACCGTGTTCAAACTGACCCTCAACCGGGCGCAGTCGCTCGCCGGCTGCACCTGAGCGGTCCGGAAGCTCGTGGTCCGGAAGCTCCTTGTCAGGCGTCAACTGGCTCAACGCCTCCAGAAACGCCTCAGAATTGGTGGTTCTTCGGGACCGCCACCACCCGGTCGGACACGGTGAACCCGCGGGCGGCATCCTCCTCGCGGTCGAAGCCGATTCGCACGCCTTTGGGAACCACGATGTTCTTGTCGATGATCGCCTCCTTGACGTGGGCACCCGACTCCACGACAACCCCGTCCATCAACACGGCGCTCTCGACGGTGGCACCCGGCTCGACCCTCACCCAGGGCGACAGCACCGAGTTCCGGACGTACCCGCCAGAGATGATGGCACCCTGAGACAGGATGGAGTCCGCCACCTGGCCCGGGCCGTGATCGGCCACAGCCACCACCTTCGCCGGAGGCGCGGTCGAGATGGCGGTGTAGATCGGCCAGTCCTCGTTGTAGAGGTTGAACACCGGATCCACCGACACCAGATCCATGTTCGAGTCGAAATATGCCTCGAGCGTTCCGACGTCACGCCAGTAGGCGTGCTCTCGCTCAGTGACCCCCGGCACCACGTTGGTTGTGAAGTCGTAGCAATGGGCCAGGCCCTCATCCACCAGTGCCGGGATCAGGTCACCCCCGAGGTCGTGACGGGAGTCGTTGCGGAGCGAGTCGCGCTCCACCAGATCCAGCAGCACCTCGGTGTTGAAAACATAGTTCCCCATCGAAACCAACGCGTGGGTGGGGTCGTCCGGCGTCGGTCTGGGATCCGACGGCTTCTCTCGGAACTTGTCGATCTTTGTGCTCGCTCCCAACTCGATCACTCCAAACGAAGGGGCCTGGTCGATTGGCACCCGGATACCAGCCACGGTGACACCGGCACCGCTGGCGATGTGGGCGTCGAGCATCTGCCTCGGATCCATCCGGTAGATGTGGTCGGCGCCGAACACGAACACGTATTCCGGTTCTTCGTCTTCGATGATGTTGATGTTCTGCAAGATCGCATCGGCCGAACCGAGGAACCACCGGGTTCCGAGCCTCATCTGGGCCGGAACCGACGTCACGTAGTTGCCGAGCAGCGTGGACATCCGCCACGTCCGGGCCAGGTGGACGTTGAGGCTGTGGCTCTTGTACTGGGTCAGAACGACGATCTTCCGATACCCGGCGTTGACAAGGTTCGAGAGAGCGAAGTCGATGAGCCGGTACTGACCTCCGAACGGCACAGCGGGCTTGGCGCGATCTCTCGTGAGGGGTAGAAGTCGCTTGCCCTCACCACCCGCCAGCACCATCGACAGGATGCGGTTCGGATTCGGGAGCGCTGCCACGGGACCTCCACTCGTTTGCGTTGCCCGCAACATAGTTCGGGACGAGGCGCCGCCGCCTGCCGGGACCGCTCCGGACCCTCAGGCGTTGACGAAGTAGGTCACAGACATCGGCGGCACCGTGAGAACGATCGAATGCGTCCTCCCGTGCGCCTCCACCTCCTCGGAGGCGATGTCCCCCGGCACGAGGCCGGAGCCGCCATAGAGCGAGTCGTTCGAACAGAGGATCGCCCGCCAGGTGCCACCAGAAGGGACCCCGATTCGATAACCCTCCCACGTTTCCGGCGTGAAGTTGGCGACCACCAGCACGGGAGGTACCCCTGGCCCCCTCCGCAGGAACGAGATAACCGAGTGCTGCCGGTCGTCGGCGGCGATCCACTCGAATCCCTCCGGATGGATGTCGTTGACATGCAACGCCGGATTCGACCGATAGAGGTCGTTCAAAGCCGCCACGAACTTCAAGACGCCCTCGTGCACCGGATAGTCGAGGAGCCCGAATGGGACCTCCCCCGAGTGGTCCCATTCGAATGGGTTGGCGATCTCGGCGCCCATGAAGACGAGCTTCTTCCCGGGCAGCGCCCACTGGAAACCAAGCAGCGTGCGATACCCGGCGAATCGCTGCCACTCGTCGCCTGGGTTCTTGGCCAGGAGCGAGCGCTTGCCGTGGACGACCTCGTCGTGACTCAGCGCAAGGACATAGTTCTCGGTGAACGCATACAGGCCCCGGAAGGTCAGAAGTCGGTGGCTGTCCTCGAACTGGCGGTAGATCGGGTCCATCGAGAAATAGCGGAGGGTGTCGTTCATCCACCCCATGTCCCACTTGAGCCCGAAACCGAGTCCGCCGGCGTCTACCGGCCGCGTCACGGAGGGCCATGCGGTCGACTCCTCGGCGATCATCTGTACCCCGTCGAAGCGCCCGTACACCGAGGCGTTCAGGCGCTGGAGAAACTCCACCGCCTCCAGGTTCTCACGACCACCGTATCGATTCGGCACCCATTCGCCATCTCGCCGCGAGTAGTCGAGATAAAGCATCGACGCCACCGCATCCACCCGGATGGCGTCGATGTGATATCGATCGAACCAGTAGTGGGCGGAAGAGATCAGGAACGACCGCACCTCGTTGCGCCCGTAGTTGAAGATGTACGAGCCCCAATCCGGGTGATATCCCTGGCGAGGGTCCGCGTGCTCGAAGAGATGGGTTCCGTCGAACCTGGCGAGCCCGTGAGCGTCGACGGCGAAGTGCGATGGCACCCAGTCGAGGATCACGCCGATTCCGGCTTGATGGAGGATGTCGACGAACTCCATGAACTGCTGCGGTGTGCCATGTCGCGACGTGGGAGCGAAATAGCCGGTGCTCTGGTACCCCCACGACCCGTCGAAGGGGTGCTCCATGATCGGAAGGAGTTCGACATGCGTGAAACCGGTCCGTTGGAGGTGTTCGGCGAGACCGCGGGCCATTGACGGGTAGTCCTGTGGTCCCTGCCTCGACCATGAACCGAGATGGCACTCGTACACCGACATCGGCGCGTGGAGCCCGTTGCGCCCGGATCGCTCCGCCATCCAGGCGCCGTCGGACCACGTGTAGTCGAGCTTCCAGACGATCGACCCCGTCCGCGGCGGTGTTTCGGCGTGGAATGCAAAGGGATCGGCCTTCTCGAGCGGATGGCCCCCGCCCCGGGGGGCGATCACGTACTTGTAGATCGAGCCCTCGGACGCTCCGGGAACGCTCGCTTCCCACACCCCGGATTCCGAAGGATGCAATGGATGGGAGTCCGGATTCCATTCGTTGAAGTCGCCGGCCACCGCCACCGCATGGGCATTCGGGGCCCACACCCGGAAGGTGACCTCGCCGTCCCCGATCTGTGCACCGAGCACCTCGTACAGATTTTCGTGCTCCCCGCCATTGAAGAGCCAGCGGTCATCGGCGTTGAAGGGTCGGGTCGCCACCCAGTCAGCCTATCCGGCCGAGGCTTCCCCTGGCCATCCGGCGCCCGACTTCGTTGCAAGCATCCGAAACCACCACCACAGCCCGAGTTGGGAAGCGGAGAATGCAAGGCCTCCAACGAGGGCGATCAATGACAGCGCAATGGCTCCGGTCGACACCAGAGATTCGAGTCGATCTAGCACTTCGATCATCGCTCCGGTCGTCAGCGCAACAGACTCCACGGTCTGCGCCAGATCTCGGAGCCCCGCGCCGACCGTGCCGACCTGTCCCGAGACGGCCTGGGCGTCGATTGCGAGCGCGGTGATACCGGAGATGGTCTCGTCGAACTTTCCGGCCTGCTCACGGAGCGTGGACGGGATATCGGCGAGGAGCACGTCGATCTCGGCGATCGATTGGTCGAGTGGTTGGTCGGCGTCGTAGTCGACGCCGACGAAGCTCAGCGCCCGCATGGTTCGGTCGAGCACCCTGGCCGAGTCCTCGAGGGCCGGTAGCGCTCCCCGCACTCCATCGAGGGCGGCAGGAACATCTCCTGTGACCACCTGACCCAGGTCTCTCCCGATCCCCGCGATCCGGGCCAGTTCGGCGGAGCCGTCCCCCACCGCGGACTCGACCGAGGCCAGCGTCTCGGCAGACGTCTCCAGCGTCACCAGGAGCCCGTCGACCAGGACGTCCAGATCAGCTGCACCGTCTCGGGCGCCCTCCACGGACTCCAGGAGGAGGCCCCTGGCACCCAACACCCACGCCGCTCCCCCTATCCCTCCGACCAATCCGACGATGGCGCCCACGAGGAGTGCGATACTCGTGGCCCGGGCGACACGTTCTGGCGTCATCCGCATCATCCATCATGCCCCTGGTGGGAGAGTCGCTCGACACCCAAGACCAGGACCAGTCCCACCACGCCGAGCAGCACGGGAAGAATCCATTCCGACGAGTGCGGCGTCAGCAGCCCTCGATCGACGTCCTGCCACGGCCACAGCGCCCGCAGCGACCCGAGCATCAACCCGACGAGAGCCGCCATGGTGGTGTCGTGGCGGCGCTCCAGGAGCCGATTCAGGAGAATCGAAAACGAACCGAGTCCGACGCCGGCCCCGAGGACGAAGATTGTGATGTAGCCGAGGTCACGCTCATCCACTGCACGGAGAGTCGGCTCGTACATCCCTGCAGCCAACAAGAGGAATGCGCCGCTGATCCCGGGGAGGATCATGGCGCAGATCGCGATCGCGGCCGCCCCGAAGATCTGGAGGGGACTGGGATCGGAGACGGTCCCTGGCGGGAGTCCGGTGAGGAGGAAGCCGGCCACCGCGGCCGGCACCGCCACCAGGACGTGTCCAACCGCGGGCTGGGCGATGCGTTTCCAGGGGATCGACACCGAAGCGGCCACCATGCCCAGGAAGAGGGCTCGGCTCTGGGTCGGGTATCGCTCCAGGAGCTGGGGCATGAAGCGGGCCGCCACGAGGAGAGCGGTGATGATTCCGGCGAATAGGGGGACGATGAGACGCCACTCGACTCGCCCCAGGTTGGTGCGCACCTCGGCAGGGCGCAGCCGGACGACCGAAACCGCAGCCCGAAAGCCGGACTCGATCGAACCCAGCAGACGCTCGTAGATCCCCACGATGAGCGCCATCGTTCCCCCGCTGACGCCGGGGATGGCGTCGGCGGTTCCCATCAAGAGCCCGTCGAGATAGTGGACGGGGCGGATTCGGATGCCTGGCATCCGATCAGGCTATCGACCTCAGGCGCGACCAGCGCAGCTCAACCCGGTTCACAACCCGACTCCGGCTGCGTAGGGTCGATGCATGGCACACTTCACACGTTCTACGTTTGGTTTTCTCCAGGATCTGTCCGAGAACAACGACCGGGAATGGTTCAACGAGAACAAGGACCGCTATCTCGCAGCGGTTCAGGAACCGGCCCTCGACTTCATCACCTCGTTCTCAGGTCCCCTGGGCAAGATCTCCCCTCACTTCGTTGCCGACGCCCGGGCGGTGGGCGGATCCATGTTCCGGATCCACCGCGACACCCGGTTCTCCAAGGACAAGACGCCCTACAAGGAGAACACCGGGGTTCAGTTCCGGCATGAAGCAGCCAAGGACGCCCACGCTCCCGGGTATTACCTCCACATCCAGCCCGGAGAATGCTTCATCGGTGTCGGGTTGTGGCGGCCGGAGACTTCGGTCGCATATCAGATCCGCAACCACATCACCGAGCATCCGGACGCCTGGAAGAAGGCAACCCGGCGAAAGCCCTTCACCGATGTGTTCGAGATGGCCGGCGAGTCACTCGTCCGGCCCCCCAAGGGCTTCCCCGATGATCATCCCCTGATCGACGACCTGAAGCGCAAGGACTTCATTGCTTCGAGGAGGCTCACGCAGAAGGAGGTCACGGCGTCGGACTTCCTGGAGACGTTCACCGGCCACTGCCGAGCGGCAACTCCGTTCATGCGCTTCCTGTGCCAGGCGGTCGGCGTCCCGTTCTGACCGCCACCGTGCCCACCCGGGCCACGACCACGGACGCCACCACCAGGCCACCGCCGGCCAGCAGCCAGGCGGCGTCGAATGACCAGCGTGAAATCGCCCCACCCATCAGCAGTGGACCGATACCGGCGCCGAGGAAGACTCCGGCCTGGGTGACGGCCGATGAGGAGGCCGCCATCGATCGATTCGAGTTGACCACCGTGAACGTCATCAGGCCCGGCCAACCCCAACCGGTTGCGAAGGCCCCGAGCACGATGGCAGCGAACAGCGGTCCGGTTGCCTGCGGGAGCAGGACGAAGAGCACGGCCCCCAGGCCCGCCATCATCACGATCCCTCCAAAACCGGTTCCGCGGCGTCGGTCGGTGAGATGGCCGATCCCGACCCGGGTGGCGATCGAACAGGCGGATCCGGCGAACTGTAGGGTGCCGGCCGCCCCCTCCGAGAAGCCGGCGTCGACGGCCCCCGACACGAGGAAGGTCCCGAGGGCCACCGCCGCCCAAGTGGCAAACGCGGATCCGAAAGCCAGCGCCAGCAAATTCCTGGTGGAAAGGACCGACTCCGCTGTTCTCGGCCGGGATTCAATTGCCGAGTGGACCGTAGCCCGC
Source organism: Acidimicrobiia bacterium (assembly GCA_041591895.1). Lineage (GTDB taxonomy): Bacteria > Actinomycetota > Acidimicrobiia > Spongiisociales > ZC4RG35 > JBFHRE01. Next base: position 43,576 of record JBFHRE010000003.1, read on the forward strand.
CCGCGCGGGATCCAGAACGACAACACCAGGGCCAGCAGGGCTGCGACGCCATAGGCCCACCGCCACCCGAAGTTCAGCACGACCGTGGGAACCGCCAAGCCGGCAAGCAATGTCGAGGCGGGGATCCCGGCGTGCTTGGCCCCGAAAACCGTCGCCTGCCGCTCGGGCGAGGTGTGATCGGCCAGCGCCTGGTTGGCGGCCGGATTCGACATTCCGTAGATACCTGCGGCGAAGACGAGGAGGCCGGCAAATACCCATGTCGACCGGGCCGCGACAGAGATCGTCGCCAAGAGAAGAGCCGTTGCCCGAAAGTTGATCCGCATGGCTCGTTGCCAGCCGACTCGCTGCACCCAACGTCCGAGCGGAGCGGAGGTGACGGCCGCCGTGAGGAAGAAGGCTGCGGTCAGGGCCCCGAGCCCGACGGTTCCAAGCCCGAACTCGGGTCCGATCTGAAAGAACGAGGCCCCGAGCAGAAACACGGCCTGCGTGTTGAGCGTCACGACGAGGACCGCGACCAGCAGCAGACGCGACACGGAGGGCGAGGACATCGCCCGGATCGTAGGGACGGCTGTACCGGTCAGCGGATTCCGGTGTCGTACATGATCTCGCCCAACTGGGTGGTGCCGGCGGGCACATCGAGGTCGATCTGGGCTGCAGTCCCCAGGAGACCCTCCACGGGTTGGGGAATGATCGCGACCGGCCCAGAGGCCACTTCGACCCGGAAGAATCCATCGGCATCCGCCCGGGCGATCACTTCCACCCCGTTGGCGGCTACCACCACCAGTTCGGCCCCCTCCACCGGTCGAGGGGCACACTCCGGCCGCGGCGGATCGGTCTCAACCGGACACACAGGCCCCGCCAGAACCCGGCCCTCCAGCACCGCCAGCGGCACCGGTTCCGGCGCACAAGCAATCAACGAAGCCAACAGGACCAATGCCGCTGTTCTCATGCCCGTGGGACGCACAGCGGTCCGGAATGGTTCCAGATCACTGGATTGCGGAGGCGGTGAAAACAGCTCGATCCGCGAGATCCAACCAGAGGCGAGCCGACCCGGGGTGGGCGGCGGCCAGCGACCTCCAGCGGGCGGCGGCGTTCTCGAACAGGGCTCGCAGATCATCGGCTCGCACCACCTCCAACCGATCGCGGTCCTCGGCTCCCAATGACACCGCGGTGGCGTCGAAGATCACGGTGCCCGAGCCGAGCTCGGACAACTCCTGAGGGATACGGGGCGGGAATGGCCCGATCGAATCTTCGCCGGGCGCGGTGAGCCCTTCGCCGCCGGACACCGCCGGCGCGATCCGGAACCCTTCTCCGATCTCGAGCATGAGGTCTCTCGCTCGGTGACACGGATCGCGCACCTCGGGATGACACCGCCCCGCAATGTCGGCCCACGGGACCGCCCACGCCACGATCCGATCGCCGAACAGAAACCGCCGGTTCTCGTACGCCTGGGTGGCGACGATCGGGTCATCGGCCAACCAGGCCTCGGCCTCCGCTCGAGCAAGCCCAGCGGCGAAGCGGGCCAGATCCGGCAGTGAGGTTGACGGGAAGTCGAAGCCCCAGCGACGGCCGCGGCGCCCGAGATCCGTGGTCGGGTCGAAGCCGGTCACCTCTCTCTCGGTGGGACCCGGCCGCGTCACCGAACCCGCAACGCCCTCGACGAGTCGGCCGAGCTCCGACCAGGCCTCGAATTCACGCCGAGCGGAGTCGGCCGCCCGGCTCATGTCAGCGGCCACCGACAGAGGAACCGCCGAACCGTGGGCCCACCAACACCGTCACGGTGTTCACGAACCCAGGGTTCAGGGATACCGCCACGGTGTTCAGCGGCCCACGGTTCGACCAAGTCACCGGTCACGGGGCTCGGTAGGCATCAGGCGTGGGCTTGACCGGGCGGTCGAGCCAGAGCGGCCGCCGCAAGCCACCCGGCCCAGGTCCGGGGCGGGTCATCGCCAGCCATTCCCGGTAGATCTCGAAGCTCTTGGCGGTGTCCACCACCACATCCCCATATCGGTCACCCGGCTCCGCCTTGGTCAGCCGAACCCGCTGGTGCCACGCGTGGACCCCACTGACCGGGTCGGGGTGAGGCGGGAAAGCCAGGTTCTGATTGACCCCGGCATCCTTCCACCAGATCCGCTCCGAGTCCGGGTCGTCGGACACGAACGGCTCTATCCCCTTCTTCTGCCGCAGCCGCCAGGTGGAATCCCCGGTCTTTTCGATGTCGACCAGAGCGGACGACCACCGCTCGTTGCCCATCGAGTCGGACAGCCTCCACCGGCCGAGATGATGCGACGCCGCCACAACGCCTGGACGGATGCCCTCGGTCCGCCACACTCGCATCACGAAGTGCCCGGTGTCGGTGGCGATCCTCACCAGATCGGAGGTCTCGAAGCCGAGGTCGTCTGCATCCCGTGGATTCATCCACAGCGGATGTCCATGGCTGATCTCGTACAGATACTTGGCGTTCCCCGATCGGGTGTGGATCAGGGTCGGAAGGCGGAAGATGGGAAGCAGGATCCGCTCATTTCCGCCCAGATCCAGGTCGCGCCAGTGGACGTGGGTGCGGAGATAAGTGGGAATGGCGGCGTCGTCCCATCCCCAGTCGCGCAGGGTCGGCGAAAACCATTCGAGCTTCTTGGATGGCGATCGAAATCCGTGCCGGACGGTTCCGTCGATGTCGATCCCGCCATCGGTCTCCCTCTCGTGGACCTCGTAGATGTCGCGCTCGACCTCGAACGCCCCGTACTTCCGCATGAACCCGAGCGGCGACAGCCCTTCGGCCGCTGCCCTATCGGGAAGACCGGGAACGGAGTTCTCGAACATCCAGCCGTAGTACTCGTCGACCGAAATCGGCCGGCCGGGGTCCACCGGCGACTCGAACCACTTCCGAATCCCAAGGGACCCATCGGGATCGATCCGCCAGGAGAGGTCGATCCAGAACTCGGTCTCCTCCCACACCTCACCCGGATTGGCCTCGTGGGTCCGGTTGAATGTCTTGCCCTCCCGCTCCCCGGCAACCCGCAGCACCGGCTGCCGGAACCCAAGCCACTGGCTGGCGTGCGTCTCATAACTGTGGGTGTCATGTCGCTCCGACCCGACGCCCATGGGCAGCACGTAATCGGCGTACCAGGCGGTCTCCGACCAGGTGGGCGTCAGAGCGACGTGCAAGCCCACCAGCGATTCGTCGGTCAGCACCTCGATCCAGCTGAAGCCGTCCGGGTTGGTCCACACCGGGTTGTACACCCGGGTGAAGTACACGTCGAGCTTGCCCCGGCCCTCCTTCAGGAAGTGCGGCAGCAAGAAGCTCATCTCGTGGTGGGCGAGCGGGTATTCCTTCGGCCACAGCAACTCGTTCCAGCGCGAGTGGGGCGGCGGCATGTTCCAGTGCTCGGGCTTGAACTTGTCCCAAGCGCTCGGGGAAGTACCGCCCTTGGTTCCCACCGAGCCCGTGAGCACGTGCAGGAGCATCAACGTCCGCGCCGCCTGCCACCCTCCGAGGTTGCCGGAGCCTGTCGACCGCCAGGTGTGGGACGAGAACGCCGAACCGGCCCGGGCGATCTCCCGCGCAACAATCTCGATCTTCTCGACCGGGACACCGGTCTCCTCCGCCGCCCACTCCAGGGTGTAGTCGGCGTAAGTCCGCTTCAGGAGATCGACGAACCGCTCATAGATACGCTCGCCGCCGGGCTCCAGCGCCTCGAGCGCTTCCTCCCAGTTCACCCACCGGCGGACGAAGTCGTGGTCGACCGCGTCCCACTCGAGGAGGAGCCGGGCCATGGCCAGGAACATCGCCGGTTCGGTGCCCGGCCAGGGCGACAGCCAGTAGTCGGACATAGAAGCCGTGTTGGACAGCCGCGGATCGATCGTCGCCAGCTTGGCTCCCGCCTGCCGGCCCTCCATGATCCGCTGGGCGTGGGGGTTGAAGTAGTGGCCTGTTTCCAGGTGGCTCGACAGCAGCAGGATGAACCGAGCGTTGGCGAAGTCGGCTGAGGGTCGGTCCCATCCCATCCACATCGCGTACCCGACCCTGGCACCGGCTGAACAGATGTTGGTGTGGGAATTGTGCCCGTCCACTCCCCAGGCCTTGAGGGTCCGGTCCATGAACCCGTCTTCGCCCGGGCGCCCGACGTGGTACATGACCTCGTCGTGCCGTCCCTCGCTGATGGCCTTGCCGATCCTCGATCCGATGTCGTCCAGCGCCTCTTCCCACGTGACTCGCTCCCACTCCCCCGAGCCCCGCGGACCCTTGCGACGGAGCGGGAAGAGGATCCGCTCCGGGTCGTACATCTGGTTGATCGTCGCCGGGCCTTTGGCGCAGTTGCGGCCCCGCGATCCGGGATGGGCCGGGTTGCCCTCGAACTTGCGGACCTGGCCGCTCTCCTTGTCCACATAGGCGAGCAGCCCACAGGCGGACTCACAGTTGAAGCAGGTGGTCGGAACCAGCCGGTACTCGTGGGCGACCCGCTCCGGCCAGGCCTTGGCGTCGTACTCCTGCCAGTCGTCCCAGCGATCGGGTGGCGGGAAGTTGGTGAGCCCCGTCCCCGGAATCAACCGCGGTATCTGGTCATCCGTCATGGTCCTACCTCTCGGAGGGGTGCGGCCACCATCTTCCGTCGACCCTCGACTCGGGACTCGCGACCCGCGACGAGGCCGCCGGCGGCGGCCTCACGAAAGTGGAACACTCTGACCTGCTTTCACGAAGGCATCGTCGGAGAACCAGATCCCGGCGGAGGCGGCGATCCCTCCCATGGCGGCCACCCAGAGGGGAGATCCGCTCAGGGTGCCGGCGCCGAATGCAACCGGGACCAGAACCCCGAGCATCTGCCCTCCCCACCACCACTGGCGGGAGAAGGCGCCCCTCGTCATGTGGTGCATTGCCATCTCGATGTTTCGCGTCGGGTGCCGCGACGACAGTTCGGCCAGTGCGATCAGACCCAGAGCGCCGGCGCCGGACACCATCGCCCACGTCGATGCGCGGGCGAAGACATCGTCGAGTTCGCCGAGCAATGCCACGAGCACGGAGGCCCCGCCACCGGCGGCGATGGCGCCGGCGATCATGTGCCACAGCAGGCTCGGGCTCTGCCAGAGGTCGCGAGCCTCGGCTTGTCCGAAGAGAAACGCCGTGTAGCCCGCAGTGGCGAGCGCCAGAGGAACCGAGATCCAGACAAACGGCCTCACCGACACCTCGGACAACAGGCCGACCAGAAACCACACGCCGATCACGGAGGCATAGGCCCCGAGGATCCAGGCCCCCCGCACGAGCCATGAACCCGAGTTTCCCTTGGTCAACAGGTACCAAAAGCGATCGGGCCGTTTGAGATCCCAAACCAACAGGGCGCCGGTCAACGCCACGAACAGCCCGGCCACGAGCGGCAGGCCCCAGCGCATCCATGCCGTTCCGGCGTCGGCGCCCAGCCCCAGCGCGATTGCCGCCGCCAACACGAGACCGGCAGCAATCCCCTTCGTGAGGAAGTACGACGAAACCCGCCACCCCCACGGCATCGGGTGATCGGTGTTGTAAACCACCCGGGGTGCCGCCTCGTCATACCGCGTCGTGACCGGCCCTGCCGGACCCGAGCGATCACGGGGCGAGAGATCCACGTTGAGCCAGGCGGGAGCCGGCGAGGGATCGTCGCGCCAAATCATCGACCCGGCGCGGGTCTCTGCCATCACCGGATCGAGGTTCACCTCTCGTGCGCCCTTGTACCAGAGCTTTGGATTCGTGCCCTGTTCGGCCGCCCTGACGTGCAGTTCCTCGGTGGCAACCATTCGGGAGATCTTCGTGAGCGGGTCGTCGAGATCACCGGCGATGATCGCCTGTTCGGGGCAAACGACCACACAGGCGGGTTCGAGTCCGACCTCGACGCGGTGCACGCAATAGTTGCATTTCTGGGCCGTGTGATCGTGCGGGTCGATGTAGAGGGCGTCGTACGGACACGCCTGCATGCACGACTTGCAACCGATGCAGCGGGAGGTGTCGAAGTCGACGATGCCGTCGTCTCGCTTGAACAGGGCCTTGGTCGGACAGATCGTCACGCAGGGCGCGTCGGCGCAGTGATTGCATCTCATCACCGAGAACGACCGGGTGGTGTCAGGCCACGCCCCGGTCTCGACGTACTTGACCCAGGTCCGGTTCACGCCCAACGGAACTTGGTGCTCGGTCTTGCACGCCACCGTGCAGGCATGGCATCCGATACAGGTGTCCTGATCGATCACGAACCCGTATCGAGTCATGGCGTGGCTGATTCAACCGGCATCGAAGGCATCCTGGCAGGCCGACCGGAGGTTCAGGACTTCTCGAGCACGAAGTGAAAGCCGTCTTCCTGGTCGAACTGCTCCTTCAAGGCATGCCCCATGTCGCTCGCCCAGGATGGGATGTCCGACAATGCCCCTCTGTCGGTGGCGATCACCTCGAGGGTCTGGCCCGAAGCCAAATCCTTCATCGCCTGGCTGGTCTTGATCACCGGCATCGGGCACTGGAGCCCGCGTGCATCCACAACTACGTCTGCCATGTGTGTCTCTCCTCTCCTGGTGTTCTAGATGAACAGGCTGATCTTGGCTTGCTTCATGAGGCTGATGGCAGAGCCTGCTCCCGCCGGCTTGTCGAGACCATCGATCATGTCCTCAGGTTTGAGCCCCATCAGGTCCATCGTCATCTGACACGGCCACAGCTTGACGCCCATCTCCTGGGCGAGTTCCAGCAGTTCTTGAACCGAGGCGACTTTGTTCTTGTCCGCCAGGTCCTTCATCATCTTCGCTCCCAGACCACCGAAGTTCATCGTGGACAGCTGGAGTCCCTGCGGAGAGCCCTTCTTGAAGACGGAGAGCATCTTCTGCCGCCAGTCGTCGCCCACGACGCCGGCTTCCGGTTTCTTGAGAATGCCGAGCCCCCAGAACGTGAAGAATACGGTGACCTCCATTCCGTAGGCCGCCCCGGTCGTGGCCAGGATCAGCACCGGCCACGCCTTGTCCAGGTCGCCTGACGCCGCGATGAGAACCATCTTCTCCTTCTCGGCCGGACTTTCCTTCCCTGCCACCTGCTCGTCGGCCTCGGTGTCGGGCACCATCTGGGTCGTCACATCACACCTCCTCGTCGCACGCCGAACGGTCTGACTATGCGAACGTACGCATATGCAGAACCCAACATACACCGCCGGCGCCGGATGCGCAGGCGAAACGGCAGACCTGTCACGAGTCGAGCTTGCTGAAATCCGAGATGTGCCAGAATCAACCCGATGTCCGACCTCAGTACCGAGTTCGCCGAGTTGCACGCACAGATCTGCAAAGGGCTCGCCGACCCCAAGCGCCTCCTCATCCTCAACGCGCTGCGGGACGGCGAGCGGTCGGTGACGGACATCTGCGAAGAGCTCGACCTCCCCCAGTCGAACGTGTCGCAACATCTAGCGGTGCTTCGGGACCGCGGATTGGCAGACACCAGACGCGACGGACAGCGGATCTTCTACTCGGTTTCGTCACCCAAGATCATCGCTGCCATGGACCTCCTGCGAGAGGTCATGCACGAGCAGCACACCGGCGACGTCAGAGCATCTGCCTGAGGACCGGGGCCGGCTGGTTTCATTCCAACCTGCACATATGCGACTAGTCGCATATACTTCTTCGCTCACCCGTCGTAGAGGAGCGACCCGATGTCATCGATCACCACCTCCGACCTCGCCCGGTTGGTCGACGACCCCGACCAGGTCCCGTTTCTGCTCGACGTGCGCGCTCCCGATCAGTTCGAGCGCTGGCGAATCGAAGGACGAGCGACCGCAGACACGCTGAACATCCCTTACTGGACCGCCATCACCGAGGACGCCCAGACGAAGGAGGCCATACCAAGCGACCGCGATGTGGTGGTGATCTGCGCCCACGGCGGCTCCTCGGATCTGGTCGTCGAGACACTTGGACTCCCCAATCTCCGCAACCTCGAAGGGGGAATGGATGCCTGGGCAAAGACTCTGGTTCCTCACACTCTGTTCGACGACGGAGACCATTTCGTCATCCAGTTCGACCGGATCGCCAAGGCCTGCTTGTCGTATGTAGTCGGCGCCCGCGGGCACGGCATGGCTGTGATCGACCCGGCGGCCGACCTCGCCCCCTATCTCGGGGTAGCCGAGGAGTACGACGCCCGGATCCTCCACGTATTCGACACCCACCTTCACGCCGACCACATCTCGTTGGCCCAACGCCTCGGCGACGAGGTCGGAGCCACCTATCGCATCTCCGAAGGGGACGCGGCGGGCGCCGCGTTCGATTACGCCGCCCTGCGCGATGGCGAGGTCTTTCGTTTCGGCGAGATGGACCTCATCGTTCGTTCGGTCGCCACCCCGGGTCACACTCCCGGGTCCACCTCGCTCGAGGTTGGCGGCCGGTTTCTCATGACCGGGGATGCGGTGTTCGTGACCGGGATCGGGAGACCTGACCTCGGGGGGCAGACCGAGCCATGGGCGCGCGACCTGTTCCACACGATTCACGACACGCTCGCCGATCTCGACCACGGACTCGAGGTGTGTCCGGCGCACTACACCGCTCGGTCCGAGGCAAACCTCGATGGCACCATCCGACGATCCCTAGGGGACCTGTTGGAGAATGACCCGGTCGTCTCGATGACAGACGAGGAAGCCTTTGTCGACCATGTCGTTGGGCACCTCGGCGACGCGCCGGGCATCTATCAGGACATAAGGCGTGTCAACCTGGGCCGCACCCAGGTGAGCGAGGAGGAGGCGAGCACACTCGAAGTCGGCCGCAACGAGTGCGCCCTGTCCAAATGACGGACCCCCGCCGCCACCTCATCCGCGCAGTGATCGTGGGGCTGCTCGCCGGATCGCTGTCCGGCTTGTTCGGTGTAGGGGGCGGCATCATCCTGGTTCCGGGCCTGGTGATGATCGTCGGGCTCGGTGTGCGGAAGGCGGCTGCGACGTCGCTGGCGACGGTGGTACCGATCGCGACGTTCGGGCTGATCGGATACGCCACGGCGGGCAAAGTCGACGCCTGGCTCGCGCTGCTGGTCACGACCGGAGCACTCATCGGCACGTCGATCGGGACCCGGCTTCTACGGGTACTCCCGGAGCGAGTCCTCATCACCGCGTTCTCGGTTCTGCTGGTCCTCGTCGCGATCCGGATGTTCCAGGAATCCGGTTCGGCTCAAGTGCCGGACGATCCGTCGATCTTTGCCCTCGAAGCTGCCGGGATCGGTCTGTTCACAGGCATCCTCTCCGGGCTGTTCGGAGTGGGAGGCGGTTTCGTCATCGTGCCGGCCCTGGTGCTTCTGCTCGGCGAGGACCCGGCGATCGCCAAGGGGACGTCGCTCCTGGCGATGCTCCCTCCGGCGTTGCTCGGCACCTATCTGAATGGTCGCCGAGGCTTCGTGGACTGGCCGGTGACGGTCGCCGCCGGACTGGTCGGGGCCGGATTGTCCTTTGCCACCGCCGGAGTGTCGGTCGGACTCGACCCGGAGGTCGCCAACTTCACCTTCGCGATCCTGTTGCTGGCCGTGGCGTTGCGGATGGGGATCCAGGCGTACCGACACTCGGATACGGCGTCGGCACCGGTACCCACCCAACCGGTGGAATCCCACGGCTGAGCGTCTGCGTCAGCCGAGAGGCTGGGCGGCCGGCCCCCGGCCGGAATACGGGCACCCGTCCCAGCCCGGGACGTGGTACAGCCACGGGTCAACGGCCCACTGTGGGAGTTCGGGGCCGCGGCGGCCCTTGAACTTGGGATCGGTGGATGTGAACCGGGGCAGGATCGGCACCTTGACCTGGTCGTTCACGGCGTCGTTGAAGTTCGTGTTGACGACGGCCCACGGGCTCCAACCACCCCATCCGGCGCCGGTGCGCCGCTGATAGAAGAAGTAGTTGGCGGCTGCGTAGGCGTTGTCGACCGGGTCGAACTTGGACAGCCCCGGGCCGCCAAAACGCCGCATCTCGGAGTTGCCCATTTGGAACAGCCCTCCGTACCCCCACGGGTTGTTGCCCGACACCGCATGCCCTGCAAACCCGAGAGACTCGCAGTACGCCACCACCACCGCCTCCGCACCCACCTGGTCCGCCAGGCTCTCGAAGCCCCAGGTTCCGGCGCCGTCCCAACGCCGACTACTGGTGGCGGGTTCCGTTTCAAGGCCTTCGACACGAGCCAGGCAGTCGAACAACGTGTGGATCATCTGTGCGATTCCATTCCTCCCGATGGAGAGATCGATCTCGCGCGCCTCCATGTAGCAGCCGCGTGCATCGGTCGGACGGGGTCGGTTGACCACCGGTGGGGCTGCGGCCGGGAGCCCTCCGGTTGCGAGCGCTGAGACCGCAAACGAGTCGAGCCACAGGGTGGGCTTTCCGAAGTCCGCGGCCGGCGCGGTCGTTTCCGTGGACGGCTGAGGCGCTTCGGAAGTCGTGGCAGCGAAGGAAACCTGGTGGAGGTCGTCCGGCAACACCGGGACGGCGACCACGACGCCTTCGTCATTGAGCATGAACGCCAATTCCTTGGGCTGGGCCTCGACCCCTGCTTCGGCTCCGGCGGCAGTCACAGCAGAGAGGCCGACATGCATCATCGCCGAACTCCCGTCAGGGTCCGGCCGATCGGCTTCCGCGAGCTCAACCGGCTGGAGGGTCGTCGATTCGACCGTCGGTTCGACGTCCGGAATCGTGAACGTCCGTCGAGCCTCACCGGCCACCCACGAGTCGGTGTCTGGAGGCTCCGTCGCCACGCTCGACATTCCCACACCACCCAAGACGAGTGCAAGGGTGGTGACGGCCAGGACGTGTTGAACCAATGCCCCGGGAGCGGCGCGATGCCGCCCGCGCCGGCCAGGAGACGACGTGGGAATCCAGTTTTCGTTCATCAGGCTTCGGCAGATGTATCGGCGCCTGCGAGGCAGATCTGGAGCGAGATGCGTTCCCGCGCGTCTCGTCGGCATGGATTCCCCACCTTCGGTCGTCGGCCCCACCACCCCCGGTAGGGAACACGACAATCAAGCAGCCCGGGCGGTCGAGGTCTAGAGGCGAATCTGCCCTAGTCGACGGACCGGCCTCAGCGGAGGATCGCCGCCGACCTCGGAGGAATGGAAGCGCCGCCAGGAGCCGGTGTCGCATCCCCCCATGCGACCACCGAGAAGGGCACGTCGAAATAGACCGGTCTCGAACCGGCGTTGATCGCGACCAGGATCCTGGACCTCCCGTTGCCGCGGGCGAACACAACGGCATCCGCCTTGGCCGCCACCCCCACGAATTCGCCCTCGCGTAGGGCGCGGTATGTGCGCCTCAGTCGGGTGACCTCTCGAATGAGTTCGCTCACCGGGTGCGAGGCAGGTGGTGCCGCCGGGAACGGGTCCCGACAGTCGGGATCGTCACCTCCGACCATTCCGATTTCATCGCCGTAGTACAACCCGGGAGCGCCGGGATACGTCAGCTGGAACAGGGTGGCGAGGCGAAGTCTCCAGACGTCGCCCCCGGCCTCGGTCAAGAACCGAGGGGTGTCATGACTCCCGATGAGGTTGTGGTTCACGAGCGTCGTCTCCTGGCCATACATATGGGCCAGGGCCGTCGCTCGCTCGAGAAACACCTGTCCGTCCACCTCACCACGAGCGAAGAACGACAGACACAGGCTCCGGAACGTGTAGTTCATCGTGGCGTCGAACCGATCACCCTGGAGCCAGTCGCCGACGTCACCGAAGATCTCCGCGACCAGGTATGCGTCGGGGTTTGCCTGCTTGACGGTCTCCCTGAAGGCGTTCCAAAAGTCGGGATCGACGTACCGGGCCACGTCCATCCGCCAGCCGTCGATTCCGTATTCGTCGATCCAATGCCGAGCGACCGAGAGCATGAAATTCCTGGCGTCGGGGTTCGACAGATCCACCCTCGGCATGGTGGGCACCCCGTACCACGCCTCGTAGGTGGTCTCCACCGGCGGCCCGGGGGTGTCGACCGTTTCCACCTCGATCCCGGTCTGCTCCTGCCACACAGGAATCCAAGCCTTGCTCCAGTGTCCGCGGCGTGGGCGGACCCTCACCTTGATCGGCCATTCGTCGACGGTGAACCAGTCGCGGTACTCGGAGCGCTTTCCCCGTCGGACCAGATCGGCGAAGGCGAAGAAGCGGGGATGAACGTGGTTGA
>JBFHRE010000004.1:0-44711 GCA_041591895.1 Acidimicrobiia bacterium
CGACGCCGGGTCGGCGAAGCGCTCGAGCTGGTGCACCTGTCGCAGATGGAAAAGCGGCGGCCGACCCAGCTCTCGGGAGGACAGCAACAGCGGGTGGCGCTGGCCCGGTCCCTGGTGCTCAACCCATCGGTGCTTCTGCTCGACGAGCCGCTCGGCGCCCTCGACGCCAAGCTGCGAAAGGCGCTGCAGGTGGAGCTCAAATCACTTCAGGAAGAAGTGGGGATTACGTTCATCTATGTCACCCACGATCAGGAGGAGGCACTGACGATGTCGGACCGGCTGGCAGTGATGAACCACGGCCGGATCGAGCAGATCGGCTCGCCGTCGGAGGTGTACGAGCAGCCGGTGAGTCCGTACATCGCAGATTTCCTCGGTCTGTCCAACCTGATGTCGGGTGTCGTCGTCGGTCGAGCCGATGGCGGAGGCTGTGTGGTTGGCCTCGGTGATCACCGCCTCACGGCCCAGGCGGGCCGCACCGAGGCCACCGGACGGGTCTCGGTCTGCATCCGGCCGGAGAGAGTGGTGCTGAACGGCGCCGGTACCACCACACTCCCGGGGGTGGTCGACCGGGTCGTGTACATGGGTTCGATGCTCCAGGTGTTGGTCCATGTCGAGAACGTGGGTGAGCTGCAGATCGTCGTTCCCAACCAGGGCAACGGGATCGGTCACAAGCGGGGGAGTTCGGTCTCGCTCGAGCTGCCCCCGGACGCGCTGAGAATCCTGGCCTGAGCGCCCTGGCGGGCGAGCTACCTGCTACCAGCTACCAGCTACCGGCTACCGGCTGCCGCAACCGATCTGGCTGGTGGCTGGAGGCTGGCAGCTGGCGGCAGGAGGCCGTCGGCCTCGCCTCAGATATCCAGCCGGGTCAACGCTCCCACCGCCGTCTCGCCCGTGTTGTCCCGACGGGCATAGCGGCGCAGGATCAATCCGGCGATCGACACCGACGAGAGCGTGGCAACCAACAACAGGCTGGCGAGGGCGTTCAGCGAAGGGGGAGGTGCCAGCCGGGCGCCCGAGTAGAGCCGGACCGGGATCGTGATCGAGTCGGCCCCGGCGGCCAGGAACTGGCTGATCACGAAGTCGTCGATCGAGATCGCGAACACGATCGCGAACGAGGCCATGATCGCCGGGGCCAGCATCGGGAGCAGCACGCGTCTCATTGCCTCGAAGGGTGACGCCCCCAGATCCATCGCCGCTTCCTCGTAGTCACGGCCGATCGCGAACAGCCGTCCACGCACGATGATGACCACGAACGAAATCGAGAACGTGACGTGTCCGAGCAACTGCGCCATGGTCCCGAACGTGACGAAGTCATAGAGGTTGGCGAAGACGAGGAAGAGCGCCACCCCCATGACGATCTCGGGTGTGACGAGGGGGACCAGCATCAAGAAGCCTGCAGGGCGCGCGCCGCGGCCTCGCCACCGAGCCAACCCGATGGCCAAAGCCACTCCGATGGGCGTTGCGATCACCATGGTCAGCGCCGCCAGACGAATGCTCTGGACCAGCGCCAGCGTCAGCGACTCGTCCCGGGCGACGGACGCGGCGTCGTATAGGTACCACCGAAGCGAGAACCCCTGCCAGGTGGAACGCGAGCGACCTGCGTTGAACGAGAACTGGACTGCGATCAGCACCGGGACCAACGACCAGATGATGTAGAGCAGGGTCCAGACTCGGAGGAGCCGCGGCTTGCCCCACGGGTTGGACAACAGGTCGCGGGCCGTCATTCGCGGGCCTCCTGGGTGACCCGGGCGATGTTGAACAGGTAATAGACCATCAGGATCGCCACGAACGACATCAACACCAGTGTGAGTGCGGCTCCGGTGCCGCCCTGGCTCGAGGTCTGGTTGATGAACTGGTCGATCTGGTTGCCGATCATCCGGGTGCGCGGTGAGCCCGAGAGGAGGTTCGGTGTGTAGTAGTCGCCGAACATCGGGAGCATGATCAGGACCAGACCGGCCAGCACGCCCTGCTTCGAGAGCGGCAGGGTGACCCGCCGGAACGCCTGGAATGGGCTCGCCCCGAGGTCGCGGGCCGCTTCCAGAACCTGGCGGTCGATCCGATCGAGCGCGGCATACAGGGGGAGGATGAAGAACGGGATGTAGCCGTAGACCAGTCCCAGGACGACGGTGAGATGCCTGCCGCTCAACCAGTCGACCGGCGCCAGGCCGATGCCGTCCCAGATCCGATTCACGAGGCCGTCGGGGCTGAGGAGGTTCACCCACGCCAGCATCCGCATCAGATAGTTGATCCAGAACGGAGCCAGCAGCGCAAGCAGCCAGAGGCCCTTCCGCTTCTGGACTCGCCGGGCCACGAAATACGCCACCGGGTATCCGATCAGAATGCACAGCCCCGATGCGGCGGCGACGTACCCGACCGTGCGGAGGGCGATGTTCCCCAACTGCCCTGTGAACAGCTGACTGAACACCTCCCCGAACGCCGAGGGGTCCCATTGGACCGGGTTCCACTCGGGTCGCGGCTTGAGGAAGATCGGGTCGAGATCTCCCATCGCCACGGCGAGCACCGCATAGAACGGCACCACGAAGAGGAGAACCAGCCAAACCAGGCCGGGTGTGGCGAAGGCCGGCCACACCCAGCGGTGTTGACCTACTGCTTGGGTTTCGGCGGACTGGAGGTTCGACGGCACCCGCGGTCGATCAACCGCCGGCCTGGACCCGCGCCCAGGCGTCCAGCCACATCTTCTCCTTCTCGGCTCCGAGTTGGGTGGGCACGTCGCCCCGCGGGTTGTCGAAGTCCTCGGGCAGCACCACCGCCGACGACAGGTACTCGGGCACCCACTCGTCGGTGACGAGCAGGTTGACGTCGAGCCCCTTCTGCGGCGGCTGATAGCCGTTCCAGCCAAAGTTCTCGAGGGCGTTGTCCTCGTCGAGCATGAAATCGAGGAACTGGTGGGCCAGTACCGGGCTCTGGGCTCCCTTCAACACCGTGATGGTGTCGTTGGCGATGTTTCCCTTCACGCTGCCCGAAGAGTGCGCCGGCCAGAGGTAGCGGGTGACGCTGGGGTCGCCGTCCTCCGGGTAGTAGTACGGGGCGGCGACGATGTCCCCCGACCACGACATGTGGAGTCCGTACCGGCCCTCCGGGATCCCGGAATATGCGCCGTCGATGGTGTACCGAATGTTCATCAGGTCGACCAATTCGAGCAGCGAGTCGGCAGCGGCGTCCACCTCGGCCTGACTGGCCGCCTTTGGATCCTGGGATCCGGCCCGGAACATGGCCATCGTCAGGGTCTCGCGGAAGTCCTCGTACAGGCCGGTGATGCCCTTGTACTTGGGGTTCCAGAACACGTCGTATGGGTTGTCCGTCTCGACATCGGCCGAGTCCACCTGATCGGTGCGCCAGGCGATTCCGGTCTGATAGACGGTGTAGGGCACCGAGTAGAGGGAGCCTTTGTCGTAATAGGGATCGGCCAACTGGTCCCACACGTTTGCCAGGTTGGGGATGTAATCGTGGTTGATCGGCTGGATGAGCTGGCCGGCGACCACCTTGGCGATCGAGCTGGCCACCGGGAAGAACACGTCGAACTGCACCTCGCCCGAGATGAGCTTCGCGAGTGCCTCTTCCTCGTTGAAATAGGTGGTGTACTCGATGTCAACGCCAAGCGCTTCCTCGGCGGCGGTGATGGTGTCGGGGTTGATGTAATCGGCCCAGTTGTAGATCTTGAGCGGACCGGCTTCGGGGCTGAGCCCCGACTCGATCATCGGATTGTCGCTCAGGAGGGGTTGGGTGGCCGGATTGCTCGGCGTGCCGATGACGACCTCGCCGGCCTCTCCCGATGACGAGCCGTCACCGCAGGCGGCGAGAACCGCCGACATGGCGGGCAGGCTGAGGCCGAGGGCCCCGGCCCGCCAGAGGAACTCCCTCCGGCTGTAGATCCTCCGTTTGCTGATCGGATCCCAGTTCTGTCGCGGATGGTGCGCCACTGTCGTTCCTCCTCGTCTCCGCCGCGGAGAGCCGTTCCTGAACGGCCGTTCAACTAACCATAACCCCGGATGGCCCGAAATGTCGTGCGGATCGCACCTCGGCTGCTCAGATCGCCAGTTCGCGTCGGGCGACGTCGAGGCAGATCGACTGCATCGTTGCGGTGTCGACCCGCGGGTCCTGGAGGAGTACCTGGATGGCGAGGCCGTCGATCAGGGAAGACAGCATCACGGAGAAGGCGGCCGGGTCAGGGTGCTTCATCGTGCCCTGGTTGATGCCGAGGTCGACAATGTCGGCGATGGTCGCTCGGAGAAGCTCGTCCATCCGGCTCCGCTCGGCGGCCAGTTCAGGGACATGCCGTGAGCGGGACCAGGTCTCCAACCAGAGTTGCCATTCGTTGTCGTCCCGCTGGAGGCCCTCGGCCGGCGGGCAGCTGGCGGCAATCAGCAGTTCCAGTCGTTCGATCGCGCTCTCGACACCCTCGATCTCGACGGCGATCTCGTCGAAGAACTGGCGGTCACGGTGGGCGATGGCCTCAGCGAGGAGCGCATCCTTGGACGGGAAGTAGTACAGGATCAGGGCCGGGCTGATGCCGATTCGCTCGGCGACGTCGGCGATCCGGGCGTCACACGTGCCTCGCTCGGCGATGACCCCGGCGGCCGCCTCCAGGATCTGCCGGCGTCGCTCCTGGGTCATGCGTGGTCTGGCCATGGAGTTCGGAGGGTACATCTCGGATTGGCAACCCGATGAGGTGACACAACCCGCAAAGAAGCAGGACGCATGACGCGAGACGCACGACGCAAGTCGGACATACACTGAACGGCGGTTCAAGATTCATGGCAGGCGTTCCATCCACCACCGACCCGTCGCGGCTGGCCCCGATGTTCGATGCGGGCAGCATCGCGGTGGTCGGGGCGAGCGGACGGCCCGGGTCCGTCGGGCTCCAGCAGGTTCGCCAATTGATCCACGGCGGCTATCAGGGTCGCCTCCATCTGGTCAACCCGAACCACGATCAGATCGAGGGAATCGAATGCGTGCCCGACCTCGAGTCCGTCGGTGCCGTCGATCTCGCCGTTCTGGCGGTGGCGAATCACCGACTCGAGGGAGCGCTCGCCGATGCGATCTCCGCCGGTGCTCGCTCGGTTGCGATCTTCGCCAGTTGTGCAGGTACGGCCCGAGACGGTCGGCCGTTGCTGGAGGCGCTGAGACAGATGGCAGCCGACGCCTCCCTGCCCGTCTGTGGAGGGAACGGGATGGGTTTCGTCGACGTCGAACGGGGGGTGCGGGTCACCGGCTACTACCAGCCCTGGGGGCTGCGACCCGGTCCGGTCGCGTTCCTGAGCCACAGCGGCTCGCTGTTCTCCGCGCTGTTGCACAACCATCGACACCTGCGTTTCAACCTGGCGGTGTCGAGCGGAAACGAGCTCTCCACCACGATGGACGAGTACCTGGCTCACGCGCTGGAACGCGACTCGACCAGGGTTGTCGGGCTCTTTCTCGAGACAGTCCGAAGACCCGACGCGATGGACCGCGTGCTGGCCGAGGCGGATCGACGTCGACTCCCGATCGTGGCTCTCAAGGTAGGTCGCACCGAACGGGGTCGGGCTTCGGTCGCCACCCATGCCCAAGCCCTCGCCGGTGATCACGGCGGCTGGGAGGCGTTCGCCCGTTCACATGGGGTCCATCTCGTGGACACGGCCGATGAGCTGGCGGATGCGCTTCAGGCCTTCTCATCCCCGCGGCGGGCCCGTCCCGGCGGATTGGGGGCGGTGCACGACTCGGGAGGCGAGCGCTCCCTCCTGATCGACCTCGCCGCCGATCAGCGGGTTCCGCTCGCCGAACTCGGAGAGCCGGCAACAGATCGGATCCGGGCGGTATTGGAGCCGGGGCTTTTGGCCGAGAACCCCGTGGATGCGTGGGGGACCGGCTCCGACTTCGACGGGATCTTCCTCGAGTGTCTCCGGGCCGTCGCCGAGGACGATTCGGTCGGTGCGATCGCGCTCGCCGTGGACCTCACTCCCGAGGAGCGTTTCGAGGACGGGTACGTGGGCGTGGCGGCCTCAATCGCATCACAGACCGACAAACCCGTGTTCGTCCTCTCCCACCTAGGCTCGGCGGTGGCTCCCGATGATGCCGGAACGCTCATGGATCTCGGAGTCCCGGTGCTGCGGGGCACGAGCTCCGGCCTGCAGGCGATCCGGCTCCTCTTCGACCATCGAGATCGAGCGCCGTCGCTCGACGTGGATGTCAGGGAGCCGGTGGGCAGTTGGGAGCCGTGGCGCCGGTTGGCGTACACGGGCGAGCTCGATGCGCTCGAGCTCGCCGAGGCTGTCGGGGTCTCTGTCGTCGCCCGCAGGCATGTCGAAACGGCCCTGGCGGCGGTGGCTGCATCTGCGGAGATCGGGTATCCGGTGGCCCTCAAGACCGCGTCGGGGGCCGGCCACAAGTCCGATATCGGGGGTGTGATGCTGGGACTCGAAGACGGCGCCGCCGTCGAGGCGGCGTACCAGAGGCTCGAAATGCTCGGTGCGCGGGCGGAGGTCCAGGCGATGGCCCCGGCGGGTCTCGAGATGGCGGTGGGGTTGGTCCGAGATCCCCAGTTCGGGCCGTTGGTGGTGATCGGAGCAGGAGGTGCGCTCGTCGAGTTGCTCGACGATCGGGTCGTGTTGCGATCACCGGTGGGGTCCGAACACGTCCGGGCCGCCCTGGCCGGGCTGCGGTGCCGGCCGCTCTTCGACGGCTTCCGGGGTTCCGGGGCCGTGGACCTGGATGCGTTCGTCGAGACGGTGGTCCGACTCTCCTGGATCGGGGTCGGGCTCGGTGATGTGATCGTGGCTGCGGATTTCAACCCACTCATCGTTCATGCGGGTGGCTGCATCGCAGTCGACGGATTGGTGGTGGCTCGAGCTGAGCGCTCGTAGCATCGACCCATGGCAGCCTTCCCCGACCCGGCGCTCGTCTGGCTCGTCGGTCCGGCGGGCTCGGGGAAGTCGACCTGGGCCGTACAGCACTACCGGCCCGCAGAGATCGTCTCGTCGGATGAGCTGAGGGGGCGCCTCGGGTCGGGTGAGGCCGACCTCTCCGCGAGCGCCGACGCCTTCGAGGTGTTGGAGCGCATCGCTGCCGCGCGACTGGGCCGCGGCCTCACCGCGGTGGTGGACACGCTCGGCTTCGATCACGAATTGAGGCAGCGGCTGGGGGCGGCCGCCGACCAGGTCGGGACGCCCTGCTTCGCAGTGGTGTTCGACACCGACATCGACGCCTGCCTGGCTCGAAATGGAGACCGTCCGAGGCCGGTGCCGGTTGGAGTGCTGAGATCACAAGTCAGACGTCATCCAAGGGTCGTCGAGCGGATCATCGCCGATGGGTGGAACGTCGAACGGGTGGCGGGTGCTGCCGCCGGGTCGCAGGTGGTGCCGTCACGGGTGCGGTCCGGCCCGGACCGGCGATCGGGACTGAAGTTCTATCTCCACATCTCCCGATTCGACGAGGGTGCACCTTCGTCCGTGGTGGAGACGGCCCGAGCGGCAGCAGAAGTCGGCTTCGCAGGAATCTCGCTCATGGATCATCTGGTTCAGATCCCCCAGGTCGGCCGCCGGTGGGACCCGATCCTGGATCCATACGTGACGCTCGCTCGACTGGTCGCGACGGCGCCGGGGCTGGAGATGGGAGTGCTCGTGTCCCCGGTCACCTTCCGCCACGTGGCGGTACTGGCCAAGCTGCTCGCAACGCTCGATGTTCTGTCCGAGGGGATGGCTTTTTGCGGGCTCGGTGCCGGCTGGTTCGAGTCGGAGCACTCCAATCTGGGCCTCGAGTTTCCGCCCAGCGGTGAGCGGCTCGACAGGCTGGAGGACACGATCGGCGCTCTGCGCGCCTTGTGGGGCCCCGGCTCGAAGCCGTTCGAGACGGAGACGATCACACTTCTCGACACGACAGGGTATCCCCGTCCGGTGCGGGGCACCATCCCGATCCTGATCGGGGGAGGGGGCGAGCGCCGCACGATC
This sequence comes from Acidimicrobiia bacterium, assembly GCA_041591895.1. GTDB lineage: Bacteria > Actinomycetota > Acidimicrobiia > Spongiisociales > ZC4RG35 > JBFHRE01. Next base: position 7,944 of record JBFHRE010000004.1, read on the forward strand.
CCCATTGCGGCCCGGCTGGCAGATCGCTGGAATCTCTCATCCCGGCTGGATCGCCTCGACGAGAAGCTGTTCTTGTTGCGTGCCGAGTGCGAGCGGATCGGTCGTGACCCCACCGAGATCGAAACGTCGGTCCTCGACCCGACCCTGGTCGGCTCCGATCGCGCCGACCTTGCCGAGTTGGTGGAGCGATATCGCGGTCAGGAGGACGCGGCCGCGTTCTCGCGCAGGCTGCGGGCGGGAACCGTGGATCAGCAGGTGGAGCGGTACGGAGACCTGGCGCAGAAGGTCGACGCGGTCTTCGTGAGTCTTCGGGATGCAAGTGCGGAAGGCGTCCGCCGATTCGCCCCGGTTCTGGCGGCGTTCCACGGCTGATTGGGCTTGGACCCGAGGTGAGGGCAAGGGATACTGGACGGATGGAGAGATTCGTGCGGCTGGATCGCAGACGGACTGACGTCTTCGATGCCGAGACGGCTTCCCGGCAACATGTCGTGGTCGAAGCAGGTGCGTACCGCCGACCCGAATCGGCCGCAGGACCAGCGCCAACCGAGTTGTACCTGGTTGCTCTCGCCTCCTGTGCTGCCGCCACCGTCGAGGAGATAGTCACCAAGATGCGAGGTGACCTGCACGGGATGCGGGTGGCAGTCGATGCCCAGCGGGCCACATCTGTGCCGCGGATCTGGACCGACATCCACCTCACATACGTTCTGCGGTCTTCCCTGCCTCGGCACCGTTTGGAGCATGTGCTCGACCTCGTCGACCGGACCTGTTCGGTCTCGGCCATGGTCGAGAAGGCGGCCAACCTCACACGGTCGCTCGTGACCGTCGAGCGGGTCGATCCGGCGATAACCCGGCCGTTGCGCCAGCGGATGCTCCGACCGCATCAGGACGAACACGAGTTGAGAGTCTCGGGGGAAGACCACCCCGATGCCGCCTGGTTCGCGGCCCACCTCGATGGGAGGGTGGTGGGAACCGCGGGAGCGCTGCCACAGCCGACTCCGGATGGCAGGGATGGCTGGCGGGTTCGAGCTATGGCGGTCGAGCAGTCGCTCCAGGGCGCGGGTCTGGGCGCCGAACTCCTTGCGGCTTGCCTCGAGCATGCGAACGACGGGTTGGTCTGGTGCAGCGCCCGCGAGCCGGCAGCAGGCTTCTATCAGGCGCACGGGTTCGAGGCGGTGTCCGAGGTCTACGACGAACCTGGGGTCGGGCCGCACGTCACGATGGTGCGCGCCGCGGCCAGCCGCTGAGCGCCGCCGCCACCAGGGCCGGGCTGATCGCAACCGCCCCGGCGACCCCACCTGCACCCACGATCACGACGAGCGCGACCGCAACGAGTCTCCGGGCCCACTCCAGCCGAATCGGGTCGAGTGGCGTATGGGTGTGGTCGCCGGTGGATCGCAGACCGCGGACGGGGATGATGGCTGCGACGACCGCAGCCGCCACGAGGAGCCACTGGTAACCGTGTGGCACATCCCAATCGAGTTCGATCAGACGGATCGCCCCGAGTACCGCCGCAGCACCGGCAATCGCGGCGCCAAGCCGGGCTTGCTTGGCCGGGGCCGGATCGGGGAGCGCTCTGGCATCGAGGAGAAAGGCTGCGCCCAGGGCGACGCCGGCTGCGGCGGTCACCCCATTCCACGCCGCGGCCACGCCGACGAGGACGTGGACCAGGACATCGCCGCGCAGTGGGGCGAGGCCCGTGGATCGGCTGACCACCCGGGCGGCAACTGCAAGGGCATAGACCGCCAGCAGCGACGGCCGACCGGCATACCAGGCGAGCGCGGGGGCAAGGACCGCCACGATGCCGGCTGTCCCCGGCCGATCGGGATCGAGTTCCCGGGCAAGAATCCACGCCAGGAACGCACTTCCTGCGATCGATATCGCAAAGAACAGATCCCGCTCGACGAACAAGGCCAGCGCACCCGCTGTTCCGCTGACGGCGAACCACCAGGCATTCGAAGGGAGTCGCAGATCGACGCCCCGGCCGAGATGGGTGAACTGTCTCACGGGCCGGAAGATACGTGCATCCGCGGATGATGTGGAATCAGGCGGCCAGGGCCTTCTCGAGGTATCCGGTCATCGGCAGCGCGGCGAAGGCCCGTCGTCCTCTCTCGCCGATGCCCTCCAGCGCCGAGCGGTCCCGGGCGATCTCGACCGTTGCGGTGACGAGATCGTCGTAGGCATGGAACGATGCCGCCTCCTCCAAACCGGAGGGTATCTCCAGGTCGGGGGACCATTCGCTGATGACAGGGACCCGGTTGGTGAACAGAAAGCTCAGCCGGGCGGTTTCGAGGATCCGGGCCTCGTAGAAATGAATGTTGATGACCGCTGCTGTCCTTGCGATCACCCGGTCTCGTTCCGCCCCGTAGGCCCCGAACAGAGCCTCCACCCGGAGCCCGGCATCGATCAGGCCCTCGATCACTCGGTGACGCCGCTCGTTCATGCTTCCGTAGAACAGGACGTCGATATCGCGGGTGGTGTGCGTCGGCAACCGTTCGAGGACCGGATGGTGGCCCAGCGGGACGTGGGCAGCCCCGATGCCTGCCCTTTGCCAGAGTTCGACGTTCCTCGCGCTGTAGTCCCACACCTGGAATTCGTGGAAGAGTTCGAGCCGCGTCGGCGGCAGGGCCGAGGTCGGATCGATCTGCTCGAAGTTGTAGATGATGGTTCCTGCCGGCAACCGTATGAGCGATTGGTCGGCGAGGATGTGGCTGCCGAGTATCAGGTTGGTGGCGGAAGGATGGATCTGGTTGGTGAGCCGGGTCCCACCGCGGCCCAGGTCCTCGAGGGCGGCCGAGACCACCTCTGCGATCTCGTCGAAAGCCCGCATGTGGACATATCCGTCTGGAAACAGGTGGACCACGGAGATATCGGTGTTCGACGCCATTGCGTTACCCCGTCGGCGTGCCTGGAGGAGCGGAAAGCAGTCCGATCACCGAGTGACGTACGGGCAGTGACGGCACCCGGTGTCACAACAAAACCCGCGGTCCCATAGGTAGCGAGCACTGAACACGAAAAGGCCGGTCAAGGGATCGCGGTAGCCGGGCGCTCCGTCCGCCACCGCTTGTCGATGAGTGGAGACGATACGTTCATGACCGGGGTGGTCACGCGACAGCCGGGAGGGCGCCGGGTCGATCCGGTCCTCGGGGATCTCCATCTGGGTCCGGGTCAACTGGCGTCCGGGACACGGGTGAGGGTTGCCTCCAGATGGGGCTGGAGCTCGTGTCCGACTGCCGCCATCGCCAATCGGTATCGCAAAGCGTCGCCCTCGACCTCGATATGACGCTCCACGTCGCTGACCGAGACCGCGTTTGGAGTCAGTCCGACGAGCATCGACCGCAGATGAACGTGGCCGGCCTGGACCGACCCGGTGTGGATCTCGACGATTCCGGTCGGTTGGGCCAGCGCCAGTTCGATACGACCGGCTCCGGCGGGCCGCAGGTAACCGGTCTCGGAGTGGAGGGGCTCACCGGTATCGGCATGGCTGGTGCGCTGCGAGTACAGCATGACCGGCTTGGGCCCGAGCGGGAGAAAACTGACCTCCTCCAGGTATCGGAAGTCCTCGATGGTGGGATAGTGGCCCGTTCCGCCTCCGCGCCATGTCCCGATCAAGAACGCCAGCTCGTCGAGATCGGGGTGATGCTCCATCGGGTCGACATTATCCGCGGGGTGGGTTGGGTGCGGCCCTAGCCTGGATTGCCGTGCTGGAGAAGCCCGCGTTCGAGAATTGGATCCGGTTTCCGGGAAAAACGCTGAGCTTCATGCGCTCACCGGAGGCCGGGGGCTTCCTGGGAATCGCGTTGGTGGTCGGGATCGCGGTCGGGTTGGGTGCAGCCGCTCTGGTCTATGCGCTCGAAGGCGTCGACTGGGCACGCGAGAGAATCGTCGCAGACGGCTTCTCCGGGTCGCATTGGGGATATGTGATCACCGTGCCGCTCGGGATGCTCGCGGCCTGGTACATCGCCCGCCGGTGGGCTCCGGAGGTCGGCGGCGACGGAGTTCCCGAGGTGGCCGCGGCGCTCGCCGTTCGCGGCGGCTACCTGTCGACCAAGTCGATTCCCCTGAAGATCGCAGCTACCTCCCTGACTCTCGGTGGCGGTGCCTCGGCCGGTAGGGAAGGCCCGATCGTCCAAATCGGCGGGGCGATCGGATCATCGATCGCCCGCCACACCGGTCTCGGTGAGGATCAGGTGCGGAGCCTGCTCGCCGCGGGTGCGGCGGCCGGAATCGGCGCCTCGTTCAACGCTCCGATCGCCGGGATGTTGTTCGCCCTCGAGGTGATCCTCGGCTCGTTCGCCGTCAAACACATGTCGGCGGTGGTGCTGGCGTCGGTCTCCGCCGCCGTCACGCTCCGCTCCATCGTCCCGGAGGGCGAGATCCTGGAGGCGGCCGCCTACCGGCTCGAGGATCCGCGCGAGCTCATCCTGTATGCCGGATTGTCCGTGGTGGCCGTCGGCGTTGCGTACCTGTTCCTGAGGCTGCTCGACATCGCCGAGACTTTCGCCCACCGGTTTCGGATCGGCTGGACCCGACCGGTGCTGTTCGGTCTTGGCATCGCCGGTTTGATCGCTTTCGAGCCCCGATTGCTCGGCACCGGTCAGGAGTTCCTCGGAACCTTGCTGACGCTTCAAGACATCGGAGAGCAGTTCGGAGTGGATCTGTTCGCGCTGCGACTTCTCGGCCTACTCATGGTGGGCAAGGTCGTGGCAACGTCGCTGACGATCGCCGGCGGTGGGTCTGGCGGGGCATTCCTGCCGTCGCTGTTCGTGGGTGCCACCCTGGGTGCAGGCTACGCCCAAGTCGCCGAACGGTTCTGGAGCGTGTCCGAGCTGCGGCCGGGTGCCTTCGCCGTGGTCGGCATGGCGACCGTGTTTGCGGCGGTGGCTCGAGCCCCGCTCACGTCGATCCTCATCGTCTTCGAAGTGACCGGAGCGAAGGACTACGGCTTGGTGTTGCCACTGATGCTGTCGGCGACGTTTGCCAGCTTCGTCGCCGACAGGGTTCATCCGGAGAGCGTCTACACCATGGCCCTGGCCCGTCGAGGGATCAAACGGGTGCGGGCGTCCGAGGTGGACATCCTCGACAACGTGTCTGTGGGGGAGGTGATGTTCGAAATGGGGGTGGAGTTGTCGCCGGCAACGACGATCGAGGAGGCCGGGAGGATCATGAACGAGTCACGCTTCCATGGCATCCCGGTCGTCGAGCAGGGACGGCTCGTGGGCATTCTGACGATCACCGACCTGCTCAAGACCAGCCCGGATACGCCGGTTCGGATGGCGATGACGGTCCGGCCGGTGACCGTGACGCCCGCGACTCCGGTCTCGGAGGCCCTGGCCCGAATGGCATCGCTCGGGATCGGCCGGATGCCGGTGGTGGCCGACGACGATCCGGGCAGACTGGTCGGGATGTTCCGGCGGGAGGAGGCGGTCACGGCCTACCACCGGGCACTCGGTACCACCACGGACCAGGCGATGGCCCGGGAGCGCTTGCAGCAACGCACCGGCCCGGGAGCCCACTATTACGACTTCCGGGTCCCGCCCGGCTCGATCGCCGATGGCCACATGGTGCGTGAGATCGCCTGGCCAGACGGCTCGACGATTGTTTCGGTCCGCCGCGGAACCGGGGTGATCGTCCCCCGGGGAACCACCGAGCTGTTTCGTGACGATGTCGTCACTGCGTTCGGAACCAACGAATCGCGGGCGATGATGATCGAGCGGATGAACGCGGGGGCCGAGGAGGCGACTGCCGAGATCCGGCTCGAGGACGAAACCGCGGACCCTCAGGTACCGGATGACCAGACCCGGGCGCCGGGCGAGCCCTCGGTCTGAGCCGGGCGAGCCCTCGGTCTGTTCCTCTCAATTTGAACCTTTGTTGAGGATCCGGTGATGCGCCGCTGAACGGTGGACTCCCATGATCCGGGATGTGGATGTTATGACCCCCGTCGCCCCGCGGCCCGGATCTCCAGGGCTTTTGTCCCGGCGCCGGGACCTTCGGCCCCTGTTCTCCTTCGCCGCCTGCGATGCAAACTCGTGAGAGCTCTCACGAGACCATGCGAGGAGGTCGGGATGGCCCAGATCGCGACGTTCAGGTCGCCCGGATTCGGGTGCCTCAACCGAGCCGGCCGATGATGACGGCGGGAATCGACACGGTTGCCGGACCACAATTCCATCCCGGTCGGGTGGTCGCAGGGATCGGGCATCTGTTTCTGGTCGTCCTGCTGGCCGTCGTTCTCCCGCTGGCGCCGATCGCGCTGGCGGCCGATTTCACCATCAAGGTCACATCGAAGCTCGATCCCGCGACCATTACGGTTCCGCCCGGGTCGCGAATCGTATGGCAAAACCAGGATGGAGAGCGCCATCGCTTTCGGACCACCTCGGGACCTGTCGAGTTCGACACCGGCGACATCGACGCCGGCGCGTCCGCCTCTGTAACCCTGAACACCGAAGGCACGTACTCGTACATCGACGAGCGCGACGATGACAACACGGCGTACCACGGGACCATCGTGGTTCAGGCGGGAGCCTCGGGCACGACCACCACCACAGTCGGAAGTGGAGGTGGCACCGGACCGGCGGAGGTGCGTATGGCCGGAAGGGTATTCAGTCCAAGCTCGGTGACCATCGCGGCCGGTGGCTCCGTCAAGTTCATCAACGATGACGATCGCGACCACACCGCCACTGGGACTGGAGGTTCATTCGACTCCGGCATCATGGCGTCGGGTGCCACCTTCACGAAGACGTTCAGCACCGCCGGCACGTATTCGTACCTGTGCCTTCTGCATCCCGACATGACCGGCACCGTGACCGTGACCGGGTCGGGAGGCACGGCGCCTCCGACGACTGCCCCGCCGCCCACGTCTTCGCCCGTGCCACCGGTCGTGACCAACTCCGACGTGAGCGTGTTCGACTTCGGCTACTCACCGTCGGCGAAGTCGGTCGCCGTAGGGTCCACGATTCGGTTCGTGAACACCGGGGCGGCGCTGCACACCGTGACGGACACTTCGGGACGGTTCGACTCCGGGCTCATCCAGCCGGGAGCGGCCTGGAGCCGGCGCTTCGATCAGGCCGGAACCTATCCGGTCTTCTGCACCCTGCACCCGGAGATGAAAGCCACCATCACCGTCACCGATGCCGGTGGCTCTGCACCGCCGCCCCCGGCGCCTACCACCACCTCCACGGTCGCTGCGGGGTCCGTGGGGTCGGGAGGGGTGGAGATGCGTGACTTCAGCTTCGCTCCCGGTGCCATCACCGTGCGGGTCGGGGCGTCCCTCCGGTTCGTCAACACAGGAGCCGCACCGCACACCGCCACAGCCGTCGACAAGTCATTCGACTCGGGGATCGTCCAGCCGGGTGGCTCGTTCACGGCTCGCTTCTCCCAGCCGGGCATCTTTCGATACATCTGCACACTCCACCCGCAGATGATCGGATCGGTGACCGTTCTCGACGCATCGGGTTCGGCTCCAACTACCACCGAAGGTCCGACCGACACCACGACTGCCGGAGAGCCGGGGAGCGAGGACGCTGCGGTCGAAGTGGTGGACCTCGCCTACGTCCCCGCTGCGATCACGGTCCCGTTGGGTACCCGAGTCATCTGGACCAACACCGGCGTCGCCCCCCACACCGTCACCGCACGGGATCAATCCTTCACCTCCGAGCTCATGGAGACCGGCGACACCTACGCACGGGTGTTCGACGCGCCGGGGAGGTTCGAGTATTTCTGCACCCTTCATCCCGACATGGTCGGCTGGGTGACTGTCGAAGAGGGCGATGCGTCCGATGGTGACGGCATCGTGGCGGCATCCAGTGTGGGCGACGACGGCTCCGGGGGTTCCGGTGCGACCAGAGATCCACGGTCCGGCCTCGGATGGATCGCGGTCGGTAGTGCTTCGGCGCTTGTCTTCGGCGGAGGAGCGGTGATCTTCGGAATGCTCCGAAGAGAGTTGTTCCGTTACTGAATCGAACGTCCGGACGCCCTAAGGTCGATGGGTCGAGAAAGAGAGGCCCATGGAACATCGATCGAGCGAAGCCCTCCGGTGGGAGGCGGCGCCCTCGGATCATTTCACCGGGAAGGTCTGGTTTGGACCACTGAGCCACGACCCCGGTGCCCTCAACGCCCTGGGGGTGATGTTCGAGCCCGGCGCCCGGACCGACTGGCACACCCATCCGGCCGGGCAGGTGCTCTATGTGGTGGCGGGGGCCGGCAGGGTGCAGACCGATTCCGGGGAGACCGCGGTCGTTGGTCCCGGCGACGTCGTCTTCAGCCCCCCGGGCGAACGGCACTGGCACGGCGCCACCCCGGACAGCTTCATGATGCATCTCTCCTTGACCACCGGGGGCGACACGGCCTGGGACACCGAGAAGGTCTCAGACGAGGACTACCGCCGGACCTGATTCAGAGATACAGCCCGTTCGGCTGGTTCGACGAATCCTGGGGCTGGGCGAGCTGGCGGCGTTGCATCTCGGCCAGCTGGGCCTGCGCTGCCATCTGCTGGCTGAAGATCGACGCCTGGATTCCGTGGAACAGCCCTTCGAGCCACCCGATCAGCTGAGCCTGGGCGATCCGGAGCACCGACTCCGACGGCACGGCTTCGCCGGTGATCGGCAGGATGATCTCGTTGAACTCCTCCAGGAGGTCATCGGTGAGAACCTCGCGGAGCTCCTCGAGGGAGCGCTGATGGATCTGGCGGAGTTGGTCGCGCCCGGCTTCGTCGAGCGGAGCCTGGCGGGCCTCGTCCAGCATCGCCCGGGTCATCGAAGCGATCCGGATGATCTTGGTCGGCTGGGTGATGCCCGATCCGGAGCCTTCATCCTGCTGGTCGACGACTTCGGGTCGGATGGATTCGCTCATCGTGGCGCCAGCCTACTCGGGGTGGCATAGGTAGCCGATTCAGGCGTTCAGATGGTGCTCGCCACTCCCGGGTCCGTCAACTACCGTAGGGTCATGTCAATCATCGAGTGGGAGTGAAATGAACACCGACGACTATCCGCCGATCCTGGATGCCGCTCAGGTGGCCGAACTCCTGGGCATGAACGTGCAGATGGTGCGGCGATACGCCAGGGAGGGCCGGATCCCGGCCTACAAGCTCCCAGGTGGACGCACCTTCAAGTTCTTCCGCGACGAGGTGTTCGAGTTCGTCAGGGCCCATCCGGTGGTCCCCGACGACGTCGACGAGGACGAAGAGGCGACGGCCGCCGACTGAGGGCGTCTAGGACTAGCGGCCAGGTCTCGGCCTGATGGCCGCCTGGATCATTGCCAAGGGAACGTAGAGATCGTTCGACTGATCGTCAACGAGCACGTGGTCGACGGCAACCACGAGGATCCGGCCGTCGATCTCTCCGTCCTCCAACACGAGGGTCACCGGCTCACCCGTTTGTTCGTACTCGGACAGGCGCGCCTTGAGGGTGACAGAACCGCGGACCAGGTCGCGGCCCCCCTCGGGCCGGGCGACCGCTTTCAGGACCGCTGAACCGAGACGAACGTCTGCCACGGAGTGGGCCGTCTCGATGGTCAGGTAGTCGGAACCGACATGAACGACCTCTCCCTGCAGTGAGCGATCGCCCAACCGGGTGAGCACGACGTCTCCTCGATGGGCGAGGACTCGTCCGACATCCTCCAGGGATCGATTCCGTCGCCGGCCCTGATACGTCTCGCGTTCGGCCGTCGAAGCCTCATCTCGCATCTCGGCGGCCGCCTCACCGAGGCGCATCTCGCGTGCCAGATCTTCGAGCGGATCGTGCTCCGGATTCTCCACCCGCGTCACCCTAGGCGCGCTTGGTGTTCGGCATTTAGGATTGGGCGAGGGAGGGCGCATGGGGCTGGAGAGCTACAGGGAGTCGGGCGACGCCACAACCATTCCGCTACGGCGGCGACCACTCTGGTCGCGGGTGTCCGGAGCTCATCTGCTGGCACTTCTCGCCGCGATCGTCGCCTTCGTTCTCAACCTGGCGTTGCTGCGTGATCCCGCCACCCTCACCGTCGCAGTGGCCGCCACCGATCTTCGCGTCGGGTCGACACTTTCCGAGGGCTCGGTCAGGTGGATCGAGATCTCGGATGCGACGGTCGGCGCGTCACTCCTCACGAGGGAACATCTTCTAGGTTCGGACCTCGTTGTCCGATCCGAGCTTCTCGGTGGAGATCCGATACTTCGATCCGCCGGGGGTCCACCCGCAGCGCCGTCCGGGCACCGCGCTTTCACGATCGAGGTCGAGCGGACGCGGGCGGGCGGAGGTTCGATAGCGGTCGGTGACGTGGTGGACGTCATTTCGACCGTCGACGGCGTAGCGACCTACGTTGCCGTTGGTGCCGAGGTGCTCTCGGTCCCGGAGTCGGAGCAGCGGGGCCTCACGTCGGGTGGCTACTTCGTCACAGTGGCCATCGATGCAGAGACGGCTCTATCACTGGCAGAGGCGCTCGATCGTGGACGTGTCGATGTAGTGCTGGCGACGGGTGCGCCCCCGCCACCGGCGGTCACCTCCGACGATGGGGAACAGTGACATGACCGAGCTGGCTCTCGCGCTGTCGGCTCGGGACTGGGCTGAGCGGCTTCATCGGTTTCTGGCCGATCACGGAGGAGCGCGGGTCAGGGTGAACGCGTTCGGTCCTGACGATCTCGCCCGCGAGGGCTTCGACCTTCTCCTCATCGACGACTCGTGCTCGTTTTTGTCGCCTCGTCTCGTAGCTGACGTGAACCGTCTCGGGAGGCGTGTCATCGGCGTCTACGACCCAGCCGAGTTCGCCGACGGGAAGGACCGGCTGCGCGAGGTCGGTGTGTCGGACGTGATCGAGGCTGCGGCCGGTCCTGACGAGTTCCTCGCCCTCATCTCGCGGGTCGCTCGAGACCTTCCCGCGGAGAACGAGTCGCGGAAAGGCGTCGTCGACGACACTCAAAGCAGTATCGACCCGCAAGAGAAGAAGGTCGCGGTGTGGGGTGCCGCAGGTGGGGTTGGAGCCACCGAGGTGGCGATTGCGATTTCAGGCTGGCTGGCGTCTCAGCGTCTCGATGTCTTGCTGATCGACGGCGATCGTTCCCGTCCGTCGGTGGCTCAGCGACTCGGGCTGGCTCTGCATCCCAACCTCTTGGCTGCGATCGACCGAGTGGGCCAGAACCTCGCTCCGCTGGATGGAGTCCTCCAGATGAGTGCCGGAGGATTCTCGGTGCTGCCGGGTGCAGCGTGGAGCAGCGGCGACCGGCAGGCCGTGACTCGGCTCGTCGACGAGGCGGCGTCTCTACACGACGTCGTCATCATCGATGGTGGCGACGAGACAACCGATTCCGGCAGAGGGACCGCGGCTCGGATCCGAAACGTGGTTGTGGGGTCAGCCTCGCCCGTGGGTCTGACCCGGCTGCTCGATTCTGTCGCTGGGCGGCGAGATACCGGTATGGATGTGGTGGTGAATCACGTTCCCCGGCAGCGCTTTCGCAAGGCAGAGTTGGTCGAGGAACTGACCCGCAGCTACCGGCCTCGCTCGCTGGCGCTCCTGCCGCGGGACGAGGTCGTGGAACGGGCCGCGTGGTCGGGCTCGGTTGTCCGATCAGGGAGGTTCGTCCGAGCGATAGACCGGTGGATGTGTGAGGTCTGGGTGAACTGATGGAGACCGTTACCGCCTATGAGGACATTCGGCGCCGAGCGATCGACCTGGTGGAAGAACAGAAGGTCGATCCATCTCGCGATCGCGAGACAACCCGAAGATTGGTGGCGTCCGCAGTAGAGGCCTATCAGACGAGGTCACATCTGGGTGAGGGCCGGGCTCTACACCACCCCGGCGAGATGGTCGAACGAGTTGTCAGTTCTCTGACCGACTTCGGACCGCTGACAGAGCTTCTCGGGCGCGATGGTATCGAGGAGGTCTTCATAGAGGGGAGTCGGGTTTCCTACATCCAGGCCGGTGGGCGGCTGCGAGCGCTCGAGCAACCGACAACGGCCCAGGAGAATCGACATGTCGTTGAGCGTCTGCTTGCGACCACCGATCGGCGGCTCGACTCGTCGTCGCCGGTGGTTCAGGCTCGGGTCCTCGATGGCACCGCTCGCCTGACCGCCGTCATCCCCCCGGTAGCCGATCACCTGTCGGCGACCCTCCGCAGGTACGCCCTGCGACGCGAGACATTGGGATCGTTGATCGAGCTCGGGTCCATGTCTCCCGCTGCAGCAGCGTTTCTGTGGATGGCCGCCCAGACCAACTCCAGCGTGCTGATCTCCGGACCGCCGGGTGCCGGAAAGACATCGCTCCTCTCGGCACTGATGGCAGCCGCGCCGCCGACCCACTGCATTCGTTGTTGTGAGGAGGTCCGTGAGTTGCACGTGCCGTTGGTTCACGGGTCGTTCTACGAGGCTCGTCCGCCAGGGCTCGACGGGACGGGTGAGATCAGTCTCCGCGATCTGGTCAAAGTCGTCCTCGCGATGCGTCCCGACCTGATCGTCGTTGGCGAAGTGCGTGGCTCGGAGGCATTCGAGTTGACGAGGGCAGTCAACGCGGGTTGCGGATTCGCATGCACCATTCATGCGAACTCGGCAGCCGACGCGCTCTCGGCGTTGGTCAACGCGGCACTCATGGCGGGTGAAAACGTACCGGAGCGGGTGGTTCAGAAGGTGTTTGCTGCATCGCTCGATCTCGTGATCCACCTCGAGCGGCGGTCGACCGGCAATGGGTCGCTCCAACGCCAGGTGGTGGAGATCCTTGCAGTCGTGCCGTCCCTTCATGACGACTTCTCAGTCCAGCCGATCTTCGCTCGGGAAGGGGCGACGGGGCAGTTGGAATGGTCGGGTGCCCTGCCACCGGAACGCTTGGCGAGGAAACTCACCGGGGTGGTTCCAGATGGGGTCGATGTCGCTGACATCCTTGCCGGTGCCGTGAGCGTGCCATGAGGCTGATCGCGGCAGCCACATCCGCCTTTACGATCGGACTGATCACCTCGATCGTCACCGGGCTCTTGCCGCAGACTCGGGATCGGGTGACACGGCACGCGACGGAGCGCCGGCGGGCATGGCTGGCCCAGGCCGGTCTCGACATGACGCCGGGTCAATTCCTCCTCGGTTCCGTGGGGCTCGGCTTGGGGGCGTTTGTACTGTTTCTTCTCATCACCGGTGTCGCGGCGGTGGCTCTGGCGCCGGCGGTCCTGGCTGGATTGGCGCCGAGGCTGTACTACGAGCGACGGAGGGGAGCCCGCCTGACAGCGGTGCAAGCAGCGTGGCCGGACGGCTTGCGTGACATCAAGGCGTCGATCGCGGCCGGGATGTCTCTGCAACGAGCAGTCGAGAACTTGACCGTCACCGGCCCCCTGCCCCTGCGTTCCGCGTTTCAGCGTTTCCCCCTGCTGGCACGGTCGTTGGGCGTGTCGGCGGCGTTGGAGGCCATCAAAGCCGATCTGGCCGATCCCCTCAGCGACCGGGTCATCGAGGTTCTGATCCTCGCCCATGAACGGGGTGGATCGGTGGTGTCGAGGATCCTCGCCGACATCGCGGATGCCGCGACTGCCGACTTGTGGACACTCGAAGCGATCGAAACGGAGTCCCTGGAGCAGCGGATCAACGCGCGGGCGGTGTTCGCGCTCCCCTGGCTGGTGCTCGTCGCCCTGACCGCTCGGGCCGGTGAGTTCCGCGATTTCTACGGATCCACGGCTGGTCTGCTCGTCGTTGTCGCCGGCGGCGTCCTCAGCGCGACCGGAATGTTGTTGGTATCTCGACTTTCGCGGGAGCCGGAGGAAGACCGGGTCTTCGGGGGGAGCGCGGTGGCGAGATGAAACCGGAGGTTATCGCAGCGACTCTGACGGCCATCGCGGTCGCGTCGTTGGTCCGGATCGTGCTGCCGCCTCCGGTTCGCCTTTCCGGTCGGGTCAGGCCGTACACGGTCGGTAGCCGGCTTGCACTGGGGCTCGCCCCCGACCGGCTCACATCTGGTGGCGGCCCGGACGCCTCGACTGTCGTGCGGCTCCTCTCGCCAATGTTCGGTGCGTTGAGGCGACGGGTGCTGGCCGTCGCCGCCAGGACGAGCAATGTAGAGGTCGCATTGCTGCTGAAGCAGGCGGGAAGATTCCCGGGGCTGGCGGACGATGAGCGGGTTGCGGCCTTCCGGCTCGAGCAATTGAGGCAGCTGGCAGTGTGGTCCGTGGGATCTGCGCTGGTCGCTTTGACGATGCCGCTGTCAACCGGGCGGATTCTGGCGATGATCGCTCTCGGGGTTGTGGTGGGGTCTACGCGTGGGAGGGGTCGTTTGGAGCGATCAGTCGACGACCGCCGCGCCCGTATGCGGATCGAGATCTATACGGTGAACCAGCTCCTCGCGATGAGGATCCGGTCCGGAGCCGGCGTGATCCAGGCGGTATCGCAGGTCGTTGAGAGAGGGCGGGGGGAGGTCGTGGACGAACTGGCCGAGACCTTGAGATCACATCGCGCCGGTTCGCCGGCCGCGGCCGCATTCTCGAAGGCTGCCGCCGGAACCCCCGAGCCGTACTGTGCACGCACGTATTCATTGCTTGCCCTTGCAGAAGAGCGAGGGGTCGACCTCGCCGACGGTCTTCTGGCCCTGGCGGAAGATGTGCGGGAAGCAAGGCGGGAGGCGATCAAACGGAACGCCACGAGGCGCCGGGCTGCGATGTTGGTCCCAACCATCGCCATCCTCGCGCCCGTGATGCTCCTGTTCGTAGGCGCCCCGCTTCCGCGGATAGTTCTCGGTTGGCAATGAGACCCAGAGCGGGAAGACACCCGGAGAGGAGAAGCATGAGGAAGATCGTGGCCAGAGTTCTGCGTGACGTGGATCGGGACGAACGCGGCCTGAATACAGCCGAACTCCTTGGCAACGCGGCCCTGGCGATCATCGCCTTGCTGGCGATTTGGGCAGCGCTCGAAGCGGCCGGTGTGAGCATCGTCGAATGGATCCAGGACCAGTTGATCGGCAGTTGAGATCGAACCAGGCCGGATTTGCCACCGTCCAGCATGTGGCGGCGGCGGCCCTGGCGATGGTCTTCTTCGTCTTCCTGGCCAATCTCATAGTGATGCAGTACACGATGGCCGCCGTCACCGGAGCGCTCGACGAGGGAGTGCGGCTGGCTGCCCGCTCTGCGGGTGACCACCCTGAGGTATGTCTGGAACGAATCGATGCGGCGGTTGGCTCGATGTTGGCCGCGCCGATCTCGAGCAGCCTTCAGGTCAGTTGTTGGATCGAAGGTTCCGTTGTACGGGCCGAAGCGATCGGGCTGCTTCGTGGGTGGCTGCCGGCAGTTCCCGATGTACCGTTCCGTCGCGAGGCATTCTCGCCATTGGAGCCGGCCGCATCGTGAGCGAACGGGGATCGTCGCCGATCGAATTGGCTCTAGGAGCATTACTCATCCTCGTTCCGGTCGCCGTCATGGTCCTGGCCTTCGGACCGCTTCTCGAGCGGCGTTCGTTCGTTCGGCTCGCGGCCCGGGAGGCGGCCCGGCACTACGTGGTGAATGACGGCTCCTCGCCCGCGCCTCTCGTCGAGGCGATGGCGGCGACCTACCGGATCGACGGGGTCCGCCTCGGGCTGTGTGGGGCCGACCCGGTCACCGTCCGAGACGGGTGGAACGGTGCGGACGCCTGCCCTCCGCTCGAGGATGTGGCTGATCTGGTGGCAGGCGGCGGCGTAACGGCGACAGTCGAGGCTGACGTGCCGCTCTTCACCCTTCCGTGGGAAGACACGGCGGTGGGAGGAATGACGATCGGAGCCTCCCACACGGAGTACGTGGACCTGTACCGGAGCTTCCCATGAGGGGCGAGAGAGGGTCCGTGACGATATGGATGCTGGGTCTCTCCCTCGTGTTGTTCGCTCTCGGCGGGCTATCGATCGACCTGTGGCGGATCCTGGCCGAACGTCGGACCTTGTCTGCGGCGGCAGATGCGGCTGCGATCGCAGCCGTCTCTGCAATCGACCTCGACGCATATCGCGACCCGACGGCCGAACCAATCGCCCCCGGTGACCCGGTGCCGCTCGATCAG
Organism: Acidimicrobiia bacterium; assembly: GCA_041591895.1. Lineage (GTDB taxonomy): Bacteria > Actinomycetota > Acidimicrobiia > Spongiisociales > ZC4RG35 > JBFHRE01. The sequence continues at coordinate 23,894 of JBFHRE010000004.1, forward strand.
CCGGGCGCCGTCGACAGGGTCCGGCTCGCACTGGCTCGGGGCGACGTCGAGTTGGCGACATCGCCCGTGGTCGAGTTCCTCGCCGGCGGCACCCGCCTCCGAATCACGCTCGAGTCGGAGGTCGAATTCACCTTGCTTCGGATCCTCACCGCCGACCGGTCGTTCAGGGTCAGGGCCGAAGCCGAGGCGACCGCTATCGAAGTGGAGTGACTCGACGGCAACGCGAGCCACCGGGTGCGCCTGTCACATGACTTCGGCGAGCCGGTCGGCCTGGCTCCGGATCGATTCGGCGATTCGGGCCACATCGACCATGAAGGCCGGCATGCAGGCGTCTCTGCACCGGACTGCCAGCTCGGAGATCTCGCGCAGGCGCTCGACCATGATCGTCCACGCCGCCCGGCGGTGGGGCAGCAGGTAATCGACGTCGTAGAACAACTCGAGGGCCGGGCCTACGGTCCGTCCGGGGTGCGACGGGCCTGCCGGTAGCCGGGTTATCACGTCGCCGAGCGGCTTCACGACCCTGAACATCAGGGTGACGGCAACATCGGCAAGGGTCGCCAGCTGCTCCTCGGTCTCGCCGCTGTTCGTGAAATAGCGGGACAGGAGTTGAAGCAACACCTCGTACGTGGCGTTGAGTAGGTCCGTGACGCGGGCGGTGAAGGGGTCCTCGATCAACGTCACCTGCATCCCGCTCGAGGGTGTGCGCACATGGGCGGCGATCACGGACCGCACCGGATCGAAGTCCGGGTTGGCCGCCCGGCAGTCGATGTACTCGTCGAGCATTCTGATCAGACGCCCGAAGTGGGCCTCGCGCCAATCCCCGCGGGCCCCTTCGCCCTGCTCGACGATTGTATCGACCGCCCGGATCGCCGATTCGACGTCGTGCACCGCAACCAACTCCTCCCAGCGGAAATGGACCTCGGTTGCCTGGGCTTCGGGGGGGCCGATGAACAGCCCGGCTTCGCCGAGCTGCTCTGCGAGCCCAACGAATGCGTCCTGGATGGAGCGGTAGAGGTGGCCGATCGTGGCGAAGTCCTGCAGTCGTGGACCGATCTCGTCGAGATCAGGCGCGGGGAGTTCGACCGCTTTGTCCAACGCCGCGAACTCCTCGGCGTCCACCATCTCGTGGCCTTCCGGTCGTTCGAGGAACGCGAAATGGCGGAGCGCAGTCTCCCCGAATGGCAGCAGGGCGATTTGAACTCCGGCGGGATACGAGGCGGGAGTCAGGGGGAGGTTGGGTCTGGCGAGGCGCGGGGCGGCCCCAACGGAGGCGAGCAGATTCTGGACGAGGGCCAGGTGGAGCATCTCCTGGCCGGCAATGGCCATCAGCTCCTTCTTCCAGCGTCGTACCGTCGGCAGCAGCTCCGGTGGGACGCCCTCGTCCTCACGGTCCTTCAGGGTGAACCCGGCATAGATGTATTGGCACATCACCAGGTGCTCCAGTTCGGCGGCCTTGCCGAGCGTGTAGATGAGCGCCTCGCGATGCTCGATCACGATGGGTGCCTCGCCGTGATCTCCCGCGTGGCCCCCACCCCGCGTGTCGAGGACGTGGACGAGCGGTTGCGAGGGACGGGAAGTCTGGTTCACGGCGCGACGGTAACGCTCCCGCTCCGGGTGATGACGACAGAAAACAACGCCCCGTCGAAGTAGATCCGAGGAAGCCGCGTCCTCGCCCGAGGAGGCCCGGGCTTCAGTCGGCCAGGTCGGTGTTCTGCTCCTTGCGGCTGGCTGCGATCGCCTTGAGGTCATCGGCGATCTCCGGGTACTTCTCCATCAAACTGGTGAAGGCCCGCCCACTTATCACGATCAGCTTGGTTTCCTGCGTGGTCACGACCGTGGCCGACCGGAGGCTCTTGTCGATCAACGCCATCTCGCCGATCACGTCCCCAGGCCCGACCTCTTTCACCGTCTGGCCGTGGATCTGAATGGCGGCAGCCCCCTCGACGATCACCTCGAGTTCATGCGGGAAGCTGCCTTCCTCCATCAGCACGGTCCCGGCCGGTACCGTCACGTCGTCGGTGAACGGTGCCAGCGCCTCCAACTTTCGTCGACCCAGTTGGGAGAACACCGGGCTCGTCGCCAGACGCTCCAGCTTCGGATCCAGATCGGCCATCGCGCTCCTTTCGCCTTTCCCGGCACCCTACGAGTCTCCCGGCGTGAATGGGCACCCAACCAGCGGTTTTGTCCCGACGACCGTCGGAATCGGGCCAAACGCCCCTGGACCACGCCGGCGGGGCCGCCGTATGGTCGCCGGATGGAGCGCTGGCGTACGATCATCGAACCCTTTCGTATCAAGGCGGTCGAGCCGATCCGGCTGACGACTGTCGAGGAACGGCAGGCCCGGTTGGAGGAGGCGGGATACAACCTGTTCAACCTGCACTCCGACGACGTCCTGATCGACCTCCTCACCGATTCGGGGACCGGAGCCATGTCGTCGGAGCAATGGGCCGGGCTTCAACGGGGCGACGAAAGCTATGCCGGCTCGCCGTCCTGGTATCGATTCCTGGCGAGCGTCCAGGACTTGTTTCCCTTCAAACACGTGATCCCTACTCACCAGGGTCGCGCGGCCGAGCGGATCCTGTTCGCCGTGGTGGGAGGCGGAGGGAAGGTGATCCCATCCAACACCCACTTCGACACCACCCGGGCGAATGTCGAAGCCACCGGAGCCGAAGCCGTCGACCTCGTCATCGAAGAAGGCCGCCAACCCGCCACCCTCCATCCGTTCAAGGGCAACATGGACACCGGAGCGCTCGACGCCTTCATTCGGGACCGGGGACCCGAGAACGTTCCGGTGGTGATGGTCACCATCACGAACAACTCGGGCGGGGGACAGCCGGTCAGCCTGGCCAACCTTCGTGAAGTGCGGAAGGTGTGTGACACCTACGGAATCCCGCTCTTTCTGGACGCCTGCCGGTTCGCAGAGAACGCCTGGTTCGTGAAGGAGCGCGAGGCGGGATTCGAGTTGGTGACCATCCCCGACATCGTCCGCCAGATGGCGGTGCTCGCCGACGGGATGACCATGAGCGCCAAGAAGGACGGCATCGCCAACATCGGCGGGTGGCTGGCCCTCAACGACGACCGCTGGGCCGAGCAGGCCCGCAACATCGAGATTCTCACCGAAGGTTTCCCGACCTACGGGGGTCTCGCCGGTCGCGACCTCGAGGCGATCGCCCAGGGTCTGCGCGAGGTGGTCGACGAGGACTACCTCCGGTACCGGGTGCGGTCCACCGCCTACCTCGGTGAGGCGCTGGTCGAGTCCGGGATCCCGTGCGTCCAACCGATCGGCGGACACGCCGTCTACCTCGATGCCGCCGCTCTGCTTCCTCACATCCCCTGGGACGAGTATCCCGGCCAGTCGCTCGCCGTCGCCCTCTACCGGGAGGGAGGTATCCGAGGATGCGAGATCGGCACCGTCATGTTCGGCCGTCACCCCGACGGCAGTGAGCATCGCGCGCCGATGGAACTGGTCCGGCTGGCGATCCCCCGTCGGGTCTACACACAGTCGCATGTGGACTACGTGATCGAGGTGATCCGGTGGGTGGCCGAGAGGAGTCGACAGCTCGCAGGCTTCCGGATCGTGGAGCAGCCACGAGCGCTGAGGCATTTCACCGCCCGGTTCGAGCCGCTGCTGCCGGTCAGATGATGACGGTCGGGTCGGCTCATGTAACGAACCGGTAACGCTCGGCGCAGAGACTCGAGCCAACGACTGGAGGTTCTCCCATGGCGAAAGCACGATGGTGGATGCGAATCGTCGGTGGCTTCTACGTGTTGCTCGCCAGCTTCAATCTGGTCGTTCTGTTGGGTGGTGACCTTTCGATGTTGACCGACACGCTCCCGTATCCGGCTTCGAGCGACACAATCGCCGCGTTCGCCGATGCCTGGCTGGTCTTCGTCCTGGAGTTCCTGGCCCTGGGCATCGTGTTGCTGGCCGCTTCGCGGCGCCCGGACCACAACCGGATCCTGTTCCCGTTGATCATCCTCGCCGAGGTGCTGCGAGGAATCGCAGCCGACGCCATATGGATCGCTCGGGGGTACTCGGTGACGAGCTACGGGGCATTCATTGTGCTCCATCTGGTCATCGTCCTCACCGGATGGGCGGCCTGGAGGGGGCTCCCGGCGCGCACCTGACACGCCAGGAAGCTGGTTCAATCGCCGGATGGAGTCCTTGCCGCCCCACGAGCTGCGCCGGCTGACCGAAGCCGCCGATAGAAGCGGGCGCCCCCTCGACGAGTTGATATCCGCCCGGTTGGGCGGAGAGCCGCTCCAATACCTGGAGGGCACGGCCGCCTTTGGGCCGCTCGACCTGCTCGTGGACCGGCGAGTGCTCATTCCGAGGCCGGAAACCGAGCAACTCTGGGAACTGGCGCGAACACTGGTAGACGACCCGGCCGTGATCGTCGATGTGGGCACCGGCTCCGGCGCCCTCGCCCTTGCGCTCAAACGGTCGTTTCCTTCCGCTCGGGTCCTCGCCACCGACATCTCAGGCGAGGCCGCCACAGTCGCGTCCGACAATGCGATCCGCACCGGGCTCGACATCGAGGTGCTGACAGGCGACCTGTTCGACCCACTTCCCGAGGAACTCGCCGGCTCGATCGACCTGATCGTCTCCAACCCGCCGTATGTGGCCGAGGGCGAGTGGGACCGGCTTCCTGAGGACGTCAGGCGCGAACCCCGCGTGGCTCTCGTCGCCGGTGACGGCGGGATGGCCGTGCTGCGAAGGCTGGCCGAAGGGTCAGTCGACTGGCTGGCCCCTGGTGGCCACATCGTGTGTGAGATCGGTGAGACCCAGGCTGCCGAAGCGAGAGCTTGGTTCGGGCGTCACCTGGACACGGTGGAGATCCGCCGCGACCTGTCCGGGCGAGACCGCTTCGTCATCGGGCGCAGTTGAACCGCACCGGGCCCGGTCGGGATCAGCAGCAGGTCGCGGTGTGCTTCTCCATCGACGGAGAATCGCCAAGCACCGTGTAGAACTCCCACTCGAGCCGGTCGGGGTCGGTGACGAACACCTTGTCTTGGCGGGCGTAGCAGCACTCGACGCCCTGCTCCTCGAATGTCGTGAGTCCCCGGTCGACGAATCGCTGGGTGGCGGCGTTGACATCCGAGACGGTCTCCACCTCGACGCCGATGTGATCGAGCACCCCGCCTGCTTCTGATTCGATCAGCACCAGCTTGAGCGGGGGATCGACGATGGCAAAGTTGGCGTATCCCGGTCTCACCTTGGCCGGTTCCACTCCGAAGACACGCGAATAGAACTCGGTGGCCTTGGCCACGTCGGTCACCTTGAGTGCCACTTGGATCCTGCTCATCTTCGCCTCCTGAATCGAGTGCCTCGAGTTACGTATCGACCAATGTCGATATGTTGAGGGAAGCATACATATCGACTATTGTCAATATGAAATGAGCGAAATGTGTTGCACCCCGATAGCGGCCGGGCTCGACAAGGAGGCGGCCGAGCAGACGGCAGCGCTGCTCCGCGTCTTGGCCGATCCGGCACGTTTGCGGATTCTGTCGATCCTGATGGCAGCCGAGGAGGTCTGCGTGTGCGACTTCGTCGAACCGCTCGACCTGAGCCAGCCGACCGTGAGCCATCATCTGAAGCAACTCCGCGAGGCCGGCTTCGTGTCTTCTGAGCGACGCGGGAAGTGGATCTATCACTCCCTGCGAACGGACCGCCTCGACGAGGTCCGGGCCGCCCTCATGACACGAGTGTGAATGAAAGCGAAGCTTGTTTCAGGGCCCCTTTTGACCCGCACGGGAGAGCATCTCCGTGGATTCGGGGGTTCGGTGACCACGACGGTCGCCCTGGGCTGTGAGGCGATGGCATGGGTGCGGGGACGGCCGGGCAGTTTGCCCCTTCGTTGGTGGTTCGACCGGTTCGGATCGCGCTCTGGCTGGGCGCGATATCGGTCGTCCTGGTCGGGGCAAGCGTCGGCACGAGCTTTCTCGAACTGGCCCGTCCGGAACTCGCCTGGCTCTCGGAGATCTTCCAGGTCAACCGAGAGCGAAACATCCCGGCCTTCTATTCGGGTCTCCTGCTGGCGCTCGACGCGGTCCTCTTGGGAGTGACCTGGCGGGTTTGGAGGCAGCGGGGCCGGCGAGCGCGGGGATGGCTGGTCCTTTCGAGTGTCTTTCTCTTCCTGTCGTTCGATGAGCTGTTCTCGGTGCACGAGGAGCTGATCGAACCCCTCCGCGCCTCGCTCAACGCAACCGGACTCCTCTATTACACGTGGGTGGTGGTGTATGGGGCCGGAGTGGTGCTGCTCGGGATTCTCTTCCTGCCGACCTGGAGATCCCTCGATGCTCACATCCGATGGTGGATGGCGGTGGCGGCCGTGTTCTACATCAGTGGAGCTATCGGATTCGAGATGCTGGGCGGCGCTCGCTATGAGGTGATCGGCGGGAAGACCGACATCATCTATGGGGTCCTCTACACCGGCGAGGAGGCCCTCGAGATGGCGGGGCTAGTCCTGTTCACCTACGCGCTGCTGTCGTTTCTCGCCCGTTCACAGGTCCTGGTGGCGATGTTCGACGACGTTGACGGCGAAGAGGCCGCTTCCTTCGTGGAGTCTGATCCGGTCGGACCACACGATCGATTCCGCTAGTCGGGGCCGGGCGGCGGGGCCGCCAATGGGGCGGTTAACTTGGGCGCATGGAGATTCGTGCCTGGAGGGGTGACATCACCACCCTCGACGTAGATGCGATCGTCAATGCAGCCAACTCGTCGTTGCTGGGTGGAGGTGGCGTGGATGGCGCGATCCATCGGGCAGCAGGACCGGAACTCTTGGAGGCATGTCGGGCCTTGGGCGGGTGCGACACGGGTGATGCCAAGACCACGGCCGGATACCGGTTACCGGCACGATGGGTGATTCACACCGTCGGGCCCGTATGGCGCGGCGGCTCGTCATCGGAGCCCGACCTGCTGGCAAGTTGCTACCGGAGGGTGATCGAAGAGGCGGACCGGGTCGGTGCGAGGACGGTGGCCTTTCCCGCTATCTCCACCGGCGTATATGGCTACCCCCGCCACTCGGCGGCAAACGTGGCGGTTGGGACGCTTGGGTCCCTGGCTGATGCGTCGGTCGAGGAAGTGACCCTGGTGGCGTTCGATCGTGAGACGCTCGATCTCTACGACCGATTGCTGAGATCCTCATAGAGGGCCAGTGCCGAGTCGAGTTGCTCGACGAGCAGGTCGACGTGCCAGGGGGCGAACACCATCGGTGGTCGGATCTTCAGGACGTTCAGTCCCGGTCCGGTCCTTCCGATCAGGATTCCCCGGCGTCTCAGCTCCTGGACCACGAACCCGGCGACAGTCGCGCCTTCGAGCTCGACTCCGGTGAACAGACCCGCCCCCCTGACGGCCTTCACCCGCCCGTACCCGAGAGCCGAGATCCGCGACCTGAGTAGGGACCCGACCTCCACTGCCCGCTCGGGCAGGGCCTCGGTCTCGAGCACGTCGAGCACCGCCATGCCGGCGGCAGCCGCTACCGGGGACCCTGCGAACGTCGAAAAGAAATGCCAGTTGGCGGCGAACTCGGCCGCAATCGCCGGCGTGGTCACCACTGCCCCCATCGGATGGCCGTTGCCCATCGGTTTTCCGAGCGTCACGATGTCGGGCACCACTCCATCGGTGGCGAACCCCCAGAAGGCCGGTCCGATCCGTCCGAAGCCCGACTGCACCTCATCGGCGACACACAGCGCCCCGGCAGCTCGGGCGGTCGCATACGCCGCACGCAGATAGCCGGCCGGCACCGGGAAGATCCCGTCACTCGAGAACATGCCATCGAAGATGATCATCGCCGGGCTGTGCCCACGAGCATCCAACTCGGCAAACGCAGCCGTGAGCTCACCTGACACGAGGTCCCCCGCCTCAGGCCGACCGAGGGTGTCGGCGCCCCGGACGTAGGTGACCCAGTCTGCGAGTCGCTCCTTTCCCAGTTCCTCTGGAGACAGCGTGGCAGTGGCGGCGGTCATTCCGTGGTAGGCGTGTTCGGTGATCACCACACCGCGGCCACCACTCACGACTCTCGAGATCTGATAGGCGAGATCGTTGGCCTCGCTTCCCGAGTTCACGAACATGACGACGGACAGGGGCTTGGGCATCGAGGCCGCCAGCCTCCGGGCGTACTCGGTGACCTCGTCGACGAGGTACCGGGTGTTGGTCGTCAGTCGCCGCAACTGGGCCGCAATGGCGCCCACCACCTGCGGGTGCCCATGTCCGACGTGGGGGACGTTGTTGTAGGCATCCAGGAGACGGTTCCCGTCGGTGTCCTCGAGCCACACTCCCTCACCTGCGACCAGTCGCACGGGCTCGTCGTAGCTGAGCGAGAGCGCCGGGCCGAGTGTGGCCTCGCGGGCAGCCACCGCGTCCGGTGTCGGAGTGGCCGGCGCACGAGCGAAACCGCAGGCGCGGCGGATCGCTGCGTAGAGGGCCCCGGAGGGATGCGGAGTGATTCCGGCGAGCGCCTCCCAGACATCGGCCTGGTCGGCGAGGATGTAATCGAGGTTGGAATGATCGACGGTCGCCCGCCAGGCAGATATGAGATACGACTGGACCAGTCGGGCGGCGGCCAACTGCGGCACCAGCTCCAGCTCTTCGTCATCGAGGGCATCGACGAGGTGGTAGGCGCTCGCCACCTGGGCGAGTGCCGCCTTCGGATCGCTCCCGATCAGCTGGTACGCGGCGGCGATCGCGAGGTCGAGAACGCGTGGCCCATATGAGATGTCCCCGAAGTCGACGAGACCCACGATACGGTCCGGCTCCCGCGGGTCCACAACGAGATTGGCGCCGTGGACATCACCGTGGATCGTCTGGTGGGGGAGAGAACCCAGTCTCGGCAGCACCTCGATCTCGAAATCGTCGATTTGGCGGGCGATGAGCTCACGGCGGTCTGGCTCGACATGCTCGAGCTTGTCACGCAGTGTCGGAAGCAACGTCACGTCCCAGAGAAAGTCCCGATCCAGTCCCGGGTGCCGAAACCCGCGCAACGCTCGGTTCAGTCGGGCGATGACCCGGCCGACCGACCTGCGCAACTCCGGCGTCGGTGCCTCCCGGGGTACCGGTACACCATCGATGAACGCCACCAGCTGTACCTGATGAGTCGCTCCCGCTCGTGAGAACGATCCGGTCAGGGCTCCGTCGATGGTGCGACGGACTGCGGGGATGGGGAGTGTGGGATCCCGCCGCAGGGCATGCTCCATCGCCAACAGTTGGGCCGTCGGTGCCTCTGCATTGTCGGCGGCGTTGCAGATCTTGAGAGCAAACGAGCCCTCCGGTGCGGCGATCCGGAAGTTCCGGTCACGTTCTCCTCCGAGCTCGGTGGCCTGGCCAGAGATCCCGTAGAGGTCGGTTGCGATTCGGCCGGCGGTGTCGGCGTCGACATCGGGTCGAGGCGAGACGAACAGGGATAGGTCCATCGGAGCGGACTGTACAAGGCGACGATTCAGAGACCTGTCAGGGCCTCATCAGCTTGAACGACTCCGCCAAATCCATCCCGGCGGGTTCGCCCAGGCGCCGCGCCCACTCTTGCATCCGGTCCTCGAAGGCCTGGCGACCGTCGTCGAGCGCGTTCTGCATCGTCGAATGCGCCTGGCTCCGATGGCAGAGCAGCGCTTGGATCTTCGTTTCGAACGTCGTCTCGATGTCCACGAAATGGTCCGGCTCGTCGGCGGACCACAACAGCAACGCGTCCGGCCGGTGTTTGGTCAGACCGCCGGTCAGCTGTTCGGGGAAGAACAGGTGGTCTCGGGCGGCGACGATGGCATCCACAACCGCCCATCCGGCCGCTCGGTGATCCGGGTGCATCATGTACCGCTTCCAGGGGTCGAAGCCAAGGACGACATCCGGTCGCAGCTTTCGGATCCAGAGGCAGAGTTCGGCCTGGAGGGCGCGGTCGTGCTCGAGCTCGCCGTCTACTCGATCGAGGAACACCAGCTCGCCGGTTGCGCCGAGGGCCGCCGCCGCGGCGCGTTGCTCTTCCCGCCGGACGGCTGCCAGCTCAGCGGCGGTGATCGATTCGTCCCAGGTGCCTTTCGAGCCGTCGGTGATGACGAGCATGGACACCTCTGCACCCTCGCGCGCCCACCCCGCGATCGTGCCGCCGCACCCGAACTCGGCGTCATCGTGATGGGCGCCGATGGTCAGCACCCGGCGCGGTTGGCGCAGCATTTCGGGCACGTCGCTACGCGCCTCGGGATGGAGGTTGATGGTCACGAAGCGGAGCGTATCGCGGTGTCGCGCTCGATCCAGGCTCCACGCGGGTGGCGCAGGCACGCATCGAGGTCGGCCGGTGCGTCGAGGTCGAGCAGCAGACCCAGCGTGGCGACGACCAGTGGGCGCTCAGCTGCCAGGCGACCGAGGTGGCGGTGGAAACTGCCGGGTCCGTAGGCGAACACGAGGTCGAACGACGGAGATCCGATGAGGTTGGTGCCCCCGTCGTGGGCCGGGGCGATGACCGGTCTGCCCGACACCAGGGCTCGCCCCACCTTGCTGAGATCGGTGGAACGGAGAAGCGGAAGGTCGCCGAGCACCACGACCCAGGGCCGATCGAGGGATCTGGCATGGGATACCACCGCCCTTGCCGCCCCGTCCAGTCCGCGGCCGGAATCCGGGATCGCGTCCACGCCGAGTCTCTCGGCCCAGGCCGCCACCTCCGCCGAGCCGGCCACCACCAGCGGAGAGAACCCGGCGCCGGAGAGCTCGCCCAGTGTGTGGGCAGCGACCGACATCACGAGCCTGGAGCGACGCGAGGAGTCGAGCCGGCTGGACAGTCGTTGTTTGGCGTCGTCGAAGTGCTTGATCGGCACGCCTGCGATCGGGGTCATCCCAGGTCTACGACCCGGCCTGCGAGCACGTCCTCGTAACTGGCTGCCCACCGTTTCGCATCGTCCCACTCGGCCAGCTGAACGAGGACGCCGTTCGCCTTGCGAGGGTGGATGAACACCTCGTTCCAGTCCGGCGTCCGGTGGTAACCAGTGGTATCGAACCCGAGCGACTCGGCACGTTTGACGGCGGCGTCGAGGTCGGTCACCTTGAAGGTGACGTGGTGGAGGCCCTCACCTCGCTTGTCCAGATGCCGGGAGAGCCACTCGTTTCCGGGTAGCGGTTGGATGAACTCGATCGTCGCGTTGCCGGGCAGTCTGTACTGCACCCAGCGAAAGATCATTCGGACGTTGTCTCCGCCGTCGAGGAACGCTCCGCCCATCAAATCCACCATCGTGTGAACCGTCTCGACGTCGTGAACGGCGACCGAAACGTGGTCGTAGCGTTCGATCAGATCCGAGAAGGCCTCTGCACCCACGTGCCCATCGATTTGTCTGTCCATCTGCCTGTCCGTCTGTCTGTCCATCCGGGCAGCGTAGGCCGGTCCGATTGCCGGTATCGCCGTGGTTCCGATAGAACCTGACCATGGCTGAAACGACATTGCAGGGCGCCCGGGTGCTGGTCGTCGGTGGCACCGGCGAGCTGGGCTCGAGGATCGCCGGTCTACTGGTGGCGGCCGGTAGCCGCGTCGTCGTGTCCGGTCGCGCCCTCCGTGACGGGTCCCGGGACGCGTCCCCTGGGGTCGTCGGCTACGTCTCGCTCGATCTACGGGATCCCTCGTCCATCTCCGCCGGGAGTGCCGCCGCCATCGACATGCTCGGCGGCCTCGATGGGATCGTGCTGGCGTCGGGGGTGGTCGGATTCGGTCCACTCGATCGAACCCCGCCCGCGGCGCTCGCGGAACTGATCCAGGTGAACCTCACCGGCCCTCTCCTCCTTCTCGGAGAGGTGATCCCGCACGTCTCCGACGGTTTCGTGGTGGCACTGACCGGAGTGGTGGCGGAACAGCCCCCTGCGGGGATGGCTCCGTACGCCGCGGCCAAAGCCGGCCTCGGCGCGGCGATGACCTCTCTGGCTCGCGAGCTCCGGCGCCAGGGGGTGCACGTGCTCGAAGCCCGACCACCTCACACCGAAACAGGTCTGGCCACGAGACCCGTCACCGGAGTCGCCCCGGCTCTACCAAGAGGTCTGGAGCCTGATCATGTGGCGGAAGTGATCGTCCGGGGCTTGGCGAGAGGCGAGAGGCGGCTGGAAGCAGCGGACTTCTCGGCCGGGTCCTGAGCGCCGAGCTCCGTGATGCTGGTAGCCCACGCCGCCGCCACCTGGTTCATGTGCGGGCTGATCTGGACCGTCCAGTCGTTGCACTATCCACTGTTTGACGGCGTAGGTGCGGAGCGATTCGCCGAGTACGAAGCAAGGCACACTTCCCGCATCTCGCGGCTGCTGGCAGTGCCGGCTTTGGTCGAGGTCGTCACCGGGGCTGCTCTGGTCTGGTACCGACCCCAGGGCGTCGATCTGTCGATCGTGTTGATCGCCGGTGCCTTGCTCGCAGCGATCTGGCTCCTCACCGCGGTCGTCCAGGTACCGCTCCATGCCCGCCTGGCGGGCGGTTTCGACACGATCGCCCACCGGACGCTGGTGTCGACGAACCGTTGGCGCACCGCGTTGTGGAGTGTCAGAGGGCTCTTGGTGCTGTGGATGGTCGCCGGTTGATGGGGCCGTGGAGCGCCACCGGTGGAAGGTCAGAGTTCCCCATCGATGAGTCTTCTTCGGACGAGATCGGCCCGCTCGCGGGTTGCTTCGAGGTCGGACAACCTCCTCATGCCGGCAAGCGCCCTTCCGATCCGATGGTTGGACGCGAGTAACGGCTCGTTCCGGGCGAGGAAGTCCCAGTAGAGACTGGTGAACGGACAAGCGTCATCCCCCGTCCGCTTGGCCGGGTCGAACCGGCAGGAGCTGCAATGGTCGCTCATCCGGTTCACGTACGCTCCGCCGGAAAGGTAGGGCTTGGTGGCCATCCGGCCGCCGTCGGCCCACATCCCCATCCCGAACACGTTTGGGACCATCACCCACTCGGCGGCGTCGATGTACGTGTTCGACATCCAGCGAAACACCTCGGTTGGATCGACGCCGAGCAGGTTCGACAGGTTCGACAGGATCATGAGCCGTTCGATGTGATGGACCCACGCTCGGTCGTGGAGGCCTTTCACGGTGACGTCGAGGCATCGCATCTCGGTTCGCGCGGCGCCGACAAAGGCCGGAGGCAGCGGTTCCCGGTTGTCGAGGACGTTGGCTTCGGCGAGGTCTGGCCACAGCCAGTAGAGACCCCACACGTATTCGCGCCATCCGATCACCTGTCGGATGAATCCCTCGGCACTGTTGAGGGGCACGCCACCCGCTTCGTAGGCCGACTGCACCGCGTCGCATACCTCGTCGGGCATCAGGAGCCCGATATTGAGATAAGGCGACAGCAGGCTGTGGGCGAGGTGCCAGTCCGAGCTGAGCATCGCGTCCTCGTGTGGCCCGAATCCGGGCAGGACTCGGTCGACGAAATGCCGGAGTCGGGTCAGCGCTCCGGCTCGATCCGTCGCCCAGATGCCCACCGGCTCGGCGCCGAAAGCCGTCGTTGGAATACCTGCGAGCACCGTGCGATCGAGATCGTCCAACTCGGAGATGACCGGCTCTGGCCACGAACCTCCATCGGGCGGCGGTGGCTCCCGGTTCTCGGCGTCGAGATTCCATCGACCTCCGGCGGGCTGGTCGCCTTCCATGAGATAGCCGAGCCGGGTTCGCTGCCACCGGTAGAAGTCCTCCATCCGCAAGCGGCTTCTGCCGTCGGCCCACACTTCAAAGTCGGCCTCATGGCACAAGAACTGGTTCGATGGGACCTGCTCCACCCCGAGTCGCTCCATTGTCCGTCTTCCTGTCCGAGAATTGGGTTGGGTGCAGGTCACCGTCTGAGGCCGGAATGCCTCGACATGGTTCCGAAGACCGGCTTCGAAGCTGTGCTCGCGTCGGTAGTCGACCTCGAAACCCTCCCCCGTCAACTCACCGGCGAACCGTTGCATCGCGGTCAGGACGAGGTGGAGTCGCTGGCGGTGGATCGGGCGCCCTGCGATGAGCCTGCGGCTCTCGACCATCAACACCCGGTGCGTCGAGGGCGAGGCCTTCGAGAGCGCCCCGATCGAGCGGTTCAGTTGATCTCCCAGCACCACCACTGTGTTCATCGGACCTTGATATCAGCATTGACCGCCAATCTCTCGTCGAAGCGGGAATGCGGACAGGTGAAAGGAAGTTGGACCGGCTGAGAGGAGTCTGCGTTGGTGCGAGCAATCTGGAACGGGACGGTGATCGCCGAGAGCGACGACACGGTGGTCGTGGAGGGCAATCACTATTTCCCTGCCGACGCCGTTCGCAGCGAGTTCCTCGAAGACAACCCGTCGCAGACCGTCTGTGGCTGGAAGGGTGTGGCCTCGTACAAGGATGTCGTCGTCGATGGCGAGGTAGTCAGAGGTGGTGCTTGGTACTACCCGGATCCCAAGGACGCCGCAGCCGAGATCACGGGCCGGTACGCATTCTGGCGGGGAGTCCGGGTCGAGACCTGATGGTTTGAGAGCGAAGTGGTGGCGGGTCCTCCTCCCTGAGCTGCCACTTCGCATCTCAATTCCTTCCTTCGATGCACCACTACTGTCGTCGGCATGAGATTCGGCTGTTTCGTCCCCCAAGGCTGGCGTCTCGACCTGGTCGGGATCGCTCCGGAGCATCATTGGTCTGCGATGTCCGGCGTGGCGACCGCGATCGAAGACGCCGGGTTCGAGTCGCTGTGGGTCTACGACCACTTTCACACGGTCCCGGTGGCGACCCAGGAGGTGACATACGAGGCGTGGACGTTGATGTCGGCACTGTCGACGGTCACCAGCACGATTCGGCTGGGTCAAATGTGCACCGCCAATGGCTATCGCAACCCTGCCTATCTCGCCAAGGTCGCAGCCTCGATCGACGTGATCAGCGGTGGACGCCTGGAGATGGGGATCGGCGCAGGCTGGTACGAGCACGAGTACCTCGGATACGGGTATCCGTTCCGCAAGCCGTCGGTCCGGATCGGGGAGCTGGGGGAAGCGGTCGAGATCATGCGGGCGATGTGGTCCGAGGACGAGGTGCATTACGACGGCAAGCATTATCGACTCCAGGGGGCGATCTGTTCCCCGAAGCCACTCCAGGTGCCGCACATCCCACTTTGGGTCGCAGGCGGTGGTGAGCAACTGACCCTCAGGGTGGCGGCCGAGCACGCGTCTTACACCAACTTCGCCAACTCGCCCGAAGAGTTCGCCCACAAATCCGAGATCCTGCGGGGACACTGCGATGAGGTGGGTCGGGACTTCGGCGAAATCGTGCGCACGACCAACCTGAACACCGTCTGCGCAGCGACCGAGACAGAGGTGGAGGAGCGACTCGACTGGATCGAGGCGCACTATGCACGCTTCGTCCCGGCCGAACGGGCGGCACGGATACGGTCCGACTTTGCCGAGATGGCGGGCACGCCGGAACAGCTGGCCGAGAAGCTGAAGCCGTGGGAAGCGGTCGGAATGACCTATGCGATCCACTACTTCGCCGACGCAGCCCACGACCGAACGGGGTTCGAGTTGTTCGCCCGTGAGGTGATTCCGGCACTTGCTTGAGCCGAGCCCTGCGGGCTCGGCGTCTCCAGACTCCAGCCTCCAGTCCCCGGCCATTGAGTGGAAGCTGGTGGCCGGTAGCCGGAAGCCGGCTACGCGATCCCCCTGCTTTCGACGATCTTCCGGCTCAGCGGTTTCACGAGTTCGATCAGGCGGAGCGCACCCTCCTCGCCCAGCGCCTCCATCGGTCCGGACATCGACGTATCGGTCGCCGTCTCGATCTCGTTCCGGAGTGCCGAGCCGGCATGGGTCAGCTCGATCGGTTCTGGCGTGATCCAGCCGCGATCGATGGCGCGATCGATGCCTGCTGCCCATTCCTCCTCCGACCACCCTCGCAGGCGACGGTAGGAGTGGATCGGAAAGTCGCCGAAGCCTACGGATGTCAACAGCGACTCGATCGGTCCCACCCCCGCTCCCACGAGCGCGGCCACGTGGCCGTCACCCCGATACTCACGCAGGATCGTGAGTAGTTGCCAAAGGTCGAGATGGGCGGGTTCGGGTGCCGGTATGGCGGCGGTTGCCGCAGACAGGGGACGACCGGCGAACTCGCAGCCTTCGACGGCCCTGCGGGCGAGGACTCGAGCCTCGACGATCTCGGGTGTGTCGATCGCTGTCTCGAGGATTCGGTGGAGAGCTCGGTCGACTCCGTGCAAGCGATCGGCGATTGCCTCGGTCGGAGAGATCACGTCCCACACCGCGGGGATCGAGCGACCGACGAGCGTTGGACTGAAGCCGTAGAAGACGGCCGTCACCACCTCGGCGCCCACGGCCCCCATCGGAGCGGCCCGGCCGGCGAAGTACGACGCCCACGGGTGGAGGCCGAGTCGGTCCGTGTACGTCGTTCGGGTTTCGGGAGCGAAATACGAGCAGGCGTGATAAGCCTCGATGGCCCGGCGGAGACGAACCGCGGTGGTTGACGGCATGGGACGATCCTACGCCGTCACTGGCTTCGCTCCCGACGTCTCAGGCGACGATGAGCACCGGACAAGGGGCGTGGTGGGCCAGACGGTCGGCGACGGAGCCAAGAATCACCCGCTCGACCAGGCCGGCGCCCCGGCGACCCAGCACCAGGAGGTCGGCGCCGACTGCCTCACAATGGGCGATGATCGCGGCCGTCGGGTCGCCCAACTCCTCCGTCGAGTCGACCACCACTCCCTCGGAGTCGATCGCCTCGAGAACCTTGTCCAGGATCTCGCGCTGTCCGGCCGCCACGGCCCGGGCGAGCGCCTCCGGGGATGGGGGAGCGCCTTCCAATCCCCACCAGCCCTCAGGGGGCCGAACCACGGTGATGAGGCTCACCGAACCCCCGGTGATGCGAGCCAGGTCGATGGCATGCTGCGCGGCGTGCATCGACTGCTCCGAACCGTCGACCGCCGCAACGATCTTCTTCGGCTGCCAGGGCATGTTCCTCCTCTCGTTGGGAAGAGCGTAGGCGGTTGGGTTCCCGGCCACATCGGGACTTGGTCCCGACTTTGGGAGAGCGGGCCCGATTCTGCACAATGGCATCCCACCCGAGTCGGAGACCCAGATGAAACCGAAGGTTGTCGTTGCGGAGGCCATAGCAAGCGCCGGTATCGAGGCTCTGGCCGAGTTCTGTGACGTGGACGTGCTGGTCGGTTCCGACCGGGCGGCGCTGGTCGCAGCCTTGAGCGAAGCCAATGGGCTCATCGTCCGCTCTGCCACCAACGTCGATCGGGAGTTGCTCGAGGCGGCCCCCAACCTCCAGGTGGTCGGCCGGGCGGGGGTCGGAGTCGACAACATCGACGTCGGGGCAGCCACCGCACTGGGCGTGCTGGTCGTCAACGCTCCTCACGCCAACACCATTTCCGCCGCCGAACACACCATGGCATTGCTGCTCGGTCAGGCCCGAAACATCGCCCGTGCCCATGGTTCGCTCACGGCCGGCCACTGGGATCGCAAGAGTTTCGGGGGGGTCGAGTTGTACGGCAAGACGCTGGGTGTGATCGGCCTGGGCAAGATCGGCACCCTCGTCTCCCAGCGGTGTCAGGCGTTCGGAATGAATGTGGTCGCCTACGACCCGTTCGTCGGGGAGGACCGTGCCCGCCGCCTCGGGGTGGAGCTGACCGACCTCGATGGAGTGCTGGCCGTGGCAGATTTCATCACAGTCCATCTCCCAAAGACCAAAGAGACCGAGGGCCTCCTCGGCAAGGAGAACTTGCAGAAGTGCAAGCCCGGAGTGCGGATCGTCAACACCTCTCGCGGGGGAATCATCGATGAGTCCGCCCTCGCCGAGGCGATTCGGTCGGGTCAGGTCGGGGGAGCCGGTCTCGACGTGTTCGCCGTGGAGCCGACCACCGAGAGTCCCCTGTTCGACCTGCCGCAGGTGGTCGTCACTCCGCATCTCGGTGCGTCGACCGCCGAGGCCCAGGACAAGGCCGGTATCGACACGGCCGAAGCCGTCGCAGCCGCGCTCCGCGGTGAACTGGTCCCATCGGCGGTGAACGTCGATCTCGGCCGTGAGGTCACCGAGGAGGTGCGGGCATTCCTGCCCGTGGCCGAGAATCTCGGCCGGGCATTCGTGGGGCTGGGAGAGGGCCTTTCGGGGCGGCTCCTCATCCGTGCCGAGGGGAAGATCGCCGGACACGAGCTCAGACCGCTCAAGCTGGCGGTCCTGAAGGGGGCGCTGTCCGCGGTCTCGACCGAACCGGTCTCATACGTGAATGCCACCGCGCTAGCCGAGTCCCGCGGAATCGTGGTCGATCTCGAGTCGTCCGAGGTGAGCGACGAGTACGTGTCCGTGCTCAGGGTCGCCGACACGGGGAGGGACCTCTCGCTGGCCGGAACCCTCGCCCGCAAGGGTCCGATGATGGTCGAGATCCTCGGTCACGAGGTCGAGCTGCCGTTCTCCCGCCACATCGTCATCATGCGGAACGCCGACACTCCGGGAGTGATCGGGCGGATGGGCACCTACCTCGGTTCTCTGGGGATCAACATCGCCAACATGGTCGTGGGCCGGTCCCGGGTCACCGGCGAGGCGGCGATGATGGGTCTCAACGTCGATCAGGCGCTCACTGCAGAGCAGGTCGAGGGGTTGCGGAAGGTGGAGGGGATCGTCGAGGCTCGGGCGCTCGACCTCGGCTGAGCACGTTGGACCGATTCTCGGGGCCAGGAACCAGTCGCAGCCAATGTGCGGTTGTCGCCGCACGAACCGTCACCGGCGACTTGAATCCCGAACGGTCACCGCGTTGATCAGGCCCTACGGAGGTTTCGACATGTCGACGTTCGTCATCGTCCCGGGGGCGTGGGATACGCCTGCCATTGCGGAACCGGTGCTCGAGCCCTTGAAGGCAGCCGGGCACCCCGCAATTGTCGTAGATCTGCCGTGCGCCGAAGCGGATGCGAATCTCAGCGATTACGCGGACGCAGTCCGCGCGGTGCTGCCCGACGACCTCGCCGATGTGGTGCTGGTCGGGTACTCGTTTGGAGGCTTCACTGCCTCTCGGATCGCCTTGGAGCACCCCGATCTGCCTGTCGTGTACGTGGCGGCGTGGATCCCTAGGCCTGACACATCGGTCCTCGATCTCTTTGCGGGCGGCGACCCCTTCGAGGGGGGCGATGAGGCGGCGGGCCTAGCCGCCTTCGGCGGCTTGATCGTCAGTGCCGGCCCCGGACTGTGTGCCCTGAACATCGACGCATACGTCTCCGGGATGGATCCGGCGCTTCAGGATGCCGCCCGTCTGAATCTCGAGCGGACGCAACGCCCGCAAGGAATTGCGGCCCTGAGGGAGAAGTGGCGTGGGGAGCTCAGGAGAACCGGTGCTCAGACTTACATCCTCACCACCAACGACACGCTGGTGCCTCCCGCCGCCCAGCGAGCGATGGCGGCGTCGGTGGGGGCGTCCATTTCGGAGATCGCCGCCGACCATGGGGTCTTTCGCGAGCAGCCCGAAGTCCTGGCCGAGCTTCTGATCGCAGCCGGCCAGTGAATCTCCGGATCAGCCGAGCAGTAGCTGGAACAGCCACCCAGCCGCCAGGCCGTACAACCCGGCAACGATGTCGTCGGCTGTGATTCCCAATCCCCCACCGAGGCGCTCTGCCGAAGCCACCCCCGGGAATCGGGTCTTGAAGATGTCGGCGGCTCGGAAGATGATCCAGCCGACGACCGCCGCCGGCAGGCCGAGACCGATCATCGCCACGAGCGCGCCGGCCGCCTCGTCGACCACCACCCAACCGGGATCACCTTCCTTCGTGCCCGCCGGGTCGGGTGGCCCGTCGTGGCTGGAGAACGGGGCCGCAGCCCAGATCGAGAGAAGAGTGACGGCCACCGCGGCACCGGTCTGGATCGCCCAGCCAAGCGGTGCGATCAACAGACCTGCCCCGAATGTCAGCCCGGCTGCGAGCGTGCCGGAGCCAATGTCCGAGCCCCGAACCCTGCGCAGGATGAGGCCCGAACCGAACCAGGAGGCGATGAGCCGGTGCATGAGCCGGAGGGTATACCCTCGCCTCAGGTTCGAAAGGATTCACGCTGAACATCGCTGACATCGATGGGCTGACCGCGGTCGAGGATCCGCGAGCAGACCGAGGCCGGGTGGCGTATGTGCTGTCCCGGGTGGAGGTCGAGGAAGATCGATATCACCGATCGATCTGGCTCCACCAGGACGGGGCACCCCGGCAATTCACTCAGGGCCCCGACGATCATGCACCGAGGTGGTCGCCCGACGGCACCCGGCTGGCGTTTGTCCGCAAGGTCGGCGAGGCGAAGCAGGTGGCTGTCATGCCGGCGAGCGGCGGCGAGCCGGTCGTGATCACCGACTTCGAGCTCGGTGTCGAGGAGCTGGCCTGGTCGCCGGACAGCGAAAACGTGGCGGTGGTGGCAGCGACGTGGACCGCACCCGATCTCGATCGGGAGGAGCGCGACCGGCGGCCCAAACGGTTGACGACGGTCCCGTACCGGTTCGACGGCAAGGGCTGGCTCGCCGGCCGGGATCGGTCGATCTGGGTGATCGACGCGACCGGGGAGCGCCAGGCTCGGCGGCTGACCGGCCCCGGCTTCGACGATTCCGAGCCCGCCTGGTCGCCCGACGGGACCACGATCGCGTTCATCTCGGACCGACACCCTCGCCGGAGTCTCGAACTCGGCGTGGATGTGTATGAGGTAGACGTCGCATCGGGTGAGGTGACGAAGGCTGTCGAGCCGAGGGGGATGTGGCGGCTTCCGAGCTACGCACCCGACGGCACACTGCACATCCTCGGACGGCCCGAGGCCACATGGCCCACGACCGCTCACGTGATCAGGCGCGAGCCGGACGGCACCCTCACCGATCTCACTGCTGCGGTCGACCGGAGTCCGATTTCGCTCTCGGCG
>JBFHRE010000005.1:0-40265 GCA_041591895.1 Acidimicrobiia bacterium
GCCATCAGGGGCTGATCGGAGTTGCTCCGGGTCCGCCGGCGGCGGCGCTGTCGACTCTCGGATCGGAGTACCCGGAACCGGCAGTCCCGTCGTTCGAAATGATCGAAACGGGGCCCCACCCGGGCTGACGCTCCGGCCGGATCCGGACCGCGTGTCCTTTGGACCTCAGATATTCGATCGTGGCCGGGGGCAAGGACCGCTCGACCTCGATCGCCGACTCGGGTGAGGTGTGTTCTGTGATCCACCTCGGGCCCTCGATCGCCGCCCGGCCGTCCATCCCCGCCCCCAGCAGCCCGGTGAGCACCGTGAGGAGTATCTGCGGCTGCTGATGGCCGCCCCGGGTCCCGACGACGGCTTCGAGCCGTTCTCCGCGCGTCCACAGCGTTGGTGACAGGGTGTGGAGCGGTCGCTTACCGGGGGCGAGTTCGTTGGGGTGTCCTGGCCGAAGGTCGAACCCCGCCCCCCGATTGTGGAGGAAGAATCCGGCGGCCCCGATTCCGGCGCCGATGCCCGAATAGTTCGACTGGATGAGACTGATCGCCATTCCGGTCCGATCAAGTGCGCATAGGTAGGCCGTGCCGCCAGGCGGCTGCCTCAACTTGGCGAACGGTCGAGCCCGTTCCGGGTCGATCGAAGCCGCGACGCGGTCGAGGTGCTCCGAGTCGAGTTGATGTGTCCAATCGGGAGGGAGGAATCTCCGATCCGAGAGAACTTCGTCCCGGTCGGCAGCGACCGCTCGATACGCTTCGATCATCAGGTGGAGTGTCTGAGGATCCCGGGGGTCGGGTTCCGGGACGAGAGTCTCCAGTACCCGGGCCGCCGCGAGGGTCAGGTATCCCTGGCTCGGGGGCGGCACCGTCCATCCGGTGAGCCCGAACACCTCCAGTGACAGCGGCTCCACCCACTCGGGCCGGTAGGACTCCAGGTCGGCCGGAGTGATGGCCCGACCGGTTGCGAGCGATACCTCCTCTGCGACGGGACCGGAGTAGAAACCGGCGGTTCCATGGTGTCGGATCGAGGCAAGCGTCCTGGCGAGCGTTGGTCGTTCGATGTTGGCACCTGCTCGGGGAGGCAGTCCATCGACAAACAGCTCCGAGCCGTGCGGCTGGGCCAGGAGATCGTCTGCCCTGGCTGCCACCGCTTCGGCAAGGGAAGTAGAGGATGGGAAACCATCGGCCGACAGCCGTTCTGCCGGGTGGAGGAGATCTGCGATCGGCCGCGAGCCGAACCGGTCCGCCAAGGAATACCAGCCGGCCACACAACCGGGAATGGTGACGGTCTGCGGATCGCGGTTCGGCATGATGGTGTGTCCGGAGCGCCGCAGCCCCTCGGGATCGGCTCCCAGGCCGGCCCAGCCTGCGGCATCCAGACATTCCACCTCCCCATCTCGCCAGATGAGAGCGAACAGATCACCACCGATGCCGCACATCTCGGGGGCGACGGTGCCCAGAACGGCGTTGGTGGCGATGGCAGCGTCAACCGCGTTTCCGCCACCATCGAGGACATCGACTCCAACCTCTGTCGCCATGCTGTGGGGGGAGACCACCAACCCACCGGTGCCGCGAACGGCGAGAGGTTGTGTCACCGTCGGAGCGCCGGCACCTGTCGGTTGACCGCGTCGAGTACCGCCCGCACCATCGCCTTGGCCGGGTCGGCATCCACGATGGACGAGCCGACAAGAAGTCGCTCCCGCTGTTCCACCACCAGGACCACCTGAGCGATGGCCACCTCCCTCGTGCCCACAGTGGGGTTGTCCACGGCATTGATCGCGAAGGCGGCTTCCTGGTTGAGGGCCTGCTCCAGGGCGGAAATCGTCGCTTCTGCCACGAGACGCAGCCTGGTCGACGACGCCGCCGGGCCGGTAGCGGTGCCGGTGAGTCTCACCTCGTGCCATTCGAGCGTCACGGTCATCTTCATCCGGGAGCCATCGATCTCCTCGGCAACGTCCTGAATCACGGGCCGGTCGCCGGCGACGAGATCCGCGGACTCCATCTGAACCACCGAGACGATCCGGCGGTCGATTTCGACGCCGTGGCCCGCCAGCGCGACGGACTGGACGTCGCGAACCACTTGCTTTGCGGCCTTGCCCGGTTGGGCGAGAATGTGGACCTCGGCCAGGTCCTGACCACGGATCACGACCCGGACCGCCTCGATCCCCGGGATGCGTCGCAGCGTGTCTTCGAGGGCGGTGGGTTTCATGCCGGGCAGCGTAGCCACGCTCCGTTGTGATTTCGCCCCTTGTCGTGGTCGTCGCCGACGGTTAGATTTGCCGAACCGGCTCACGCCGGCACCGGCCTCGACTCGGAGCGCAGACCGAGATCGAGGCGGAGTCACCAACCGATTTGCGGGCGGAACCCGGACGACAACGACGGGTGCATGGGGCCTCGGAGCCGGTCGATGTGTAGATTGACCGGCGAAGGAAGAGGTTTCCCGGGGCGCGAGAGCGTTCCGGGGGAAGGGAGAGAGAGCCCGGTCAAGCGGTCGACTATCACCACCAGCGGAGCGGAAATCCGCCACACCGGAAGCCGGTGGGGCGAGAATGCAAAAGAAACCAGGTGATAGCCGGATGAAATCCCGACTAATACGATTCATCACTACCGTCGGCAGCCTGGCGACGATGGTCGTCGCCGCCTCGGCGAACTCACGGATCGGTTGACCGACTTGCCGGGCCATCTCTCATGTTGCTCCCCAGGTTTTTCCCCAACCTTGTCCCCAGCCTTTTCCCCAACCTTGTTCCCAGCTTCGTTCCCAGCCCTTTCGTTCCCAGCCTCTTCGTCCCCAGCCCCTTTCCAAGCATTCCACTTCCGGTCTTGCCGGCGCCCCGCTGAGTTCGATCCGTCATGACGATGGCTCTCACACAACGGCAGCGGCGCGGTCGGGTGATCGTCGGATGGATCTACCTGATCATCGGCCTCGCCGTGGCCTTCTCGGTCTTCTGGTGGCGGGGTTCCGATCTGACGGTCATCGATTGGCCCGCCTGGGTCTTCTTCAGCGGCGCCTTTCTCGTTCTGGAGCTGAAAGCCGTCGAGGTGAACGATCGCTGGAACATGAGTTCGGGCGTGATGCCGCTGTTCACCGCCGGGGTGGTGTTTGCGCTCCAGACCGGCAGTGCCACGTTGGCGATGATGTTGATCGGAGCAACCGGCCTGATCGGGCCGGGCGACATCAAGAACCGGCGGATCTTCCAACCCGCCTCCAACTTCGGGCAGATCACGACGTCGGCGGCCCTCGCCGGACTCGTTCTCGATCTGCTGCTCGGGGACCTGTCCGGACAACTGGTGGACCAGGCCAATCTGCTCGAGATCGCGGTCGCCGGCAGCGTCGCGGCTTTCGTCTACTCGGTCTTCAATCTCGGTCTGGTCCGGATGGCGGTGCGGGCGGTCTACGGCACCGAAAACCTCTTGCCGTGGTCACGTATGTCTTCGCTGTTCTCGGCTCAGGTCCTCATGGGGTTCCTGGGGGGAATGCTGGGCGCCATTCTCCTCGCCAGCGGACCTGAAGGCTCCGATACCCCGGCCGGCTCACCGCTGATTCCCCTCGTCCTCGGGGTGTACGTCATCGGGCACCTGGTCTACACGTCCTACTCCCAGCTCCGAAGGGCACACGAGGACTCGCTCAAGGGGTTCGTGAAGACGCTCGAAACTCGGGACCTCTACACCCGCGGTCACACCGAGCGGGTAGCCGAGTTCTGCCAGATGATCGGCGACGAATTGCGATTCACCGGTACCCAGCTCGAGAGGCTGCGATGGGCGGCGCTGATCCACGACGTCGGAAAGCTCGCCGTACCCGCCGACCTTCTCGGCAAGCAGGGTGCGTTGAGCGATGACGAGTACCGGGAGTTACGGCGCCACTCGCACCGGGTGGACGACCTGCTCAGCGAGGTGGACTTTCTCGAGCCGATGGTTGCTGTCACCTCGGGATTCCACCCCCGCCTCGAACAGGAGGACTTCGGCCAGCGCCATCATTCCCATGGCATGACTCCGACTCTCGAGCAGAGGGTGCTGGCGGTGGCAGACGCCTTCGACGCCATGACGAGTTCGCGCTCATACCGGATGTCGATGAGTCAATTTGCGGCGTTCGACGCCCTTCGTGACAACCAGTCCCTTCTCTACGACCGTGATGTGGTGGATGCCCTGGAGCGGGCAATCCAGTCCGCCGGTCGGGTGTTTGGACAGCCCACGCTGGGTCAGTGGGTACGGGCCGAACTCCCGGAGGTGAAGAGTGGTTGACCGCCGGGAGGCCGCGCCCTGGGTCTGGGTGCTTGCCGGGATCTCTGCTCCTGGAACGCTCGTGGGGGCCTGGTTCGTCGCAGCCGAGTCTCAGACCGACCTGCGGTTGGTTGCTCTGGCCGCAGGAGTGCTGGCCCTGGCGTCGTCTCTGACCATCCCCACGAGATGGGGCTCGGCGCGAACGGTGGCTCATGGAGTGGGGACGGCGATTCCGTTGATCCTGGTGGACCGGGTGCCCATGTTCGACCCTCGCGGGGCAATCGCAGCCGGTCTGGCCGGAATGGGTCTCACCTGGTTCGTTTCCTCCGTGCGGGGGAAGGACCAGCGACAGCTGATACCGATCATGATGCAGGCACTCGGGTCGTACCTGGTCTATGTGACGCTCGTGTCGGTTCTCGGAATGGTTGCGCCGTTCGACGATCTGATCGGCTGGTGGCGAACCATTCTGTTCCTCGTAGCCGCGGGAGGCGCGTTCGGATTCGAGCTGATCTGGGCCTCGGTGGTGGCGAGCGGTCGCGATCGGGGTGGGTTGAGGTACCGGCTCGTCAAAGCGTTGGGAGACGCAGACTCGTATTTCGCCATCACCGGCGCCGGCGCGTTGTTCGGGCTGACGGTCGACTACGTGGGCTGGTGGGCGCTGGTGGTTTCAGTCCTTCCCTATTCGTTCACCCACACTGCCCTGGCCCGGTTCCGGAGCACCAAGGAGACGTATGAACAGACGCTGCGGGCCCTCGCTCAGATCCCCGAAGTAGCCGGCCACTCGATGCCCGGGCACGCCCTCAGTGCCGCCCGGCTCGGCCGCCAGCTGGCCCTGGACCTTCGTCTGCTACCGAAGAACGTGGATGTGGTCGAACACTCCTCTCTGATGCACGAGGTAGGCCTGGTGGCGCTCAACGAGTCAGGGATCGTGCACAGCGGCTACACCGATTTCGACGTCGCCCGCTGGGGTGCCGAGGTCTTGGGACAGAGCATTCATCTGGCACCGGTCGCAGAGAATGTGCGCAGACAGTACGACCCGTTCAAGGTCCCGGGCGGACCGGCGGACCCGACCCTCGGGGTCGGTGCTCGCATCGTTCGAGTGGTGGGCGCTTTCGTACGATCCACCGAACAAGGCCGGTCGGCGGCCGAGACCCTGGACGAACTCCAGCGAGGCACGAGCGACGACTTCGACCCGTCAGTCGTCGGAGCTCTTCGCAACCGCCTGGAGCGGTCCGGCGGAGTGCGTCATCCAACCGTTCGCTGACGAGTCACTGGTGCCGGGTGGCCGACCCCCCCTGAAGCCGCACTCCTGGCTTGAACCAGCGCACCGGCCGGCGGAGTTCGGCTTGTAGGAACCCGGACAGGCCCACGGCGAGCAACACGTCGCCGAGTGAGATCACCTGACCTTCGCCGAAGACCCGGATCGGAATCACATCTGCCAGGAACGGGAAGGTGGTGTCAGGGCCCAGGACGACGTGTTTGTATCCCTCCGCCACGGAGCCGATCTGGTCGGAGCCGGCCGCGATCAGGGCGGCCTCCCGCATGACCGGCATGCCGCCATTGAGTGAGATCACGGTGAAGTTCATCAGGATCCCGAGGCCTGTGAGCCACATGCCGGGTCGCTCACGATTGAGCCAGACCATCCCCAGCAGCGGGAGGTAGGACACCAGGATCAGCCCCACCGCCAGCGGTGCCCGGCTCTCGTCCATCAGTTTTGCAACGGCCTGGAGCAGGAAGCCCAGCGGGAGCAACCACCACATGCGCAGGCGGATGTCTGCGAGGTTCCCGAGCCGACCCCCTCGAAAGACGGCGATGGCGAGCGCCACCAACATGACGATCAGCAGCCATACCATGGCGGCCAAGTATCACAGGTTTCCGGCGATGGGAGTTCACGGCGTGCTCAGATACGAAGTGACGGCGGGAAGGGCGACGTTGACGATCGATGACTCCGGGCGCCGCAACCCGATGTCGGCCGACGTGATGGCGAGCCTCGCAGAGCGGACGGAAGAGGCGATGGAGGACCCGGCGGTTCGGGTGCTCGTCTACACGGGCGCCGGCGATCGGGCCTTCTCGGCCGGGGGAGACCTGGCGGCCGGATTCGTGGACGATCCAATCGGGCTTCATCGTGAGCGCGGGATGCTCGCCCGTCTTTTCCGGACGATGGCTACGGGAGGCAAGCCGACGGTGGCCCGGGTCAACGGTCACGCCCTCGCCGGAGGGTTCGGCCTCGCCGTTGCCTGCGATATCACGATCTGTGTGGACGACGCCAAGCTCGGCACTCCGGAGATCGACGTAGGTCTTTGGCCGATGATGATCTCTGCGGTTCTCGCCCGTGCGATGCCTTTCAAGGCGGCCCTCGAACTGATGATGACCGGCCGCCTGATCTCGCCCGAGGAGGCGTTGCGGCTCGGGGCTGTCTCGAGAGTGGTCACGCGGGGTGATCTCGACTCGGCGGTCGATGAGGTGGTCGATGGACTGGCCGGCAAGAGTCCAGCCGCGTTGGCGTTGGGGCGGGACGCCTTCTACACGATTCACGGTCTTGGACTGGACGCCGCCCTCGATCTGCTCCAAGTCGGTCTGACGTCGGTATCGATGACCGACGATGCTCGGGAAGGTGTGGCGGCGTTCCTCGGGAAGCGATCGCCGGAGTGGACCGGCCGCTGATGTCGACGAGTCCGAGCGCCGGCACACTTGTCTAGGCGGTGGTCGCCGATACCCTGGCCAGAGATGCGATGGCTGATCCGGGTGCTGGGTTGGACGATGGTTTGGAGCGGCTTCTTCCTGCTGGGCTACGTCGGTTATCAGGTGGGAGCGACCAACTTCCTCAATCGCGGTGTCCAGGCCGAGGCTCGTGAGGGCTTCAGAGCCGCCCTCCCCGACCGCCAGCAGACGCTGCCCCCGGTCGTCACGACGCCCGACAATCCGGCGCTGCTCCATCGGGAGGAAGGGGGCGCCGACGGGGACGTCATCGCCCTGCTCCGAATCCCGAAGCTCGAGATCGAACAGGCCGTGTTTCAGGGAACCGACACCGAGATCCTCAAGCAGGGCCCGGGACGGCTGGCCGGGACGGCGTTCCCGGGTCAGCCGGGCAATTCAGTGCTATCCGGGCACCGCACGACCTATGGCGCCCCGTTCTTTGCGCTCGACGACCTCGTAGCCGGCGACGAGATACTGGTCGAGACGGCCGTCGGGATCCATACCTACCTCGTCAGAGAGCTGGTCATCGTCTCTCCGTTCGATGTATGGGTGGCCGAACACCGTGAAGGCGCCTGGCTGACCCTCACCACCTGCAACCCGATCGGATCGGCCAGGGAGCGGTTGGTCGTTTTCGCCGAGATGACCGACGGACCCAACCAGGAGTACATCCTCGCCCTCGCCCCCTGAGCCGCCCCGGTGTTCGAGTCGGGTGTCAACCGAGTGCGTCGAGCAACTGCTCGAGCTGTTCCTCCCCGGCTCCTCCCTCGTACTGAGCGACGACGGTGCCGGTTTCGTCGATCAGGAACAACGCCGGCATTCCGAAACCGACCATGGAGTCCCGGAGGCGGCCGGTCGCGTCTATCCCGGTCGGATAAGACGGTGCGAGTCGGGCGGAGAACTCCCTGGCCGAAGACTCCTCGTCGCGGACTGCGGCTCCGAGAACGGCTATTTCGGGGTGTCGCTCGGCAAATGCCGACAGCCGTGGGATCTCCACCTCGCAGGGCGCGCACCACGACGCGAAGAGGTTCAGGAGAACGGGTCTACCGTCTCCGGCAAGGTGATCTGACAGCGTCCATCGATCGCCGGCGGCCCCATCGGCGACAAAGAGGTCCACCGTGATCTCCGGCGCCATGCGACCGACCATGGGACCACCCGGAAGCGAAGACTCCGGCCTAGCCTGAAGCCGAGCGATGCCGAAGCCCACCAGGACGACGGCGAGGAATACCGCAGTGAGGAGCCCGGTTCTGGTCTTCAACGGTTCGACCGGCTGATCGGCAGACATAGGCGAAGGGTACGGCAATGGGGTTCTTCAACCGCAAACAGGGCGAGCTGGCGGCTGCCGGTATCGACCCGGCACGGGTTCCGCCCGGTCAGTACCTCACCGAGCGGTTTCCGGTCTTGCACGCCGGCGTCACGCCGAAGATCGAACTCGGTGCCTGGGACTTCCGGGTCGAGGGTCTCGTGGACTCGCCCGTGCGTTTCACATATGAGGACATATTGGCGCTGCCTCAAACCACGGTCACCGCCGACATCCACTGCGTCACGAAATGGTCGAAGCTCGACACCGTCTGGGAGGGGGTGGCGGTTTCAGAGGTCGTCAGTCGGATCGGAGTCCGGCCCGAGGCGACCCACGTCGTGGTACTGGCCGAACATGGGTTCACGGCCAACCTTCCGATCGAGGATTTCGTCGCGGAACCCAATCTGTTCGCCCATCGGTTCGGGGGCGAGCAGCTCGAGCTCGAACACGGCTGGCCACTCCGGCTGGTCGTGCCCCACCTCTACTTCTGGAAGTCGGTCAAGTGGGTTCGCGGCCTCCGGTTCCTGGACCATGACGAGCCGGGATTCTGGGAACGCAACGGGTACCACATGTACGGCGACCCGTTCCGTGAGCAGCGGTATTGGGGCGACTGAATTCATCGCCTGAGCAAGCGGACAGTTCGATCACCCGGCGAAGACGTGGGCGGTCCACAGCACTCCGTCATCGTCGACGTAGACGCCGATCCCGAAGTGTGTGAACTCCTCGGCCACCATGTTGGCGTAATGCCCGCCGGAGTTGACCAGGGCCGAGAAGATCTGCTCCACCGAGCCGCCGTACCCGACGTTCTCGCCGACGGTGGACCAGGTGCCCAGCAATGAACCAAAGTTGGAATGGTTGAGCCGGCCGGCCTTGGCGAGCTCTTTGGCCCAATTCCGGGCGTAGTCGTCGAGTCCACCATTCCGGGAGAGCTGGGCTACGTCCTCGTCGCTACGCAGCGCGTTGATGCGCGATGCGAAATCGTTCTCCTTGGCCGATGAGAAGCCGCCCTGGGCCTCGGTTGGCTCAGGCGTCGGATCCGGCGCAGGAGCGCGGGTCGTCGAAGGAGCGGCCGTGGTCGTGGTCTTGGCCGGGGCCTTGGTCGTCGTCGTGGTTTCGTCCTCGAGGACCGTCGTGGCGGTCACCCGGGCTTCGAGCACTTCAATCCGGTCGGGGTGCTCCTCGACCAGCACGGTGGTCGTCGGCTGCCCCTCGACCGTGGTCGGCGTCACCGGTGCGACGGCCGTCGGTGGGTGATCGCCACGGTGTGGATCGAGGCCGGTACTGGGGTTGGTTGCGGCCTGCGGTGCGCAGGCGGCGAGCAACAGGATGCTCAGGAGGGGCAGTCGCCGCACGCGGCAAATCCCTTCTCTTAGGGGGCTGGCGGCCGCAAGCATAGGTCGATCGAACTATCCGGCAAACTCGAAACAGTCGATCGCGAAAAACTGGTTCGGCTTCGAACTCAGGAAGCCGCCATCTGTCGAAGGACGTAATGGAGGATCCCGCCGTGGCGTAGGTACTCGACCTCGATCGGAGTGTCGACCCTGCACCGGGTTTCGAATCGGACATGCGAACCGTCGAGACGAGTGGCAGTCACCGTCACGCTTTGTCTCGGCTCGAGGCGATCGTCGACGTCGATGGCGAAGGTCTCCGTCCCGTCGAGTCCGAGCGACTCGGCGCTCTCGCCCGGAAGGTATTCCAGCGGCAGCACACCCATCATCACGAGGTTGGAGCGGTGGATGCGTTCGAAGCTCTCGGCAACAACCGCACGTACGCCGAGAAGGAACGTGCCCTTGGCCGCCCAATCGCGCGAAGAGCCCATCCCGTAGTCCTTGCCGGCCAGTACCACCAACGGGACCCCGGCCTCCTGGTAGGCCATCGCCGCCTCGTAGATGCTCTTCACCTGGCCATCGAGGAAGTCGGTGGTGAAACCTCCTTCAGTCCCCGGAGCAAGGTGATTGCGCACACGGATGTTGGCGAACGTACCCCGGGTCATCACCCTGTCGTTCCCCCGACGTGACCCGTAGGAGTTGAACATCGCCGGTTGAACGCCATGGTCGATCAGATAGCGGCCGGCGGGCGAATCCACCTTGATCGATCCGGCCGGAGAGATGTGGTCGGTCGTGACCGAATCGCCGAGCTTGGCCAGGGCTCGGGCATGTTCGATCGGAGTCAGGGGCTGGGGTTCAGGTGCCAGGTCCACGAAGAAGGGTGGCTCCTGAACATAGGTCGACTTGGGGCTCCACTCGAACAGCGCCCCCCCGGTGGTGGCGATGGATCGCCACTCGTCCGAGCCGGTGAATACATCCGCGTACTTCTCGGTGAACTGTCGCTCTGTCACGTACCGGCCGACGATGTCGTCGATCTCCGCCTGAGTCGGCCACAGGTCTTCGAGGAGCACGTCCGTGCCCGGGAACGGCTCGGTCATGGGATCCCAGTCGACGGTGCCGGCCAGTGCATAGGCGACCACCAACGGCGGCGAGGCGAGGTAGTTCGCGCGGACATCCGGAGAGATCCGGCCCTCGAAGTTGCGGTTGCCCGAGAGAACCGAAGCGGCAACCAGGCCGTGGGCGTTGATGGCGGCCGAGATCTCGGTCGGCAGCGGTCCGGAGTTCCCGATGCAGGTCGTGCACCCGTATCCAACGGTGAAGAAGCCGGCTGCCTCTAGATCCTCATCGAGTCCCGCTGCCTCGAGGTACTCGGTCACGACCTGAGACCCCGGAGCAAGCGATGTCTTGACCCAGGGTTTCCGGCTGATGCCTCTCTCCCGCGCTCTTCGGGCGACCAGTCCTGCACCGATCATCACATCCGGATTGGAGGTGTTGGTGCAGGAGGTGATCGCAGCGATGACGACTGCCCCGTCGGTGAGTTCGAAGGAGGCCCCCTCGTATTCGACCGGCACCGTGTCCGAGGGGGCAGGCCCGCCGTTGGCCGGGGTTCCACCCTCTCCGTTCCACTCCGAGACCGTTCCCTCGGTGGCGGGGGAGGCCTTGCCGAAGGTGTTGCTCAGATCCTGGTGCCATTGGGTCTTCATCCCGGACAGGTCGATGCGGTCCTGGGGTCGCTTGGGCCCGGCGAGTGCCGGCTCGACCGTTGCCATGTCCAGTTCGAGATTGGAGGAGTAGGCGACTTTCCGGGATGGGTCGAGCCACAACCCCTGTTCCCGGTAGTACTGCTCGACCGTGTCGATGAGGGCATCCGGACGGCCTGACAACCTGAGGTACTTCAGTGTCTGGTCGTCGACCGGGAAGAAACCCACGGTTGCGCCGTATTCCGGAGCCATGTTGGCGATGGTGGCCCGGTTGGCAACCGGCATGCCGGCGAGGCCCGAACCATGGAACTCGACGAACTTGCCGACCACTACGTGGGCGCGCAGCATCTCCGTCACCCTCAGAACCAGGTCGGTGGCGGTGGAGCCTTCCCGGAGTCGGCCGGTCAACTCGAAGCCGACGACTTCGGGCAGCAGCATCGATATCGGCTGGCCGAGCATGGCTGCCTCGGCCTCGATGCCGCCGACGCCCCAACCCACGACGCCGAGCCCATTGATCATCGTGGTGTGGCTGTCGGTGCCGACGAGCGAGTCGGGATACAGCCATGTGCCGTCATCCCATACGACCCGTGCCAGGTACTCCAGGTTGACCTGATGGACGATTCCGGTCGCGGGCGGCACAACACGGAAGTTCTCGAATGCCGACTGGCCCCACTTCAAGAACTCATAACGCTCGCGATTGCGCTCGAACTCGAGTCGGCTGTTGATCACGAGCGCGTCGGGCCGGTTGAACGCATCCACCTGCACCGAGTGATCTACGACCAGGTCGCAGGGAACGCCGGGATTGACCTTGGCGGCCGCAGCCGGGTCACCGGTCATCCGCACGATGGCTGCTCTCATCGCTGCGAGGTCGACCACTGCAGGCACTCCGGTGAAGTCCTGGAGCACCACCCGTCCCGGAATGAACGGAATCTCGGTCTCCCCGACGGCACTGGCATCGTAAGAAGCGATCGCAGCGACGTCGTCGTCGGTCGTCATCCCGCGGGTGCGATGCCGCAAGGCGGCTTCGAGCAGCACCTTGATCGAGTACGGGAGGTGATCTACCTCCCCGGCTCCGGTCAGAGAAGCGATCGAGCGGCGACCGATGGGCGTGTCCAGGTGTGTTTCAGAGACCATGCTGCGAGTGTACCGATGGCGTCGAGCGCCACTTTGCGTCACCCGCCGAGAGTGACCGTCATTTCGCCCGAGAGCGTCTCCCCGGGTGCGAGCGCCACGGCTCCTCGCTCCGGATGGTTGAGGGCATCCGGTGCCGCGGTCACAGGCTCCAGGCAGAACATCCCTCGTCCTGGAGGGACGTACACGTGGAGCATGGCGAGATTGGAGCTGATCTCGATCCGCCCCTCCGGCGACTCGACCACCGCGCGTCCGTCCCAACCGGTGAAGGTGTTGTCGAACGCGATCGCGTCGACGTCCTGGGCACGGAACCCTGGGTGTTCCTCCCATCGGTCCGGAAGGGTGTCCTCACCCCGCCAGAGTCCGTCGAGAGTGGCCGTGATCCGGGCGGGTCGCGAGAAATATGGGTGAAACCCGATGCCGGCAGGCATGGACTTGGTCGCCAGATTGACCAGGCCCAGTGTCACCGTGAGCCGCCCTGGTTCGACTGTCACCGTCTGTTCCGCTCGATAACGCCACGGCCAAGATCCGGCGGGGTGGGTGTACCCCAGCCGAACCCAATTTGACCCCTGTTCCTCGGTTTGCCATCTCCCCAGCCAACCGTGGCCATGAAGTGCGTGAGGTTCGTCGGGGATGCTGGGTCCCATCTCGATGGTGTCCCCCTCCCAATGGAGGACGCCGTCGGCGACCCGGTTGCAGTAGGGAACCAGCGGGAAGCTCGCCAGGGTTCGGGGATCGGGTGAGTCCGCGCCGGCCCGCAAGACCTGGGTTCCGGCTACGGAGAACGAGAGGATGGACCCACCATGGTGCGGACTGACGACCGCGGACGTGGTTGATGCCTGCAAGCGCACCGGATCCATTGACTCCCCCTGGACTGCCGATCAGCGAGCTGTGATGCTAACCGGGACCTCGGTGACGCACTCGTCGTCAGGGTCGGGATGGAGCACGGGCTCACATGGCCGGCTCATTCCGGCGAAGAGGCCAGACACTATTCCGCGGTCGAGCGAGCACACCACCTCGGGATGCTGAGCGGCAGCCCCTCCGAACGGGCACGATGACGTCAGCAGGCGTCCGGCCCCCGGGTCAGCCGACATCTCGAATCCGAGACCGGTCATCGCCCGGGCGATTGCGGTCACGGCGGTTTCGTACTCGGCGTCGACCGGAGAACCGATCTCGGCTGCCAGCTCCTCGCCGTACTCGCGACCGACGTCCTCGGCGACGCGAGCGGCGTCGGACCCCCCTGATCGCTCGACGATCCTCACCAAGAGTTCCACCAGTAGGTCGTGGCGACGGGCAGGGAAATGGAGGTCGATGCCCTTGCCGCTCGGGCTGTAGCACTTGGCAGGGCGGCCGGCGCCCGGCCCGGTGCGCCCGGTCTGGCGGCGGCGGTCGACCTCGAGGTAGCCGTCGTTCGCCAGTTTGTCGAGGTGATGGCGGGCGACATTGGGATGGATCTCGAACAACTCGGCGACATCGGTGCTCGTGAGTGGGTCGGCAGCCTCCCGGACTGCGATGTACACGGCTCTCCTGGTGGGGTCGCCCAGGGCCGATGTGATGTCCCCGATTCGCTCGTCGAGCAATCGGGAAGCGGCCGAGATTGGCTTGGACACCCCCGAACTATAGTGGCGAGCCGCTTCTAAACACGACCGCCATAGGGGAAATTCACCCGTGTCCGACCTCAAGACCAAGCTCGAGTCGATCGAAGACCCGCTGTTCCGCCGGACGCTGGGTCGTCTGGGCATGGTCGCCGAGGTCGACGAACGGCGACTCGGCTCGGATCGCGCCACGATCGTCAACCCGGTCCCGAATCATCCGTCGCAGGCTCACCTCGAGCGGTCCGTCGCGGAGGTCGCGCCCGGCGTCAAGGTCGAATTCGGCGTCATGTCCGATGAACAACGCAAGACCATGATGGACGGGCTCCGATCCGAGGCCGGACCGGGAGTGGGGGAGTCCGGGTCCCGTACCCGTGTCATCGCGGTGTCTTCCGGCAAGGGTGGCGTCGGCAAGTCCTCGGTGACCACCAACCTGTCGGTGGCGATGGCCCGGCGCGGCTTGTCGGTCGGAGTCATCGACGCCGACATCTGGGGGTTTTCGATTCCGAGAATGCTCGGTGTCGAACATCCGCCGATCGTCGTCGACGAGTCGATCATCCCGCCCGTCGCCCACGGTGTGAAGGCGATGTCCATGGACTACTTCGTGGGCGACGACCAGGCCGTGATCTGGCGTGGACCCATGCTCCACAAGGCGATCGAGCAGTTTCTCAAGGATGTCTGGTGGGATCAACCCGACTTCCTGTTCGTCGACATGCCACCCGGCACCGGGGACGTATCCATCTCGCTCAGTCAGTTCCTCCCCAGGGCCCAGGTGCTCTTGGTCACGACGCCCCAACCGACCGCCCAACGAGTGGCGCGGCGGGCGGCGCTCATGGCGGCCAAGGTCAACCAGGATGTCATGGGGGTAGTCGAGAACATGGCCTGGTTCACCGGTGACGATGGAAAGCAATACCGGATCTTCGGTGAAGGGGGCGGTGCCGCGCTCGCCGCAGAACTCGACGTTCCACTCATGGCGTCCATCCCGCTGTTGGCTGAGATGCGCTCCGGGGCGGACGAGGGCATTCCGGTGTCATTTGCTGCCCCCGACTCCGAGGTCGCGGCGGCCTTCGATCAGCTGGCCGACGCCGTCATCGCCCGCAAGCCCCGCGTCCGCCAGCACCCGGAATTGGTGATCCGCTGAAAGGCGCGGGTCGCGAGTCTCGAGTAGTCAGCCGCCTGCTACCGCCGGTTTCCGGCTTCCGGCCACTTGCCTGGTCTGGGGACGGAGTGGTCAGGACTGACCTATCCCTGAACGGCCGGCCGACGATCGTCCACTTCCCGTCAGGTCCGGCTGGGGGTCGCTCCCCAGAAGACATCAGAGACGGAGGGGGCAGTCGGAGATCGGAGCCGCCGAGGCCGGAGGCCTCGACCTTGTGCGGCCCGGGGCTCGTGATTCGGGGCTGGGGACTCTGGTCTGATTGGCTGCCATGGCAGCCAATCAGACCGGTGGCAGGGTCCCCGTCAGCGCTCGCACGATCCATGCCGCCACGAACAGGCCGATGATGACCATCACCATTCGGTTGACGCCGGCCGGCGGGAGTGGTCGCCACCGGCCCGCCCGGACGCCGATCCAGCGCACGTAACCCGCAACCATCAGCGGGATCATCAGGTAGATCAACGGATGCATCTCCCAGGCGAGAGGTGCATCGAGGCGCATCAGCGCGGTCGCAGCCCGGGTGCCGCCGCACAGCGGGCAAGCGTGGCCGGTGGCGAGGGCAAACGGACAGGTCGTGGGGCCCTGGGTCGCAGGACCCCACGACAAGAATCCGACCAGGGCCGGCGGGAGCGTCAACGGCCACCACCGGGTGGTGATCGGTAGCGCTCGGAGTGGCCCGACGGTGGTCATGTCAGAAGTTCGCGCCAAACCGGCCGAGACCGACGGTGAAGTTGATGATGATACCGACAACGCTGAGGACGATGAACACGATCGCGACCACATAGGCGGCTTGGGCCGTACCCGCAGTGCTCGGATCCCGCCGACCTGCGGCAATTCCCTTCTTTTCGTTGTTGGCGATGATCAGCCCGGGGACGGCGGTGAAGATGCCACAGCAGACGCCGAGGATGGAAAGAACGAGCGCCAGCGTCGCCTGGCTCTTCTCCGGGTAGGCGGCCGCAGCCGGAACCCCTCCGGTCGGTGGTGGCGGTGGCGGCGGTGGCGGCGGCATGTCGGTCATGCGGGTGTCCCTTTCTCTGGTTGGTGGTTGAAGTCGCTTCTACGAGCCGGGTCAGCTGGAAGTGACCGCCGCCAATGTGCCGAAGGCAACGAGCGCGACGATGACCAGCAGGCCGAGACCGAGCATCACGGTGCCGATGATCCCCAGGATCCGCCCGGCGTTGGCGTTGCTCCGGTTCTCAGGCGGCCTTCGCCCGGCGTCGATCGCGGCGAGTTCCTTGTTGCCCATCGACCACGCGAACGGCCCGAGGATCTGACAGGCCACCACAGACACGATCCCGAGCACGAGCGCCGTGACGGCCTGGCTGGCTTCTGGATACGGGCTCTGCGGTTGCGGGGTGGGCGGCGGTGGCGGTACGTCGGTCATGCATCTCCCTTGGTGACGTGCGCCAAACTTAGCGATCGGGTTGACCCGATGCCCGGATCCTTGCCGCTCGATCTCACAGGATGTGTACATTCCCGCCGGTGAGCAAGGACACGGTCTTCGTCGGTGGACCGGTGTTCGGCTGGGACGGGGAGACTGCGGTCCGCATCAGTGGCGGGTCGATCGCAGAGGTCGACAGGAATGGAACTCTGAACGCGAATGGGGCCGAGATCGTCGATCTCCGGGGCCGGATGTTGGTTCCAGGCTTCGGGGATGCGCATGTCCATCCGATCAGTGCCGGGCTCCGCATGCAGCGATGTGACCTCTCCGAAGCTCGCGGTCGGGACGAGGCTGTCGAGCTGATTCGTCGGTATGCCTCCACTCAGTCGCCGAATTGGGTGCTCGGAGGGGGGTGGGTCTATGACTGGTTCGAGCGCGGTTGTCCCTCGCGTGCGCTCCTCGACGAATTGGTTCCGGACCGGCCTGCCTACCTGGTGGTGCGCGACGGGCATTCGGCCTGGGTCAACAGCCGGGCTCTCCACATGGCCGGCATCTCGGCAGCGACGTCGGACCCTCGCGACGGGGTCATCGAGCGATTCGAGGACGGTTCACCTCAAGGCACCGTTCACGAAGGCGCGATGGCGCTGGTTCAGCGCCACGTCCCGCCCGCGTCGGATCGGGAACTCGACGCGGCATTGATGGCAGCCCAGCGGCGACTCTTCGAGTACGGCGTGACGTTCTGGCAGGACGCCCACGTCGCACCTGAGGAGCACGCCGCTTATCTCCGTTGCGTCGATCGTGGAACCCTCCAGGCGTCGGTCGTCGGAGCGCTCTGGTGGGAGCGAGATCGGGGGCTCGAACAGATCGAGTGGTTCGAGCAGGCTCGAGCGGAGGGGCGAGGCCGGTACCGGGCGACGGCGGTGAAGCTGATGCTCGACGGTGTGATCGAGAACTTCACGGCCGCGATGCTCGACGACTACGAAGGACGGGCGGGCAACCGGGGGATCGACTTCATCGATCCCGGGGCGCTCGAGGCGATCGTCACAGAGCTGGATCGCCGCGGCTTCCAGTGCCACTTCCACGCTCTGGGTGACGCCGCGGTTCGGTCAGCCCTCGATTCGGTCGAGGCGGCGCGAAGCGCAAATGGACCGAGCAGGCTCCGCCATCACCTCGCCCACCTGCAGGTGGTGCATCCGGCCGATCGGGACCGGTTCGCCTCACTGGATGTGACGGCCAACTGTCAACCGGTATGGGCGTGCATGGAGCCGGCGATGACCGACCTGACCATCCCGCACATCGGGGAGAGGTGGCGCCACCAGTATCCGTTCGCCGCCATCGCCAGGTCGGGTGGCAGGTTGGCCATGGGGAGCGACTGGCCGGTGTCTACCGCGAACGTGATGGAACAGATCTCGGTCGCCGTCCACCGGCGGCAACCGTGGAGACCCGAGGCCGATGTGCTCATCCCCGGGGAGCGGCTTGGCCTCGACGTTGCCCTGGGCGCCTTCACCACCGGATCGGCGTTCGTCAACCACGCCGAAGACCGGATGGGTGCCATCGCCCCGGGCAAAGACGCGGATCTGGCCGTGTTGTCGGTGGACCCGAAACGGGCGGCTCTGATCGAGGAGGTCGAGGTGCTGCTGACGATGGTCGCCGGGGAGGTCGTATTCGCCCGGACCTAGCGGACGCCCCAGTCGTAGCTCTGCTTCTCGAGACGCAGGTACGTGAACACCTCACTCGACTGGACGCCGTCCAGGCACCGGATGGCGTTGAGCGTGGATAGGAAATGGTCCGTGGACGTCGCCACGATCTCGGCCAGGATGTCGAATCGACCGGTGGTGATCACGAGGTAGTCGACCTCGGCGAATTCACCGAGTTTGGTCGCGATCGACTCGAGATCCCCGAGCACCTGGAACCCGACCATGGCCTGGATCTCGAACCCGAGTCGGGTGGGGTCTGTGACCGCCACGACCTGCATGACGCCATTGTCGATCAACTGGAGGACCCGTTGCCGGGTCGCTGCCGGGGACAACCCCACGAGTGGCCCTAGATCGGCGTAGGACGTCCGTCCGTCTTCCTGGAGGTGGCGGATGATCGCCTTGTCGATGTCGTCGAGAGAGGCGGCCACCGGCTCCGATCGGATGGCTTTCATCCGTCCAGTATCACGTGTGCCCCGGTCCGGTGCAAGCGATACTCGGCCCACCGGGTCGATGGACGAGCGTTTCGCAACTAGGGTCTCTGTTCTAAGATCGTTTCGCTCGCCTAGTGAGGCTCGGGTGAGTCGCAGAAAGGAAGTCAGAGTTGACCACGGTTTCGCAAGGATCGGCAATCCGGTTGGTGACGGAGATTCCTGGACCGCGAAGCAAGGCAATCGTCGAGCGGCGTGAGGCGGCAACCGCCGCCGGAACGGCCAAGCTCACGCCGATCTCGATCGAGTCCGCCCACGGCTCGGTTGTCGTAGACGTGGACGGCAACCACCTCATCGATCTCGCGGGTGGGATCGGAGTCCTGGCGGTCGGCCACACTCCCGATGGGGTGGTGGACGCGCTCCGCTCGCAGGCCGAGAAGCTGATCCACATGTGTGCAATCGTTTCTACATACGAACCTCTGGTCGAGGCGGCCGAGCGCCTCAACCGTCTCGCTCCTGGTGACTTCGCCAAGAAGACGGTCTTCATGAATACCGGCGCCGAGGCGGTTGAGACGGCCGTCAACATCTGCAGGGCGTACACCAAGCGGCAGGGAGTGGTGGTGTTCGACGGCGCCTACCACGGCCGCACCAACCTGACGATGGCCATGACCTCGAAGTTCAATCTCTTCAAGAAGGGGTTTGGTCCGTTCAGCCCCGAGGTCTACCGCTTCCCGTTCCCCAACCTCTACCGGCGACCAGTCGAGACGACCGAGGACCAATACGTCGACTGGTCGGTCAAGAACCTGGACCACTGCTTCACCGCGATCGTCGACCCGTCTCATGTAGCGGCCATCGTGATCGAGCCGGTGCTCGGCGAGGGTGGCTTTCTGCCGGTGCCGCCTCGATTCATGCGCCGCTTGCGCGAACTGGCCGATCAGCACGGGATCGTGCTCGTCGCCGACGAGATCCAGGCAGGGATGGGCCGCACCGGCACCCTGTGGGCGATCGAGCACACCGGAGTCGTGCCGGATCTGGTGATCACCGCCAAGTCGCTGGCTGCAGGAATGCCGTTGTCGGCGGTGGTCGGACGGGCCGAGATCATGGACGCCCCCCACCCGGGTGGCCTGGGTGGGACCTACTCGGCGAATCCGCTCGCGTGCGTTGCGGCCGTCGAGGCAATGGACACGATCGCCGATCCAGGGTTCCTTGCCCGTTCGAAGGAAGTCGGTGACCGGCTCCGGGCCCGCCTGGAAGAGATTCAGTCCCGCCATTCCAACGTGATCGGCGACGTCCGGGGCCTCGGTTCGATGCTGGTGATGGAGTTCGTGAAGGACGCGTCGACCAAGGAGCCCTGGATGGAGGCGACTGCCGCCGTGTGCACGGAGACCGTCAAGCGGGGTGTGATCACGATTCGAGCCGGCCTGTTCTCGAATTGCGTCCGGTTCCTACCGGCCCTCACCATCACCGACGCGGAGTTGGACGAGGCGCTGGACGTTGTCGCTGACTCGGTCGATGCCGTGCTGGGGGCATTGACAGCGTGATGGAGGCTCCGATGAACAGACAGCTGATCGCCGGCGATTGGGTGATGGCCGCGGACGGGAAGACCTACGAGCTCAAGAACCCTGCCACCGAAGAGGTGATCGAGGTCCTGCCATTTGGCGGGCGGGCCGATGCCGAGGCTGCGATCGAGGCCGCCTCCGGGGCGTTTCCCGGGTGGGCATCGACCAATCCGTACGAGCGAGCGGCCCTGCTTCAGAAGGCAGCTGCTCTGATCGTCGAACGGGTCGATGAGTACGCCCGTCTCACCACCGAGGAGTCGGGCAAGCCACTCGCCCAGTCCCGGGCGGAGTGGCTCGGCGCACCCAACTACATGATCCAGGCTGCCGAGGAGGCCAAGCGAATCGGTGGCCGCATCATCCCGGCGCGCGCCCCCGGACGCCGGATCGACGTGACCTACATGCCAATGGGGGTGGTTGGCGTCGTCACGGCATGGAACTTCCCTGTGTACAACGTCAACCGGGCGGTCAGTTCGGCGCTCGCAGCCGGTTGCACGGTGGTCATCCGGCCGTCGGAGTACACACCCCGCTCGGCCATGGCGTATGCGAGGGCACTCCATGACGCCGGGGTGCCGGCGGGGGTGGTGAACTTGGTGAACGGTGCGCCGCACGATATCGCCCAGGCGATGCTCGACGACTACCGGCTGCGCAAGATCCAATTCACCGGTTCGGTCCGGGTGGGGAAGATCCTCATGGACGGCGCTTCGCGTACCGTCACGAAGCTCTCTCTCGAGCTGGGGGGCAATGCTCCGGTGTTGGTGTTCCCCGATGTCGAGGACCTCGAGACGGTGGCGGCGTCCGGCGTCACCGCGAAGTATCGGAATGCCGGTCAGGTGTGCATCGCCCCGCAGCGGTTCATCGTCCACTCGTCCATCGCGGATCAGTTCACGAAGGCTGCGGCGGCCGCCTCCGAGCGGGAGGTAGTGGGCAATGGCCTCGAACCAGGCGTCACGGTGGGACCTCTCATCAACGCCACCCAGCGGGACCGGGTCGAGGACATCGTCCAACGCACCGTCGGGGCCGGCGCTCGGGTCGTCACCGGTGGATCACGCCTCGATCGGCCCGGCTACTTCTTCAGTCCCACGGTGGTGACCGATATCGACGGCGACAACCCCGTAGCCAACGAAGAGGTGTTCGGTCCCGTGTTGCCCGTGATTCCCTTCGACACGACGGCCGAGGCCATCGAGATGGCCAACAGGTCCGAATACGGGCTGTCCTCGTATCTGTGGACCAGCGACCTTCGAACCGCGGTCAAGGTGTCGGATGCCCTGGAGTACGGACTCGTGGGCGTGAACGATTGGTACCCGGTCACGGCGGAAGCGCCGTTCGGGGGTATGAAGCAATCCGGCTTCGGCCGCGAGAGCGGAACCGAGGGTGTGCTCGAGTACATGGAGGCCAAGACTCGCTACATCGGCGGTCTCGCATGATGGGGATGCCCATCAGAGTCCTCCGTCTCGAGGGATCACCCGCAGCCATCGGCGCCGAACACGGCAGCGCCTATGCCGAAGAGATCCGCGTGTATACACGTGGACGGGTGGAACTCGCCAGGCAGGGCACCCGCCTCACCGAGAGCGAAGTGATCGGCGTAGCCGAGTCGATGATTCAGGCCCATCGAGACTATTCGCCGGACTTGTTCGCTGAAACGGAGGCACTCGCCGGCGCTGCCGGGATGTCCGTGGCGGAGGCGATCCTCGTGAGCGGCTACACGGACGTGCTCGACGCGGTCCGGGCCGCCGATGCCGCCACGACCACCGAAGACGACTGCACGGCAGTCATCATCCCCGATCGGCGGGCCGGGGGGGCCGGATTCCTTGCCCAGACGTGGGACATGAATGCTTCCGCCACACCGCACGTCGTGATGCTCGACCTCGCTCCGACGGACAAGCCCCGGGCGCTCGTGTTCAGCACGGTGGGATGCGTCGGGCAGATCGGCATGAACGAGCTCGGGGTGGCGATCGGGATCAACAATCTCACCGTCGATGATGGGCGGCCAGGTGTCACGTGGCCATTCGTGGTCCGCAAGGCGCTCGAACAAGGCTCGGCCGAGGACGCTCTCCAGTGTGTGACCCAGGCCGAGCTGGCCGGTGGCCACAATTTCCACATCTTCGACCGGTCCGGCCGCGGCTTTTCCGTAGAGGCGACTGCCACTCGCAAGGTGGTTGTCGAGCTCGATGACACGCCGATCGTGCGCACGAATCACTGCTTGAGCGAGGAATGCCGGGATCTCGAGGGTCCGCGCCACCAGCTCCTCCAGAGCAGCTCGGAGAGGCGCCTGGCGCAGGCAACGGAGCTTTTGACCGGTTCCACCGTCTCCGTCGAGGATCTGATGGCGCTCACCCGCGACGAGCGCTCGATCTGTCGGCGTCCCGAGCCACCGTTCGACTATGAGAGCTGCGGAGCCGCCATCATGCGGCCCCAGACCGGGGAGTTCTGGGCCTGCTGGGGCATCCCATCAGACAATGAGTACGAGTTGTTCCGCCTACCTGCGACTGCGAGGACATGAAGTGGGGCTCGATTACGTGAACCTGACAGAAGACCTGGCAGCCCGCTGTGCGCAGCTGGAACTCCTGGCATTTCCCCACGCAGACCCGGAGGACCTGCTCAGCGAGGAAGATCTGGTCGCCTACGCCCGGACGTTCCCCGAGGGCTTCTTCGTCTGTCTCGATGGTGAGCGGGTCGCAGGCCAGGCCGGTGGGATCTTCCTCGACTTCGATTGGGACAATCCGAAGCACACGATTGCCGAGATCACCGGCGAGCATCAGTGCGGCAACCACGACCCGGATGGCGAGTGGTACTACGGCACCGACATGGTCGTACATCCGGATTACCGGCGGCGTGGGATCGGCTCTCGCCTGTACGACTTGCGGCAGGATCTCGTCAAGCGCAACAACAAGCGGGGGATCATCGCCGGCGGCCACATGCCAGGCTTCGCAGCGCACAAGCACGCGATGAGCGCAGAGGAGTACGTCGAGCGTGTGTCGCGCCGCGAGATCTACGACCCCACTTTGACTTTTCAGATGGACAACGGATTCGAGTTGCGGGGTGTACTCCCCGGGTATCTGGATGACCCGGAGACCGACTCGTACTCGGCGTTGATCGTCTGGAACAACCCTGAGTTCTCGATCGCCGAGGCAGCAGGGACCACATAGAATCGCCGTGCCCTACAGGAGTGGGCACCCGATAGAGGAGGAGCGAAACATGACGCAGATCAAGCGAATCGGCAGGCGAACCGGTTCCATGGACGCGCTGATGGCGCTGGCCGCCAAGCAGGGGATCAGTCGCCGCGACTTTCTCCGCCGGGTGGGTGGAACCGGAGCGTTCGTCGTCGCCGGTCCTGCACTGCTGGCCGCCTGCGGCGACGGCGGCACGGATACGACCGTAGCCGGGGGACCTGGTACCACGGCTGCCGCCTCCAAGGAGCTGTTTGTCGACAACTGGATCCTGTACATCGACACCACCGAGGATTCGCCCGACGGCACTTCGACGGTGGACCAGTTCGAGGCCGAAACCGGCATCGACGTCACGTACACCGAGGGCGTCAACTCCAACGAGGAGTGGTTCGGCAAGTACCAGGCGCAGCTGGCCGCCGGTCAGCCGACGGGCTTCGACATCGTGGTGCTCACCGACTTCATGGCCGCCCGAATGATCCGGCTGGGGTATACCGAGAAGATCGACCACGCCAACGTGCCCAACATGGCGAACCTGGCGTCGGCGCTCAAGTCGCCCAGCTTCGACCCCAACCGCGACTACACCCTGCCGTGGCAGTCGGGTTTCA
The DNA here is from genome assembly GCA_041591895.1 of Acidimicrobiia bacterium. Taxonomy (GTDB): domain Bacteria; phylum Actinomycetota; class Acidimicrobiia; order Spongiisociales; family ZC4RG35; genus JBFHRE01. The sequence continues at coordinate 23,947 of JBFHRE010000005.1, forward strand.
CGGGCATCGGCTACGACATCGATCAGACCGGTTCGGACATCACCACGCTGGACTTCTTCAACGACCCGGCGTTCAAAGGCAAGATCGGGGTCCTCGACGGATACATCGACACGGTTGGGCTGATCATGCTGTGGGAGGGCAAGGACCCGGCCACGGCGTCTCTCGACGACATGCTCGCCAGCACAGAGACCCTCGCCAAGCTGGTCAAGGACGGCCAGATCCGGCAGGTCTATGGCAACGAGTACATCGATGCCCTCATCAACGGAGACCTCGCAATCGCGCTGTCGTGGTCGGGTGACATCGTCGCCAACCAGGAGGACAGCCCGCAGCTTCGGTTCTCTTTCCCCGAGTCGGGTTCGATGATCTGGAACGACAACATGCTCATTCCGAAGGGCGCCGCCAACAAGGCGAACGCCGAGGCGTGGATGAACTTCTACTACCGGCCGGAAATCGCAGCCGAGCTCGCCTACTGGGTCTGGTACGTGACTCCGGTCACCGGTGCCCAGGAGGCGATGGCGGAAATCGATCCGGAGTTCGTGGATCAGCCCCTGATCTTCCCGGACGAGGCCACGCTGGCGAACGCCCACATCTTCCGGGCACTGGACGAAGAAGAGGAGACCACGCTGAACGAGGCGGTAGCCGCCGCGACCGGCGTATGAACGAAGACTCGATGCAGGCGGGGGGCGAGCCCCCCGCCGTCGAGCTCATCGGGGTTTCCAAGGCGTTTGGCGACGTGCTCGCCGTGGAAGACATGAACCTCGTCGTCGAGGAGAACAGGTTCTTTGCCGTCATCGGACCATCCGGCTGCGGCAAGACCACGACCCTCCGGATGATCGGCGGATTCGAGGATCCGACCGGCGGCACCATCAAGCTCCACGGCGAGGATGTGACCGGGACCAAGCCATATCAGCGCCCGGTCAACACAGTCTTCCAGTCCTATGCGCTGTTTCCGCACCTGAGCGTCTTCGAGAACGTGGCCTTCGGGCTGCGACGCCAGGGAGTAGAGAAGACAGACGTCGACCGGCGGGTGAACGAGATGCTCGACCTCGTTCAGCTCTCCAGCGCCGCAAAGCGGAAGCCGAAGCAACTTTCGGGCGGCCAGCAGCAGCGGGTCGCACTGGCCCGAGCGCTGGTGAACCATCCCCGGGTGCTGCTCCTCGACGAGCCGCTGGGGGCCCTCGATCTCAAGCTGCGCAAAGAGATGCAGATCGAGCTCAAGCGCATTCAGCAGGAGGTCGGTATCACGTTCATCCACGTGACCCACGACCAGGAAGAGGCCATGACCATGGCCGACACCATTGCGGTGATGAACCGGGGCCGCATCGAGCGGATGGGCGAGCCGGTCGAGATCTACGACGATCCCCGCACCCCATTTGTCGCCGCCTTTCTGGGCGCTTCGAACCTCATGAGCGGAACCGTTGACGGACCCGACGGGTCGGTGGTTCTGGCCGATGGCACCGGAATGAGAGTTGCAGAACAGGGTCTTCGTGAGGGGAGCAGTATCCAGCTCGGCGTGCGGCCGGAGAAGATCCAGCTCGGCCGGGACGAGTCGGCTCTCTCCACGGTCAACAAGGTCAGTGGCCGGGTCACCGACGCGTCCTTCATCGGGGTGTCGACCCACTACCTGATCGACGCCGGGGTTCTCGGTGAGATCGCCGTGGTGGTGCAGAACGTGGGCGCGGCCCGGTTCGGGCGCGGCGCCGGGGTCGTGATGGGCTGGAACCCCGACCACTGCTTCGTGGTCCAACCGCTGTGACCACCGCCGCCGTCACCGGACTGGACCGGCGTCGCCGCCGAGTGCCGTACCTCCTCATGGCGCCGGGAATGATCTGGCTGCTGGTCTTCTACCTCGTGCCGATGAGTCAGCTGGTTGTGACCTCGTTGCAGGAAGGCTCTCTGGAGCGGGGGTACGAGTTCACAGGAAACATCCAGAGTTACGTGGACGTCTTCACGACCTATCTGCCGCAACTCCGAAATTCGCTGATGTTCTCGCTGGGCGCGACCGTGTTCGGCCTCCTGATCGGTTACCCGCTGGCGTATGCGATCGCCTTCCACACCGGGCGGTGGAAGAACCTCTTCCTGCTCCTGCTTCTCATGCCGTTCCTCGTGCCGTTCCTTCTCAGGACGCTGGCTTGGAAGGTGATTCTGGCCGATCAGGGGCTGGTGGTCGGTGCGTTCAAGTCCGTCGGTCTTCTTCCCGAGAATGGACGCCTGCTCGAGACGGGGTGGGCGATCCTCGCCGGGCTCATCTACAACTACCTGGCCTTCATGACGCTGCCGATCTACGTGTCGCTGGACAAGATCGACCGGGCGCTGCTGGAAGCCGCCAACGATCTGTACGCGAGTCCGTGGACGGCCTTTCGGAAGGTCACGCTGCCGCTGTCGATGGCGGGAGTCATCTCGGGGACGCTCCTCACCTTCATTCCCGCGTCGGGTGACTACGTCAACGTCGAGCTTCTCGGAAATCCGAACCGGACGATGATGGGCAACGTGATCCAGTCGAAGTTCCTCGTGGTGATCGACTATCCGGCGGCGGCTGCAATCTCATTCACGCTCATGGCGCTGATCGTCACTTTGGTCGTCGTCTATGTACGGCGGGTTGGAACCGAGGAGTTGCTGGCGTGAACAAAGCCCGCACCTTCTACCGGATTCTGCTGGGGGCGGGGCTGGCGTACCTCTATCTCCCGGTTGCGCTCGTCATCGCCTTCTCGTTCAACGACCTCAAGGGCCGCAAGAACGTCTCCTGGGAGGGGTTCACGTTGCGTCATTGGGCCGAGCCGTTCAAGGTCGCCAACCTGGCTGATTCGGTGATCAACTCGCTCTCGATCGCATTCCTGTCGGCCGCCGCGTCCACGATCCTGGGCACACTGATCGCCCTGGCGTTGGTGCGGTATCGATTCAAGGGCCGATCGGCGACCAATCTGATGCTGTTCCTACCGATGGCGAGCCCCGAGGTGGTCATGGGGTCGTCGCTGCTGGCCTTGTTCATCGCCCTGCAAGTGGGCCGGGGGTATGGGACCGTCTTGGTGGCTCACATCCTGTTCAACCTCAGCTACACGGTGGTGACGGTCCGGGCCCGAATCGTCGGTTTTGACCGGTATCTCGAAGAGGCCGCCATGGACCTGTACGCCAACGAATGGCAGACGTTCCGCAAGGTGACGCTCCCCATGATCCTGCCCGGAGTCGGTGCTGCTTTCATGCTCGCCTTCGCCCTCAGCTTCGACGACTTCGTCATCACCAACTTCAACTCCGGTTCCTTGCAGACGTTCCCGGTGTTTGTCTGGGGTGCGGCTCGCCGGGGCGTACCGCCACAGGTGAACGTGGTCGGAACCATGATCTTCGGCGTTACGGTGATCGCGATGCTGTCGTACCTGTTCCTGTCAAGACGGGGTAAGACGGACACCTCATGAGTGAGGTGCTCATCCGGCCGGCCACTCAGGTGGACGACATGTTGGTCGAAGCGTTTCAACGACTCATCCCGCAGCTGTCGTCGTCCAGTCCGCCGCCGAGTCGCGCCCATCTCGAGTCCATCGTTTCCAGCGGTTCCAGTGTGCTGCTGGTCGCCTTGGTCGACGGCGAGTGCGTGGGGTCACTCACCCTCGGCTTCATCAGGATCCCCACCGGACTAAAGGCCTGGATCGAGGACGTTGTCGTGGACGACTCGATGCGGGGCCGCGGGTTGGGGGAGCGTCTGGTGCGGGAGGGAATCGAGGTCGCGCGAGGCCGGGGAGCGAAATCGGTGGAACTGACTTCGAACCCGAAGCGGGAGGCGGCCAATCGCCTGTATCAGCGGGTGGGGTTCGAGCAGCGTGAGACGAACGTCTACCGGTACAAACTATGAGCGACCGAAACTGGATCGAGGTTCGGATCGATCATCTCGACGAACTGGTCGACGAACGGGACCCGACTCCGTCTCCGGGAAAGGATCTCAACCCGTATGTGTCAGAGTTCGTTCTGTCCTGGGCTCGTGAGCTCCCGTCGGATCTCGATGTCGGCATCCGATTGCACGTTGGCGAATCCGTAGAGGACTCTCGTGCGGCGAAGGCCGAGAGGGCGATGCAGGCTGCGTTCCGGTACGAAACCGGCATCGAAGAGCGGAAGCTCCACGCCATGTTTCGCGAGGGCCGGGCATCGCTCGCGATCGGCCTGGTCGCACTGGCCATCTCGATCTTTGCTTCCGAGGCGATCGCCGCCGATGAAGGGGCGCTCCTCATCGTGAAAGAAGGTCTGATCGTTGCCGGCTGGGTGGCGATGTGGAAGCCGATCCACCTCTATCTGTACGACTGGTGGCCCATCCGCCGAGAGATCCGGATGTACCGCCGACTTGCCGAGGCGCCGGTCGAGGTGTTGTCGCTCAGCTGACGGCTCTGCGCGGTGGGTGCGACTCGGTGAAGATCAGGCCGGCAGATTCAACTCTGCATGTGCCGCGGCGAGTCGGGCGACCGGCACTCGATAAGGCGAGCAACTCACATAGTTGAGACCGACGGTTCGGAAGAAGGCGATCGACGCCGGGTCGCCGCCATGTTCGCCGCACACCCCGACCTTCAGGTCGGCTCGCACGGCCCGACCCCGGTCGGTGCCGATCTGCACCAGCTGCCCGACCCCCCCCTGATCCAGGCTCTGGAATGGGTCGGTAGGGATGAGTCCTCGCCGGACATACCCGGGTAGGAACCGCCCCGCATCGTCGCGTGACAGGCCGGCGGTCGACTGGGTCAGATCGTTGGTGCCGAAGCTGAAGAACTCCGCCTTGACGGCGATCTCGTTGGCGGTCAGCGCCGCCCTCGGCAACTCGATCATCGTGCCGACGGAGTAGTCGAGCTCTATCCCGTGGGCGTTGAGCACCTCGGAGGCGACCCGACGTACCACCGCTTCCTGGTGGTCGTACTCGGACGAGAACGCGACCAGCGGGATCATCACCTCCGGCCGGACCTCGATGCCACGCTCAACGCACTGCACGGCCGCAGTGAAGATCGCACGGACCTGCATTTCGGTGATCTCGGGATAGGCGATACCCAGTCGGCAGCCGCGATGGCCGAGCATCGGATTGGTTTCGGCGAGCCTGTCGATCTGCGCCAGGATCTCTTCCCGCTCATTGATCTCGTTGAGGATCCGATTGATCTTCCCCAGGCTCTTGGCGTGCCCCACGCGCAACTTGAGGTCGGTGATCCGCAACACGGTCTCTTCGTGACCGGGCAGGAACTCGTGGAGCGGGGGATCGAGCAGACGAATCGTGACAGGGAGGCCATCCATCACCTGGAAGAGAGCTGCGAAGTCGGCGGTCTGCAGCGGTGCGATCTTGGCCAGAGCGTCGGCCCGCGCGACCGCATTGGGGGCCATGATCATCTCTCGAACGGCGGCCGTGCGCTCCTCGCCGAAGAACATGTGCTCTGTTCTGCACAGGCCGATCCCTTCTGCTCCAAGGCGGAGAGCGGCGGTGGCGTCCGTTGCGTTGTCCGCGTTGGCTCGAACGCGCATCGTTCGGAACTCGTCTGCCCAGCCCATGAGTTTCTCGTAGTGGTCGTCGAGTTCCGGCTCGACGGTCTTGATACGGCCTGCGTAGACCTGCCCGGTGTTGCCGTCCACGGTCACCCATTCGCCCTTCGACACGACCCGGTCACCGACCCGGAACAGTTGGTCCGCGTAGTCCACCCACATCGACTCACAACCCACCACGCAGCATTTCCCCATCCCCCGTGCGACGACTGCGGCATGGGATGTCACCCCACCCCGGCTGGTGACGATGGCTGCGGCCGCCACCATTCCCGAGAAGTCGTCGGGGCTGGTCTCATGGCGGATGAGAATGACCGACTTGCCGGCCTCCGCCAGCTCGGTGGCCTCCTCGGCATCGAATACGACGATTCCAGCGGCCCCGCCCGGAGACGCCGGGAGGCCGACGGCGACGACTTCGTCGTCTGGCCCGGCGACCACGACAGGATGCAGCAGCTCTTCGATTCGATCCGGCGTCACCCGGAGCACGGCCTCCTCCCGCGTGATGCGGCCTTCCGACTCCATGTCTACGGCGATTCGAATCGCGGCCCGGCCGCTTCGCTTCCCGGTTCGGGTCTGCAGCATCCACAGCTTGCCGCGCTCGACGGTGAACTCCATGTCCTGCATGTCCCGGTAGTTGTCCTCGAGCCGCTGGGCGATGTCGACGAACTGGTCGTACACCTCGGGCATGACTTCGGCAAGGGACGCGATCGACTGTGGCGTTCTGATTCCCGCAACCACGTCCTCTCCCTGGGCATCCTCCAAGAACTCGCCGTAGAGGGTCGGCTCGCCCGAGATGGGATTCCTGGTGAAGGCCACCCCGGTGCCGGAACCGGTGCCCGCATTGCCGAAGACCATCGCCTGGACCGTGACTGCGGTGTAGATGTCCTCCGGGATGTTGTTGATGCGGCGATAGTCGATCGCCCTTTGGTTGGTCCAGGAATCGAAGACGGCGGCCACGGCCAGGGACAGTTGTTCCATCGGATCTTGCGGCACCGGCCGGCCACCGTGTCCCTTCACGATGTCGAGCAACCGCTTCACCAAGATCCTCGATTCGGCCGGAGGGATCTTGTTCCCCAAACCCCCGGCGGCGATCTGTGCCCGCTCGACGACCTCGCTCATCACGTCGGAAGGCACTCCGTAGACGATGTCACCGAACATCTGGACGAAGCGGCGATACGCGTCCCAGGCGAATTGCTCATCTCCTGTCAGCGCCGCCAGACCCTCCACCGACGTCTCGTTCAGACCCAGGTTCAAGATCGTGTCCATCATTCCCGGCATGGAGACCGCCGCCCCGGAGCGCACCGAGAACAGCAACGGATTGGTCGGATCGCCAAACCGCTTGCCGGTGGCCGCCTCGACCCCTCCGATGGCGGCGCGCACTTCGTCCCACAGCCCGTCCGGTACCAGGTGGTCGTTCTGGTAGAACGCCCGGCACGCATCGGTGGTGATGATGAACCCCGGTGGCACCGGTAGCCCGGCCCGGGTCATGCTGACCAGACCGCTGCCCTTGCCGCCGAGCTGATCATTTGCCGTCTCGTCCCCGTCGTCGAACGACACCACCCATTGCGCCATCTTCGTCTCCGCGCTTGCTTGCGGTCGATTATGCCGGAAAGGTCGTCGGCATGATCCGTCGGGCGCCAAGATGCGAGCTACCGCGGACAAGGACCCTGGTGGTCGGAGTGGATCAGCCGTCCGTCACCGGAGTGGGAGACAGCTCACTCCAGGACGGGTCACTCCAGATCAGCAGGTCGCCCGGATGGGGAGCCCAGGCAAACCAGCCGCCACCGCAGGTGAGACCGGCGAACGTTCCTGTCTCAAGACCGGGGAATTCGGCGTGCCGTGGCGCCCACGTAGGGCGATATGCCCAGTACGGCAGCCCGTCGGGTGTCTACGAGTACAGCAGGGCGGACGGCTCGCACGATCTCCGGGTCTCGGTGGTGCCGGCTGGGTGAAGCCGCCCTCAGATGACAGCAGAGACCGCGATCAGCCCCTTGCCGTCGGACAAGGCTGCTCCCAGGGCCGCAGGTAGCCCTTCCAGGAGATTCGAGATCGGGTAGTTGGGGGCGCCGACTGTGTCCATCAGGTGGTGCATCTGCTCGAGGGCGTTGTAGCGCCGTTGCGGCGCGAGCCCGTGGGCCTTGCGGATGTTCTCGGCCGCTTCCAGCACCTCGGCGCTCGTCAGCGAGAACATCCCCATGCGTCCTGGCAACAGTTCGGCCCGTCGGGCGCCCAGGCCGGCGAGCAGCACCGCGGCCGGGGAAATAGAAGGAATCGCCGCCAGGACCGCCTTGGCCTTGCTGCCGTTGCGGGCATGAGCCAGGTCCCAGGTGTCATCGTCGAGCCTGGGGTCGGCGCAGGCGTAGAACAACTCCTCGGGGACGTAGACGTGGGAGAACGCTTCGATGAATTCGTCGACCGAAACTCCGGTCGGTTCGTCCCCGTCGTGCAGCGGGTGATCTGGGAACTCCTGCCAGTGATCGATGGTCGCACGGACTCGCGGGTCGAGATGTGACCATTGCACGTCGAGGTACTTCGAAACTTCCGCCGCCGAGGCGTCGGAGGCCTCGACCACATACCAGAAGCCGGTCTGCCCCATGATCTAAGGGTATTCGGATCTGAGGGTTTTCGCGATACGCCGCGCCTGGTCATCAGTTCTGACCAGGCGTATGCGAGCAGCTGGGGGCCGGATTCAGCCGAGCCCCAGAATCACTTCTATTGCGGAGCTAGGCCGCCATCACCTCGACGGTGACCGGGACAACAACCGTTGGATGGTATGGGTCGTCGCTCCGAATCCTGAGTTCTACGACGTAGGTGCCGGGTTCGAGCCCGGTCGCGTCGACAACCACCTCGATGGCCGTGGAGGTACCCGGATCCACCAAGCCGGACGCCGGTGTCACATTCATCCAAGGAGCGTCCTCGAACGGCACGATCAAACCATTGCCCGCATCGGGAGCCCAGTCGGTTGGCTGGAAGAAGTCTCCAAGCACCATCGCCGTCGTCATCGAGCCTTCCTCGTCCGCGCCGAAGGCCTCGAGCGGGATGCTGAACACGAAGGTCGTGCCTTGGACGTCCACCGGAATCTCGGCGACGATCTCGAATGTCTCACTGCTCACGAGGAATGCAATGCCGATATCGGGAACCGGGAACATATCGAGGAAGAAGTCGATCCCGACTTCCTGCGTTGACAATCCGCTTAGGTCTTCCGGCACCAGTCCGGTCGCCACGTCCTCGTCGGTGTCGAAGAACACGAACCCGACGGTCTCGTCAGCGGGCGAATCGAGCGTGGTGTTGATTCGCATCGTCATGACTTCGCCATCCACTCCGGCTTCGACCGTGGTGATGTCAACTGCGCCTGCAGCGTCGCCTACCGGATCGTCGATGATCACCTCCACCGCGGTGAACCCGGCAGTGCTCGGCTGAGCCTTGAAGCCCGGAGGTAGAGATCTCGGCTCCCACGCCAGGCCCGGTCCGTACGTCGGTCCGTTGTCGGACGGCGTTCGGAGCGTCGAAGCGGAGTTCGGGACGATATTCTCGAAGATCCGGAATTCGAACGGTTGGGTTCCGACGTTTGCGATCTCGAACGCGCTAGTCGACTGCTCGCCCGCGGCGACGACAAGGCTCAACGACTCCGGGCTGACCGAGATGATCCCCACGTCCCGCGTGAGCTCGGCGTCGAACGAACGGTCGAACCCGCCCACGATCTCGACTTCCCCACTCGATGTGACATATCCGGCCTTGGACATAGTCACCGGCCATATACCTTCCGGTGCGACCAGCTTGAAAGTCCCGTCGTCGGCAGTCTCCGTCGAGACCGGGAAAGGATTGCCGTCGAGCTCCGATGCGACCGTGATCGAGACCTTGCTCAAGACCTCGAGATTGACAGCGTCAGTAACGACACCGCTGACTGTGCCAAACGTGTTCGGAGGTACCACCGTCAGGTCCACCTCGACATCCACCCTGGTGTTCCGGGGGTCGTTGGTCAGGACCGCGATGCGGCCCATGTAATGCCCCGGAAGCTCATGAGCGGACCCGAGGGTCACGTTCACCGTCGTCTGCTCACCGGGAGCGAGCGTTCCGGACGTGACGTCTGGCGTGATCCAATCGACATCCGTAAACGGGTTGATCGTGCCGTGGCCAACATCCGGCGCCCAGTCTTCGGGCCCGATTACACCCGTGTTGACGGCGACATCCATCGTGCCGTCCTCACCTGCACCGAAGAAAGAGAGTGGTACTTCGAACGAGATCGCGTTCCCCGTGACCTCGGCCGGTGCTTCGCCAACGAACTCGAAATCCGCGGTCCAGACGGCAACTGTTGGGTTGGACGGGCTGTGGATGTTGAACATCTCGACGAAATAGTCGAACCCGATGTCCTGGGTCGGTAGGCCGAAATAGTCCCCGGGAGACAGGCCAGTGTTGGGATCCTGGTCGGTGTCGAGGTGGACGATCCCGAGGATCTGGTCGACAGGGCTGTCCTCGGTGAACTCAACCTGCACCGCCACCGACTCCTGGTCGGCGCCGCCCAACACCCGTACGATCTCGGCCGTCCCCTGCGAGTCATCCGCCGGATCCTCGATGATGGGAACGAGTGTTCCGCTGAACGCGTACGAACCGGCATCCGCCGCTACGGCGCCTGGAGGCCGTGACCGCGGCGCATACGGCTTGTTTGCGGCGTCGCGAAGGGCGTTCAGCTCCGCTGCCGGAGGCAGGTCTGGCGGGACGTAACCCGTTTGCTGCTCTGCGACGGCCCACTCCAATGGGGCCAGACCTGCGTTGCTGATCACGACCGCCTCCGTGGCCGTCTCACCGAACGCCACTGTGTGCATCAGCGACAGAGGCTCGAGCTGAACTCGTGCAGAGTTCAGGGCGAACGAGACGGAACGTGTGCCCGGTCTCACGGTGACGTTCTTCGTCGCAGGCTCGTAGTAGCGCGCACTGGCGGTGAGCGTGTAGTCGGTAGGGATCAGCGACAACCGATATCTGCCGTTGGCATCGGTCTTGGCTGTCCTACCGCTGGGTTCTGCAGTGACAGCAGCACCAGCGACCGGAAGACCGTCGAGAGCGTCCGTGACCTTTCCGCTGATCTTTCCGATCGGCGTTGTCGAGATTCGCCACGCCGTGCCTTCCTGCGCGACCGGCTCGTTGAAGCCCAGTTGGAGTGCGTCGGTCCCTGGGCCGTTCTCGATCCCGATCGTGGCAGCCGAACCCGAGCGAGCGGACTTGGTCTGGGCATAGAGCAAGTCGATCGTGCCGTTGTCCCACAGCTTCATCTCGAACGTGACCCGATTCCCGGTGCCGAGGACCAACACATCCTCGTACTCGAACACGATCATCCGTCCCGCCGCAGTCCGGACCTGTCCCCACGAGACCTGCGACTCGGAATCGAGGATCAAGTCGTCCCAGAACCCGTACACGGCTAGATTCGGCTGATTGGCCGTCGGGATGGCCTGGTTGAAGAATTCGCTGAAGCGAGGCTGTCTGAATGTGACGAACCCATTGATGTCTACCCACGCCTGGGTGATGCTCCGACCGAAGAACGGGAAGGTGAACGGAAGCGTCACCTGTCGGCTGGCATCGTCGTTGGATGGGAATCGGAGGGGTCGGGGAGCGTCCACCCACTCGAACGCCGTCGGTTTGCAGATGTGACCGAAATTGCTCAGCTTGGTGGTCATCGAGAAGTTCTGGTTCATGTCGGCGCTGAGAACCACCTCGGCCGTGGCGGGTTGGAGACACCCTCCGAGTCGCGCCTCGAGGGTGTAGGAACCGACAGGCAGAGTCAGTTCGTATGCGCCGTCAGAAGCGGTGGTGACCGGAGCCACCGGGGTTCCTAGCGCTTGTACGGTGCCGCCGGCCACGGGGGAGCCGTTCTCGGCGGTGAGGAGTCGCCCGGAGATCACTGCACGCGGGGCAGGTTCGAGGGCCAGGTCCTGGATGGTGACCTCGTCCATCATCACCGTCACATCGTTCACAACCGCGGCGATGTACCCGAACGCCGACGCGGATATGTCGTATGTGCCCTCCGCGAGGAACATCGTGTAGGCGCCGGCTTCGTCCGCCACAGTCGACGCGGTATACGGGCCGGTGGCGGTGACCTTGGCTCCGGCGATCGGAAGACCGGTCTCGGTGTCCGTGATGGTTCCCGTGAGCGTGCCGCCGGTAGCGGCCACGGCTACTGCGGCCGCGGCGTCGATACGTCCATCTCCGTAGACGTTGTTCGGGTCGCCGCTCTCGTCGCCTCCACAGCTCGAGTCGATGATGTCCATGGCTGTTTGGCTGACGATGTTGGTTACGGCGTCAACCTGCCCGATCAAGGTGACGTCGGACGACATCACGAGTGCGAGCGTCCCGACGGTGTGGGGGGTAGCCATTGACGTCCCACTGAACGCGGCGTACGCGTTCCCAGGCACAGATGACAGCACATTCACGCCCGGAGCCGAGACGTTCGGATTCACCTTGCCGAACGCCGACGGACCGCGCCCGGAGAATTCGGCGATGACGTCATTGATGTCGGTGGCCCCAACGCTGTAGGCCGATAGGTAGTCGCCAGGACTTCCGCCTGCGCCGCATTCTGGGCCTGGGTTCCCCGAAGCAAAGACGGGAACGATGCCTGCGGCGCGCCACGTGTCCACCATGTCTAGGAAGAAGGGATCGCCGGGCCCGCCGCCCCACGAGTTGTTGATGATGTCGGGGCTCTTCGTGACATCGGGGTTTTGGCCGTTCAGGTCTGTGGGGGCGATGAAGAACTCACCGGCCGCCATCAGCTGGCTCTCTGTGCAGAAGAACGGTCCGCAGCTGACGCTCATCCACTGCGCACCTGGAGCGACGCCGATGTCGGGAGCGAATGGCCCCAGGCCGTCCCCGCCCACCATGGTTCCCATGGTGTGTGTGCCGTGGCCCAACTCGTCACAGGGATCGTCCGTAGCGCACACGTTGGCGGCGTCGAACCAGTTGTAGTTGTGGTCGAAGGTGCCGTCACCGTTGTTACCGCGGTATTGGCCGACGATTGCTGGATGGTCGAACTGAACGCCCGAGTCGAGGCTGCCAACTACGACGCCGGCGCCAGTGATGCCCTGTGCCCACACGCTCGGCGCCCCTACCCGCTCCACGCCCCATTCAGGATCGCCGCCGACGGCGGTGACAGTCGGCCCCTCCTCGACCGGCTCGAGCATGCGATACGCCTTCTCGGGCCTCACCGCTGAGACCCCCGGTAGCCGGCGAAGCTTCTCGGCGAGCTGCTCGTCGCCCTCCACCACGAGCACGTTCCGCATCCAGAATTCCTCGAACTGCGCGTCGCGCGTGCTGCGGATCAGACCTATTGCTGCTGCTTGGGATCTGCGAGCAGTCGCCTGAAGGGAGTTAACGACCGCTTGGCGGCGGGCATCGCGGTCGCGGACCTTGATAGCTGCTCCGAGGTCCGCCTTGGCCTCGAACTCGACCACCCAACGGTCCGTCTTCGGCCCCTCCTGTGCATCGGCAGCCTCTGCAGCCTGGACCCCCGGCATGAGAGTGAGGGCCAGCAGCAGGGCTGTCGCAGTGACCAGCGAGCGTCGCATCGATGTGCTCCTTCGTGATGAGATCGCCAAGGCCGAGGCGCTGCGGCACGTTGGTCTTGTCTCACGACATCCCCCTTTGCCCTTGAACCCTCGGACGCCGCGAACGCTACGCCGGTTGTTACACCGGTGCGTCGTTTTCTCACGAGGATTTATTGTGCGGCCGGTAGGTCAGATGCCCAGTTTCCGCTCTGCCGTCCCGTTGAGGATCTCGAGCTCCACCCGGTTGCCGAGGTAGGCGGTGATCTCGGCGTGGTCGTAGGCGGGAGCCACCTCCACCACGTCCGCTCCTACGATCGGGAGATCCCTCGAGAGGCGTCGTACGGTGTCGAGGAGCTGGCGTGATGTGAGGCCGCCTGGCTCGGGGGTGCCGGTCCCCGGGGCGAACCCAGGATCGACAACGTCGATGTCGACCGAGATGAACACCCCCTTGGCGCCCCCTTCGAGTGAATATGCCACCGCCTCGTCGACCACCGTCTCCAGCCCTCGCTCGACGATCTCGGTCATCATGTAAGAGCGCATCCGTTGTTCACGCATCCAGGCGATCACGTCTGGTTCGGGCCAGTATCCGCGCAACCCGATCTGGACGAACCTATGGCCGGGGACGGCACCGGACTCGATCAGACGCCGCATCGGCGTTCCGTGCCCGTACAACTGCCCGTTCTGGGTGTTGCCGGTGTCTGCGTGGGCGTCGAAATGGACCACCGCCACATCGCCGAAACCATGAACTCTTGCCACCCCGGTGGCATTCGAGAAGGTGATCGTGTGATCGCCTCCGAGAACGATCGGCACCTTTCCCGCCTTGGCGACCAACTCGACTACGTCCGTGATCCTCTCCAGTGACAGTTCCACCTGTCCGGGAACCACGTAGACATCGCCGACGTCGACGACATTGAGCTCACCCAACGGGTCGATCCCCGTGGGGAGATGCGGCCGGTACCCGTCCATGGCGCCGTAGTCCGCTTCCCGGATCGCCTTCGGACCAAAACGAGCCCCTGGCCGATATGTGGTTCCCCAGTCGAACGGAGCACCGACGATCACCACCTCGGCTGGATCGTCGGCGAGCTCGTCGAAGCGGCGCGGAGGCACGCCGAGGAAGGACTGGCGCGAGGCAAAGCTCACGTATTCGGCCGAAGCGAACGGGATCTCCTTGGCCCGCTCCTCGTAAGGCCGGTGCACCGGCGGGTCGCTCATGCGATCACGGTAACCGACGCGGACATCGGCGGAAACGCACTCGTGGCAAACTGGGGGAAGCGAGAATCGGGCCCGCCACCCGGGTCCGGCCCGACCACGGAGGAGACTGCACCTGTGAGCGAGATCGAGCAGCACGAGGACGAAGATCTGCGCATGGCCAAGGCCGTCGGCAAAGGGGTGATCGTCGGTCTCCCGATCGCCCTGGTTGGCCTCACCTTCATCGTGCAGTGGATGACGGGTCAGGATCTCCCCGACTCGATCGCAACGTCCTTGCTGCCCGGCACATTGCTCGGGGTCTTCTTCGGAGGGTTCGTGGGCATGGTCCGGAACATGGGCTGAAGATGTCTCCGGGCTGCTGGGCGACCATCGTGGCGGCCGCCCGAGTACCATGCCGCCCATGATCGCTCGCACCAACCATCCTGACCTGGTGGCCTTTGGCGCGCTTCATCCGGGTGAAGATCGCCCGGGAACACTGGAGGCGATATTCCGGCTGAACCGGGACAAGATCGCCCATCTCCCTGCATACCTGGAGCGGAACATGGTCGCTCCTCGCCACTGGAATCCGCCTGGAGCCTGACGTCCCGCCCGCCGCACCGGCGGGAATGGAACGACAGGACTCGAGGAAGGATTCACAATGAGTTTGCAAGGTCCCAAGACCGCCGAATGGTTCGGACGGTCGAAACGCGTGTTGGTCAATGGTGTCTCGTCACAGTTCAGGTACTGGGGTGACAGCGACACGATCGTCATCGACAAGGGCGTCGGCAGCCACATATTCGACGCCGACGGCAAGGAATACATCGATTATCAACTGGGCTTCGGTCCGGTCATTCTCGGCCACGCCGACCCACACGTCTCCCAGGCGGTGGCGGACGCCGCATTCCGCGGCAACGTCTACGCGATGACCCAGGAAATCGAGATCGAGGCGGCCGAGAAGGTCGTGTCGGCGCTCGGCTGGCCGTCACAGATCAGGTTCACCAACACCGGCACAGAGGCCACGATGCACGCCATCCGCCTGGCTCGCGGGTGGGGGGCACGAGATCTCGTGCTCAAGTTCGAAGGCGGTTATCACGGAGCGCACGATTATGTGCTGTTCACGACCGCCGGGGCGCCGCCCGGCCATCTCGGTTCCCGGCTGCGGCCGCTGCCGATCCAGGCATCGTCCGGCATCCCCGAGTCGATCCGCAGCTACATCCGCACCCTTCCCTACAACGACATCGAGTTGCTGGAGGAGTTCTTCGCGGACCACGGGCATGAACTGGCCGCCGTCATCGTCGAGCCTATGGCAGCAAACTTCCTCGGGGTGCTCCCGGAACCTGGATTCCTGGAGCGCATGCGCGAGCTGTGCACCGAGAACGAGACGGTTCTCATCTTCGATGAGGTCAAGACTGGTTTCAGGCTCGGCCTCGATGGAGCAGTGGGTGCGTTCGGGGTGGTACCGGACGTCGGCACCTACGCCAAGGCGATGGGCAACGGATTCCCGGCGGCGGCGATCGCCCTCACCGACGAGATGGCCGAGGCCTGGCGACTGGGTGGCATCGCCCAGGCCGGCACCTACTCGGGCAACGCCGTGGCCGCTGCAGCCGTCAAGGCGACGATCGAGCGGCTCGAGGACGGCGAGGTCTTCAAGCAGATCGACCGGACCGGGACCGCCCTGATGGATGGGCTCCGGAACATCATGGGCGATCGGGGATTCGTAGGCAGTGTGGTCGGCCATCCGTCGATGTTCTCGATCTTCATGGGAGAAGGGAGGGCGACCGAGTACCGCGACCTCGCCCGCCATGATTCGCGGATCTACAACAACACGATCCTGGCGATGATCGAACGGGGAGTGATGCCTTGCCCGGATGCCAAGGAGACGTGGTTCCTGTCTGGGGCGCACGACGAAGCCGACGTCGAGCGCACCTTGTCGGTGTTCGAGGAGGCTTTCGATCAGACACTGGCGAGGGCAGGGTCCCTGCCGTCGTTCGAAGACGAATGAGCGGATATCGATCGCTCAGTCTCTGGCACGACACCCTGCCCGAGGGTGAACCCCGCCCCAGACCGGCCCTGACCGGCCCGACGATCGCCGACGTGGCGATCGTCGGGGCC
>JBFHRE010000006.1:0-40102 GCA_041591895.1 Acidimicrobiia bacterium
CAGACACCCTCACGGTGTTCGCCGGCCCACGGTTCGACATGCGGCCTGAACCCTGGGTTCGCAGACACCCTCACGGTGTTCGACGGCCCACGGTTCGAGCACGATCCGGGCTGGCCGGGCGTACCATGCCTTGGTGTACCAAGCCTCGAGCTGGAGCGAGATCGCCGATCGGATCTGGATCGGACGGTATGAATTCCTCGACCAGACCATCGGGGTGATCGGCGGGGAAGCCGGTCTCGTGGTGATCGACACGCTCTCCAGCCCTCGACAGGCCGATGGCCTCCGGGCCGAAGTCGGTCGGCTGGGGGAGGTGGTCGGCGTGATCAACACCCACGGTCACTGGGACCACTGCTTCGGAAACCAGCGCTTTCGTCCTCTTCCCATCTGGGGACACGTGCGATGCGCCCGGATGATCGAGGCGACCGGGGAGAACCAACGGCGTGAAGTGCTCGAGCACTGGATGCCCGGAGCAGATGCCGAGCTGGCCGAGGTGATTCCGACCGCACCCGACCACCTGTTCGAGGTGGCGGCGAGCCTCGAGCTCGGAGATCGTACGATCGACCTCTCATACCTGGGTCTCGGACACACCGACAACGACGTCGTGGTGACGGTCCCCGACGCGGGCATCCTGTTCGCGGGAGACCTGCTGGAGAACGCTCCGGCCCCGAACTTCGGTGACAGCTACCCGCTGAACTGGGGGGACACCGCGGCCCGGATCCTCGAGGCCGGCGTTGCGACGATCGTTCCCGGCCACGGCGACCCGTTGGAGGCCGAGTTCGTAGCCCACCAGGTCGGCCAGCTCGCCGAGCTCCAGAGGTTGTGCCGCGCGGCCGTCGCCGGCGACATCTCGTGGGCAGAGGTCGCGGCACGCTCGCCTTTCCCCGCCGACGCCACCGCGGTTGCCGTCGCTCGAGGCCGCTCGACCGCGCCGGCGGTCTGATCCAGTGGCGGACTTCGGGTCTCTGATCGCCGCCTGGGAAAGCGACGAGAACCTCGAGGGGGATCTGGTTCACGTCGAGCACGTCCCGGAAAGGGGGGCCATCTCAGCCGGCCTGGACCCACCGCTTCCCCCACTGCTGGCCCACCGCCTCTCCGAACGGGGAATCGAGCGTCTCTACCGCCACCAGGTGAAGATGATCGAGTCGATCCGCCGTCGGCAGAACACCGTGATCGTCGCAGGTACTTCGGCCGGCAAGACGCTCGGGTTCCAGGCCCCGATCATCGAGTCGATCCTGACGGATTCGCGGTCGACGGCGCTGCTGCTGTATCCCACCAAGGCGCTCGCCCAGGATCAGCTGCGCTCGTTTCGAGATTTCGCGATTCCCGAGGTCGTCGCCGCCACGTATGACGGCGACACCCCCACAGATGAGAGGCTCCGGATCCGTCGGAAAGCAAATGTCGTCCTCACGAATCCCGACATGCTCCACATCGGGATCCTCCCGTCCCACGACCAGTGGGCAGACTTCCTCCACCGGCTGGCGTATGTGGTCATCGACGAGATGCACGCCTTGCGAGGCATCTTCGGCTCCCACGTCGCCCTGATCCTGCGCCGGCTCCGGAGGCTCTGCGAGCACTACGGGTCAGACCCGGTGTTCGTGTTCGGGTCGGCGACGATCGGCAACCCCGCCCAACTCGCCGGACATCTCAGCGGCAAGGAGGTATTTGCGATCGAGGAGGACGGCTCGCCCCGTGGAGGGCAATCGGTGGTGCTCTGGAACCCACCATTGACTGACGTCGACCTCAACCGGCGTCGGTCTGCCCTCGCCGAATCCACCGACCTGTTCGTCGACCTGGTGCGGCGCCACCATCACACGATTGCCTTCACCCGCAGCCGGAAGGGAGTCGAGCTGATGTACCGATGGGCCGCGGACAGACTCGGCCGACGCGACAACATCGCCCCGTACCGGGCCGGGTACCTCGCCGAACAACGGCGGGACATCGAAGAGCGACTGTTCAGCGGGACCTTGGAAGGTGTGATCGCAACCAACGCCTTGGAGCTGGGGATCGACGTCGGCGGACTCGACGCGGCTGTTCTGACGACGTTCCCTGGCACGATCTCCTCGTTCCGGCAGCAGGCGGGACGAGCGGGACGCCGCCAGTCGGAATCGCTGGTGGCGCTCGTCGGAGGAGAGGACGCACTCGACCAGTACTTCATGACTCATCCCCGTGAGCTGTTCGACCGGACCCCCGAGGCGGTGATGATCAACCCGACCAACCCGATGCTGGTCGAGGCCCACGTGGCCTGCGCCGCACACGAGTTGCCACTCCGACCGGACGACGATGTCTGGTTCGGCGAGGGCACCGAGGAGGCGGCCGCCCACCTGGTCGAGGCCGGGCTGGTGCGGGTCAGGGAGGGAGCGCTGTTCTGGTCGGGCCGCCGGAAACCCGCCAGCATGGTCGACATCCGCTCGAGCGGCGGAACCACCTTCGTCGTCCTCGCCGATGGGCCGACACCCGCGGCGCTAGGCACCCTCGACGGAGAACGAGCATTCCGCGACGGCCATGAAGGTGCGATCTACCTCCACCAGGGCGACACGTATGTGGTGGACCGGCTCGACCTCGAACGGCGGGAGGTCCGGGTCACGGAGCGATCCGTCGACTACTACACCCAACCGAAGACGGAGAAGTTCCTCGAGATCATCGACGAACGAGCCGGTCGCAGGCTGGGCGCCGTCGGGCATCAGTTGGGATCGGTGAGGGTCGAATCGCACGTTGTCGCTTATCAGAAGCGAAAGCTCGGATCACGCGAGCTGCTCGACACGATTCCGCTCGACCTGCCTCCCTCTATGTTCGAGACCGACGCCATCTGGCTCACGATTCCAGAGGAAATCCTGGAAGAGGCCCAGCTCGACACCCGTTCGGTGCCCGGAGCTCTTCACGCCGCCGAGCACGCGGGAATCGGGATGTTGCCACTCTTGGCGGTGTGTGACCGATGGGACATCGGCGGACTCTCGACCAACTGGCATCCGCAGACAGGGACCGCCACGATCTTCATCTACGAGGGATACCCGGGCGGCGCAGGTATCTCCGGCGTGGCCTACGAGAGAGGGGTCGAGCACCTCCGGGCGACGGTTGAGGCGATCCGTGCCTGCCCGTGCCTATCGGGGTGTCCGAGCTGCGTCCAGTCACCCAAGTGTGGCAACTACAACGACCCGCTCGACAAGGACGGTGCGATCCGTCTGCTCGACGCCATCCTCGATTGACTTGCTCGAACCGTGGGCTCACGAACACGATGACGGTGTTGGCGAACCCAGGGTTGAGGGATAGGGTCCGGGCATGAGGATCGGCTTGCTTCTGTTCGATGACGTTGACCTGCTCGACGTGGGCGGTCCATACGAGGTGTTCCTGACGGCGTCCCGGCTGGCAGAGCGCCTCGGCGACGTGGCCCCGTTCGAGGTGGTGACCATCGGGTCGCGACCGGTGACGGCCTACGGCGGACTCGGACTGATCCCGCAACAGACCCCCGAAGAGGCCGACGATCTCGACGTCCTCGTCGTGCCGGGAGCCATCGCCATCGACGCGGTGGCCGAACGCCCCGAGGTGACAGAAGTGTTGGAGGCACTGTCGGAACGAGCCGGGATCGTCGCCAGCGTCTGCACCGGCGCCTTCCTGCTCGGAGACCAGGGTCTCCTGGACGGCCTGCGCTGGACCACCCACTGGGAGGACGTCGAGTACCTCGGGTCACGAATCGAGTCGGAGGGTGGCCTGCCTTGGGAGGACTGGGTCGACAGCGGCCGCATCGTCACCGCCGGAGGGCTCAGCGCCGGGATCTCGATGGCGCTCCACCTGGTTGAGCGTCTGACCGGGCGAGAACTGGCAGTGGCCACCGCCCGCCAACTCCAATACGACTGGGACCCGGAGGCGGGCATCGACGACGAGGTAGATGAGGAAGCTGCCGAGTGGACACCCTGAGCCCCGAAGAAGGCCGGGTACTCGGATGTCTCATCGAGAAACAGATGACGACCCCCGAGTACTACCCGATGACGGTCAACGCCCTGGTGGCGGCCTGCAACCAGAAGACGAATCGGGAACCGGTGGTCGATTACGACGAAGAGACCATCGAGAAAGCCCTCAGAGATCTCAACGATCGAAACGGACTCGCCAAGTTCACCCGCTCACCGGGGGCGCGGGCCATCAAGTACGTTCACAAGGCCGGAGACGTGCTCGAGGTCGACGACCAGCAACTCGCCCTCGTCGCCGTCCTGCTGCTGCGGGGCCCGCAGACACCCGGCGAGCTCCGGGCACGAACCGACCGATACGCCACGTTCACTTCGGTGGCCGAGGTGGAGGACATCCTCTCGGATCTCATTCACCGAGACGTCCCGCTGGTGGAACAACTGGATCGCGGCCCGGGCCAGCGTGAGGATCGGTACCGAACGCTGTTGCTGCCCGAGATGGACTACTCGCCCCGAGTGACACCTCGGACCGAAGGCCTTGCCGAGCGAGTGGAGGCGCTCGAACGGCGCATTGCGGCGATCGAGGCGGCGCTCGAGGTCGAACTCCCGGAGGATCTGTAACACGATGTTCACAATCGCGTCATCGACGCGAAATCGCCCGATGAGACGGTTCCGACGGAACAGAACCCGTGACGCCGTCACGTCCTACCCCAGAGGAGAGAGAGACCGTGCCGTATAGAGCCGAGTACATCTGGATCGACGGATCCGAGCCCACCAAGAAACTGCGATCGAAGACCAAGATCGTCCCCGACGGCCAGGAACCGCCGGTGTGGGGATTCGATGGATCCTCGACCAACCAGGCACCAGGCAACAGCTCGGACTGTGTGCTGCAGCCGGTCAAGGTCTCACCCGACCCGATCCGGGGCGGCGACGACGTCCTCGTCCTCTGCGAGGTGCTGACTACCGACATGGAACCACACCCATCGAACACCCGGGCGGCGTGCGTGGCGGTAGCCGAGAAGTACGCCCACCACGAGTCGTGGTTCGGAATCGAGCAGGAGTACACGTTCTTCAAAGACGGGCGTCCGTTCGGCTTCCCCCAGGGCGGCTACCCGGCGCCCCAGGGCGGCTACTACTGCGGCATCGGATCGGACGAGATCTTCGGCCGGCCGATCGTCGAGGCTCACACGGCGAACTGCCTCGCCGCCGGCCTCAACATCTCAGGTACGAACGCCGAGGTCATGATCGGCCAGTGGGAGTTTCAGATCGGCCCGAGTGACCCAGTCGAGGTCGCCGATGAGATCTGGCTGGCGCGCTGGCTGCTCTATCGCACGGCCGAAGACTTCGACGTCTCTGCTCACCTCGACCCCAAGCCCGTCAAGGGTGACTGGAACGGCGCCGGCGCTCACACCAACTTCTCCACCAAGGAGATGCGCGAGTCGTACGAGCCGGTCATCGCCGCCGCCGAGGCACTCGGGAAGCGTCACGACCTGCATGTGTCCAATTACGGCGCCGAGATCGAACATCGCCTGACCGGTCTCCACGAGACCGCCCCGTGGACTCATTACAGCTACGGCGTCTCCGACCGCGGTTCATCGGTCCGGATCCCGTGGCAGGTCGCCCGGGAGGGCAAGGGGTATATCGAAGATCGGCGCCCGAATGCCAACATGGACCCGTACGTCGTGACCCGGCTCATCACCGAGACGGTGTGCGGAATCGCCGACGGCGACCTCTGAAACACAGCGAACCAGTAGTGGACGGGGGGTGTGGCAACGCACCCCCCGTCTTCAGTCCGTGAGGTCACCAACCGCGGCATCGAGGAGCGAGACCATGGCCGCTCCAGCCACTTCGAGTTGTAGGCCGCGCCTTCCGGCGCTCACGAATACCCGCTCGAACAGGCCAATCGTCTCGTCGACGAACACGGGCAGACGGCGCCGCTGCCCGAACGGGCTGATCCCCCCCACGACGTAGCCGGTGAGCCGTTCGGCATCCGCCGGACCGATCATCTCGCCGGACTTGGCCGCCGCCAGACGGGCCAGCTTGCGCAGCGACAGACGACTCGAGACCGGCACGATCGCCACCACCGGCCGACCGTCGACGCTCGCCAGCAGCGTCTTGAACAGCCTCTCGGGTTCTATCCCGAGCGCCGACGCAACCGATTCCCCATACGTCTCGGCCTCGTCGACGATGTCGTAGGGGTGAAGGTCGAATGCGACACCTGCCTCCGCCAGCGCGGCGAGGGCCGGGGTACCTGCCGGGGTGCTCTTTGCCACCGGGTCATGGTACGGGCTCACGTTCGGCCGAGGCTTCGGCGCCGACCGTCGCAATCGGCAGGAGCAGCGGATCAACCGGTATGCGGACCTCGACCCGCACAGTCCCCTGGATGGACGGAGAGCCGGGTGGGCACGAGCAGGCCACGACCGTGGCACCGTTCAGTCGAGCGAACCGGCCGGCCGCGGACCGAGGTGCCGATGGCTCGCCGGCGGCGGCCAGGGCAGCTGCGTCGGCCGCCGCCTGGGCCCGGACCCTGGCGCCGAGAACCATCGCAACGTCGGCCGCAACCACGCCGCCGGTGATGCACCCTGCGATCAGGAGCGTGGTCACCACGGTCGCCGAGCCACGCTCGCTCACCGCTCGACTCGCATCACTGCCCGGCCGACGAGATCGAACGACAGACCGTCGAGCAGCGGGGTCATGAGTCGGTAGCTCGTGGTGACGACGACCTCGGCCGGCTGTCCGACGATCGCCGGCCGGTGGACCGTGACCCGCGCCTCGCGCGACATCTCGGGTGGCAGCGCCGTCCGCACCGCTTCGACCGCACGAGCGGGATCGGCCACCGTGGCGGCGACCCGGGCCCCTTCCCGAGCCGCCGCCAGCACTGTCTGGTGGGCTACCAGGGACCCGACCATCTCGAGCGACGCCAGCGCCACCAACGCCAGAACCGGGATCACCATCGCCGCCTCCACGGTGAGCGATCCGCGCTCACTCACGTCCGGATGAATCTGCGGACCAGGCCGACCACCGCCTCGAACAGCGAGCTCAGCGCCGATTTCCCGGAGCCCGAACGGGCCCAGCTGATGAGGACGACCGCGATGGCGGCCACGGCCACCATCACCAGTATGTATTCGACAGTCCCCTGTCCCCGCTCCCCCGAGAGCCCTCGGGACGTGATCCAAACGTACAGCCTGTGCATGCACGCTCCTTTCCTTCAACACCGGCATCCGGCCGGTTACGGGGGGAAGTGACGATCAATCGAAGAGTCCGCCGCCGAGGTCGGCCACCACGTCGAGCACGCCCGGGGCGACCACGACCAGCAGAAAGCCCGGCAGGAGCAAGAGGGTCAGGGGGACCACCAGCCGGATCGGCAGGGTGCGGACCCGCTCGAGCATCCTCGTCCGCACCTCCGTCTCCAGGCGATCGGCGAAGGAGTCGATCGCGACGCCCAGGGCGGCTCCGGTCGACTGGGCTCTCGCGAGGTGGACGGCGAGCGGTGCCAGCGGACCCTCGGCCCGACCCAGCGCAGGCCCGAGCCCAGAGGTTCTGGCGGCTCGGAGTACGGCGCCCACGTCGTCGGTCAGCCCCGGATGCGCGAACCTCCCTGCCAGTTCGAGAGCCGCCCCCAGATTGAGCCCGCCGGCGAGGCCGGTCCCGACCAGACGCGAGAATTCGAGCAGGTCTGCATCGGTGGGCCGCGACCCACGCCCTCTTCCGCCGCGTCCACCCGGGATGCGACCCCGTCCCGACCGCCCTCCCGCGACTGCCAGCCCAAGAGCGACGGACCAGAGGATCGTGAGACTCACGTCAGTGCCCTCCGGGTGAGCCACGCCATCGCCCCAACCCCGGTCACGACGAGACCAAGCCCGGCAGCCGCAATCATTCGCCCCAGCCCTCCTGCGGAGCCGTGCCCGGACGAAAGGGCAGATCCGACTGCCGCCACCGCCGGAATGCCCCCGACCACCACCGCCTGGGCCATCGCAGGGGCCATGGCCACACGCTTCTCACGGCGAAGGCTCGCTCGAGCGCTCTCGGTCGCCTCCAGCTGCTCGAATGCCACCGCCGACGGGGCTCCGGTCAGAGCGGAAACCGCCACCACCGCCCTGAAACCAGCGGCATCGATGCCCAGGAAGGACGACAGCTCCTGACCAACCCGTTCGATGTCGGCGCCTGCGGCCGCGAGCCGGGCAGCCCCCGGGCATCCATGCTGGACCGCTGCGAGCGCGATCGCGCTGCGAAGACTGGCGCCGGCCCTGAGCTCCGATGCCACAGCCAGCCACAGACCCGGCGTCTCGACCCGGCGGCGGGCGTCGACCAGCGATGCGGCCGTCACCAGCACCAACGCCGGCAACGGGTGGGTCCAAGCGGCCACCACCGCCGCAATCGTCACCCAGGGAACCCCGGCGGCCACGGCCGCGGCGGCTGTCAACGCTGCGATCACCTCCCGGTCTCCTCGATCGCCACCACTCGACGCCGACCATCTCGCCTCTCCAACTGAACGATGACGTCGATCGCCGACGAGAGCTGCCGCCGAACAGCTTTCTCCGACGGGCGGGCCCTCCCCGAGAGTGCGAGGGTCTCCAGCCGCCACAACGCCTCCTCCGGGCTGTTGGCGTGGACCGTGGACATGGACCCGGAGTGGCCGGTGTTCAGTGCGGTCAGCAACTCGATGGCCTCGGCACCCCTCACCTCACCCAGCACGATTCGGTCGGGACGAAGCCGGAGCGCCGAGCGCAGCAACTGCCGAACGGTGATTTCTCCGCCGCCTTCGATGTTGGGAGGCCTGGCCTCGAGCCGGACGACATGCCCCTGGAGTCGTAGTTCCGATGCATCCTCGACCACCACGACCCGTTCAGTCGACGGGATGGAACGAGAGAGGAGATTGAGCAGCGTGGTCTTCCCGGAGCCGGTGCCGCCGGAGACGATCACGTTCCTTCGGTCGACCACCAGGCGCTCGAGCCGTGCCACCTGCTCGCCGGACACAGCCCCTGCCACCACCAACTGCTCGAGACTCGAGATGGTCTCCGTGAATCGACGGATCGCCACGACAGGACCGTCCACGGCCGCCGGGGGGATGACGGCATGGATACGAGACCCGTCCGCCAGTCGAGCATCCACGGTCGGCGAAGACCGGTCCAGGCGAAGGCCGAGCGGGGTGATGACGCGTTCGACGGCCGCCACCACGGCCGCGGCGGATCCGTAGCGAATCGGGGCTCGTTCCAGGCTCCCGAGCCGCTCGACCCAGACCTCGTCCGCTCCGTTGATGAGCACGTCCGAGACCGAAGGGTCGCGAAGCAACTCTTCGACCACACCCATGCCGACGATCTCGTCGACCACCCGTCCGAGATCCTCCGGACCGGCCAGTGGCGCTTCTACCCGTGCGAGCTCCCGAACCCTTCGCTCCAGTTCGACCCGCTCCAGCGAGCCTTCGCCGGCGAGCACCGCCTCGGCCAGTCGCTCGGTCAGACCCACGGCAGTTCCCATGCAGAGCGGAACGCACGGACCCAGCCCCAGCGAGGTTCAAAGATCCCGGCGAGGAGTGAGCGGATTCGGGACCGACCGAGCGGAGGCAGCCCCAGACCTGGGGTAGGTACCTTCGCACCCCGCCGACAGGTCTGATAGATCGCAGGCCCGTCGGAGCGCTCATCGAGCGGTGGCGGGAGCAACGCGACCACGGGAACATTGGGGATCCGCGCCCGGGAGGTACCGGTCCGGATCACGATTCCGGGCCAGAACCGTGCCAGCGCGTCTGCATGCTCGAGCAAGTCGTCGAATGGCATGCTCCGGGCCGACACGATCGCCACCCCCTTGCGCTCGGGAACCAACTCGGAGAGTCGGAGTCCGCGGTCGACCATCTCCTCCAGCCGGGGCGCCCCGGAATAGGGCCGGGCAGCGGGATCGGCGTCGACAATCAGGCAGGTCCCACGAGCAGCCGCCAGTCCGACCGGAGCTATCTGACGCAACACCGGATCTTCGGAGGCGATGATGCCCAGAAGCGGGTGAGGTTGCGTCTTTGACGTCCGCAAGATCATGTCGTGCAACGTAAAGAAATCTCCATCCCCGTTCAAGGGGTATGGCCGGAGCCGCGACGAGACAACCGAATACGTTCGTCGGGGACATACACTGCCCATGTGTCAACCAGCGCCGCGTTCTTCGACCTCGACAAGACGATCATCGCCAAGTCGTCCACGCTCGCGTTCGCTCGGCCCTTGTCGAAGGCAGGAATGCTCTCGAAGCGAGCCTTGCTCAAGGCAGGAATCGCCCAGGCGTATTACTCCATGTTCGGCGCCGACCACGACCAGTTGGAGAAGGTGCGAGAGGAGTTGGGTCAGCTGACGAAGGGCTGGGATCAGAAGGAGGTCGAGCAACTCGTTGCAGAAACCGTCGACGAGGTGGTGTCGCCTCTCGTATACGCCGAGGCACTCGCAATCATCGACGAGCACCGGCGCTCGGGCCGGGATGTGGTGGTCATCTCATCGAGCCCACAAGAGATCGTGGCGCCCTTCGGCGCGTACCTCGGGGTGGACGAAGTGATCGGCACCCGGCCTGCGGTGGACGTCGACGGCAAGTACACGGGCGAGGTCGATTTCTACGCCTATGCGGACGGAAAGGCCGAAGCGATCCGGGATCGGGCCGCCCGCACCGGCCTCGATCTGTCGGAGTGCTATGCGTACAGCGACTCGGCCACCGACTTGCCGATGCTGGAGGTGGTGGGCCACCCGGTAGCTGTCAACCCGGACAAGGAGCTGCGCCAGATCGCCGAAGAACGTGACTGGCTCATCGTCGAGTTCGAACGGCCGGTCACCGTCAGGACGAGACTCGATTCGATGCCGAAGACGGTCCCGGTCATCTCGGGAGCCGCCGTCGCCGGCGGCGTTGCCGTCGCCCTCACCGTGTGGGCAGTCAAGAGCCGGCGGCGGCTCGCCTAGGCCTCGACGGTCGCGATCGGCTCAGGGATCGAACCGGCCCCGGCCCTCGGAAACCAGCGCCCTCTGCGGTACCGGACAGACAGCATCACAACCCGTGAGAGCTCCTCCCCGAGGAGGCGCGCAGCGAATACGCCCCAGAGCCCGAACCCGAGTTCGACTCCCAGCAGGTAGCCAACTGGGAGCCCGAACACGCCCACTGTCACGACATCCGAGAGCAGCAGGAATCTCGTGTCCCCCCCGCTGGCGAGCGTCCCGAAGAGGAAGATGTTCGAGGACTTCACGGGGAGAAACAGCGCGTTGACTCCGATGGCGATCGCGGTCCATGAGATGACGTTCTCCGTCGTGTTGGGATAGAAGCTCCCCAACAGCGGGACCATGGCGACGAACAGCACGGCGAGTCCCACTGCGGCCTTGACCGTGAGTTTCCATATCGAACTCGCCCAACTCCAGATCGCATCCTCTTCACCAGACCCGACCGCACGCGCCACCAGCACCGTGGATGCGGCGTGGAAGCCGAGCACCCCCACCAGAAAGATCCCTTCGATGGCGTAGACGATCTGGAAGACGGCCAGTTCCTCGGTCCCGATTCGCTCGAACAGGAGGGCATACAGGAACACGCCGCTACTGAAGACGATCTCGGTGATGAACAGCGGCATCACGAGTGGCACGAGTTGCGACGTATGGCCCTTCGCCCGCGCCGGACTCGGGACCTCGAACCCGACCCCGCGCCGGCGCCCCACCAGGACCGAGAGCAGAGCCGCGACCTTGAACGCCTGGGCCACGAGCAGGCCGATGCCCGCCCCCACCTCACCCATGTCGGCGGCGTGGACGAGGTACCAGCTCAGGAACGGGCCGATGAGACCTGTACAGATCGCGATCGTGGTTGCGAGCCGGACCCGGCCGATCGACCGGAACACGGCGGTTGCCACCGCCGAAACCGCAACCAGTGGAAGCGACAAGGCGATCAGCCTCAGGTAGTCCTTGGCGGACGCCACCACCTCCGGGTCGGTACCGATCGCCGCCAGGAACTCCTCGGACCACAGGAAGAACGGCGCCGCTGCGATCAGTCCCAGGCCCAGCGCCGCGCCCATACCGACCCAGGTGAGTTCCCTGATCGCACGCTGATCCGATCTACCCCACGCCTGCGCGACCAGAATGCCTGTCCCCCCGCCAATGGCCGAGAGACAGAGCACCCCTATGAACAGGAGATTATTCGCCAGACCGACGGCGGCGATCGCCACCGTGCCGAGCACGCCGACGATCACCTGATTGACGAACCCCATGAACACCTGGAAGCTCGACTCGATGCTCACCGGGATGGCGATCTCGAGAATCTGACGCCTGACGGAACGGGACACGAGGCGATTCTCTCACGGTCGCCGGCCTGCGAAGACCGGTTTCGCCCTGCGACACGAGAAATCCCCCACTTCCCCCGGCGCGATCAGCCAGAATCGCTGCGGCGTGACCGACTCCCCTTCCTCAAAGCCGCGGCTCGGGCGCGACTACATGCGCCTCTGGATCGCCTCGGTGATCTCCAACTTCGGAGATGGCCTTTCCACCGTGGCGTACCCGTGGCTGGCGTCGGCTGTCACCCGCGACCCGATCCTCATCGCAGGGGTCGGCCTGGTCCGATTCCTTCCGTGGCTGGTGTTCACTCTGCCCGCCGGCGTGTTGACCGACCGTTACGACCGCAAACGGCTCGTCGCCCTCATGGACTCGTTGCGGTTCTTCGTGACGCTGGCCGTGGCACTGACGATCGTGCCGTTCCAGGCTTCGCTCTCGTCGCCGGAGGAGATCGCCTCCGGAGCCGCCGACCCACCGACTGGAGCAACGGCACTGCTGATCGCTCTCTATGTCTCGGCGCTGCTGTTCGGGATGGCCGAGGTGCTGCGAGACAACTCGGCACAAACCCTCCTCCCGTCGATCGTCGACAAGTCACAACTCGAACGGGCGAACGGGCGGTTGTGGAGCGCCGAGATGGTGATGAACACCTTCATCGGCCCGCCCCTGGCGGGACCACTCCTGGCGGTCGCCTTCGCCCTCCCGTTCTTCGTCGACGCAGGGTCCTTCGCCGTGGCCGCCGGGCTGATCTTCACCATCGGCGGCCGCGCCACTCCCAGGCCGGCGACGGAGGCACGGGGTCGGATGCGCGACGAGCTCAAGGAGGGCTTTGGTTGGCTGTGGAGGCATTTGTTCCTCCGCCGCCTTGCCATCCTGCTCGGGCTGACGAACGGGTTCACCAACCTCGCCTTCGCCGTGTTCGTGCTCTTCGCCCAGGAGGTGCTGAATCTGGGCCCTGTCGGCTTCGGACTGATCGGCACCGGGTTCGCCATCGGCGGGATTCTGGGTGGCCTGGGCGGTGCAAAGGTGAGTGAGAAACTCGGTCCGGGCTCCGCAATCCTCGGAACGCTCGGTGTGGTAGCAGTGGCCTCGATCCTCACCGGCCTGACCTCCAGCGCCGTGTTGGTGTGGGCGCTGGGTGTCGGCCAGGGCTTCGCATCGACCGTTTGGAACGTCGTGACCGTCTCGCTCCGCCAGCAGATCATTCCCGACCGCCTCCTGGGACGGGTCAACTCTGGCTACCGGTTCTTCGGGTGGGGGATGATGCCCATCGGAATCGGGTTGGGTGGGGTTCTCACCGACGTACTCGAGACGACCGTCAGCCGCGAAGTCGGACTGCGCGCACCCTGGATCGTGAGCGGCGTCGCCCACCTCGTGTTGTTGTGGTGGGCGTGGTCACGGGTGAACACCCGGACGATCACGGAAGCCCGAAGTAGCGTCGAGACTCAGCCGGTGACGCAGTCGACCCCCGACTGATCCGGCACCGGCTCATCGTCGCCGCTCGCCGACCTCCGCTTGGGAAGGAATGCCAGCGCCACCAGGGAGAGAGCGGCTGCACCGGCCGCCAGCGCCAGCCAGACCCATTGGAGGGGATCGTCATCGTCGGAAGACTCCGGGAACTGCTGCGGAGCCAGAGCACCGGGAGGCAAACCGATCTGGGTGAGTCGGACCGGATTCGACTGGATGCTCGTTCGCCCGCTCCCGATCGCCTCGAACACCACCACCAGATCGATTGGCCGGGTCTCGAACGTTCCTTCGTAGACGCCGTCGTTCGAGTCGGCCATCGCAACGGTGAGTTGCTCCCCTGCGGGTTCGATCAGGTGCGCCACAACCGACGCATCCGGCTGGGCACGGACCGACAACGTGACCTGGATGCGCTCGGAGGTCAGGCGACTCGCTCGGGCCGAAGGGTCGGAAAAGTCGGGTCCGATATCGACGACCGGAATCTGTAAGAGCATGACGAGGGCGGCAATCCAGTGCACGAAACCAACATTACGGACGTCGCCACCCAATCGGGTGACTCGTCGAAGCCCTTCCGGTCGTGGAGTACCATCGTCGTTTCACCTTTGATACGGCCCATTGACGCGGTGAGGGGTATCCGTGACGAGAACACTGTTCGAGAAAGTCTGGGACGACCATGTCGTCCGGCACGCGCCCGGTGAGCCGGCGCTCCTGTACATCGACCTCCACCTCGTCCACGAGGTGACATCTCCTCAGGCGTTCGACAGTCTCCGGCTCTCCGGACGTTCGGTGCGCCGCCCGGACCTGACCGTTTCGACGATCGACCACGGCGTTCCCACCGCCGACCGGGCCCTCGGAATCAAGGACCCCCTGTCGAAGAAGCAGATCGACACACTGGTCGCCAACTGCGAAGAGAACGGAATCACCCTGTACGGCCTCGATGACCCGCGCCAGGGCATCGTCCACGTGATCGGACCGGAACAAGGCATCACCCAGCCAGGGATGACGATCGTCTGCGGCGACAGCCACACCGCCACGCACGGCGCCTTCGGTGCGCTTGCGTTCGGGATCGGAACGTCCGAGGTCGAACACGTCCTCGCCACGCAGACCCTCCCCCAGGCAAAACCGAAGTCGATGGCGATCACCGTCGAAGGGGACCTGGCGCCCGGCGTGACCGCCAAAGACATCATTCTGGGGATCATCGCCCGGATCGGAACGGCCGGGGCCAACGGCCATGTGATCGAGTACCGGGGATCGGCGATCCGCAACCTCTCCATGGAAGGGCGGATGACGATCTGCAACATGTCGATCGAAGCCGGGGCCAGGGCCGGGATGATCGCGCCCGACGAAACCACGTTTGCCTACCTCAAAGGGAGACCGAACGCCCCCAAGGGCGAGGAGTGGGATCGGGCGCTCGAATACTGGCGATCTCTCCCAACCGACGACGGAGCGGTATTCGACACCGAGTTGCTGATCCCTGCCTCTGAGTTCGAGCCGTACGTCTCCTGGGGAACCAACCCCGGCCAGACCCTGCCGGTGAGCGCCACCGTCCCGGACCCCGCCACGATCGAAGACCCGATCGATCGGGAATCGGCCGAACGGGCCCTGGCCTACATGGATCTGACGCCGGGCACCCCGATCACCGCGATCTCCATCGACCGAGTCTTCCTCGGGTCGTGCACCAATGCTCGGATCGAAGACCTACGGGAGGCCGCCCGGGTCGTGGCGGGCCGCAAGGTGGCTCCGGGTGTGTCGGCAATGGTCGTTCCCGGGAGTGGGCTGGTGAAGCTCCAGGCCGAGGAAGAAGGGTTGGATCTCGTGTTCAAGGATGCGGGCTTCGAGTGGCGCGACGCCGGCTGCTCGATGTGCCTGGGGATGAACCCCGACATCCTCAGCCCTGGTGAGCGCTGCGCCTCGACCTCGAATCGGAACTTCGAAGGTCGTCAGGGCCGCGGAGGCCGCACCCAC
Source organism: Acidimicrobiia bacterium (assembly GCA_041591895.1). Classification (GTDB taxonomy): domain Bacteria; phylum Actinomycetota; class Acidimicrobiia; order Spongiisociales; family ZC4RG35; genus JBFHRE01. Next base: position 15,590 of record JBFHRE010000006.1, read on the forward strand.
CTCGTATCCCCTGTGATGGCGGCTGCGGCGGCCGTCACCGGTCACTTCGTCGACATCCGCGACTGGGAGGTATGACATGAACCCTCTCACCGAGATCGTCGGCAGCCTGGCGCCTCTCCCGCGAGCCAATGTCGACACCGATCAGATCATGCCGAAGAACTTCCTCAAGCGGGTCGAGCGAAGCGGATACGGCGAGTTCGTGTTCCACGACTGGCGCAAGGACGACCCCGGTTTCGTGCTCGAGCGACCTGAGTACCAGAACGCACGGATCCTGGTCACAGGCCCCAACTTCGGCTCGGGCTCGTCTCGCGAACATGCCCCATGGGGGCTCCAGGACTGGGGATTCGAGGCCGTGGTGGCGTCGTCCTTCGCCGACATCTTCTACAACAATTGCACCAAGATCGACCTACTCCCGGTGGTGCTGTCGGAGAAGGAGGTCGCCTGGCTGACCGAACTCGCCGAGGCGGATCCGACGGCCGAGGTCCGAATCGACGTCGCCGCACAGACGGTCTCATACGAGGCCGAGTTCGAAGCCGGCTTCGACCTGGATCCATTCACGAAGCACCGGCTTCTCAACGGACTCGACGACATCGGACTCACCCTCGAGCACGAGGCCGCCATCGACGATTTCGAATCGAAGCGCCCGTCCTTCAAGCCGTCACTGACGTGAGGGCCCTCTTGACGACGGTCGTGATCGGTCTGCTTCCTGCCTGTTTCACGGTCCGGGACGGAGGCCAGGAGTTCGGACCCGAGCAGTTCCAGTTCACGGTCGTGGAAGTGAATCAGGCAGGACCAGACGCCGATCGGGTGGTGTCCGAGTTCCAGGGGGCACCGGGCGATCAACTCGTCCCGGGCAGTGCGGTGCTGGTGGGCAGGGTCGAGACCCCGATGGGCCAGGTTCGCCTCGTGTCCTATCAGACTCAGGGCGAAATGGGCTTGGCCGACTGCTGGGCGGAGGTGGGCGAGACCAGTAGTTCCGCCGGTTGTGGATTTGGCGGCCAGGATCCGAACCAACCCGATTTGCCCATCACGCTCACCGGCGTTTCCGGCTCGAACGAGTGGGCCCACACCTCGTTCGAAGTTGCCGACGATGTCTTCGAAGTGGTGGCGGTCGCCGCCGACGGCACCACCTACCGGATCACACCCGCCGGCGGCATCGGATACGTGATGTGGAAGGGAGACCACGGGTCGCTGAACATGACTGCCCTCGACGCCGCCGGTGAGATTCTCGGACAGGCGACGCTGGAAGCCCCCGGACCCTGAGCCGGCCGTCAGCTTCCGTCGATCACAGCATCCGAGAAGGCCGGCCAGACCTGCATCGACCAGCTGCCGAAATCCCGGTCGGTCAGGGCGATGAGCGCCAGATCCCGGACCGGGTCCACCCAGAGGAACGTTCCCGCTCCCCCAAAGTGGCCGAAGGTGCGCGATGAGGTCATGGTGCCAGACCAGTGAGGGTCCTTGCTGCCCTTGAGCTCGAAGCCCAGACCCCAAGGGTTCGGATCGAACCGGCCGATTCCGGGGAGCACCCCCGACAATGCCGGGTACTGCGCCGAGGTCGCCTCGGCGAGGGTGGAGGCGGAGAGCAGGGACGGGTCGAGCAGTTCCCGGGCGAAACGTGACAGGTCGGTCGCGGTGCTGAAGACGGCGTGGGCGGGCGAACCGGAGAGCACGGTGGATGTCATGCCGAGCGGCTCGAACACCGCTTCGGCCAGATATCGATCGAACGGCATCCCGGCCCGGGCGGCGAGATGCTCTGCCGCCCGCTCGATGCCCGTGTTGGAGTAGATCCGCCGTTGCTCGACCCCTGCCACCTGGCGGTCGGTGTCGAAGTCGAGTCCTGAGGCATGTGCGAGCAGATGCCTCAGCGTGGCACCGTCGATGCCGCCCGCAGGCTCGTCGAGAGCGACGGTTTCTTCCTCGACGGCCACCAGGACTGCATACGCAGCCAGCAGCTTGGAAACCGATGCGATCCGGGTGTTCCAGCCGGCATCGCCGGCGACCAACGCGGCCTCGGTGTCGACAACTGCGGCAGACACCTTGTCCACCGGCCAGTCGGCGATCAGGGCGTCGAGATCGATTGTCATGTGTCCCACATGCCCCGCCCCACCAGAACCTCCTTGAGGAGATCGGGCCGATCGGTGATGACACCGTCGACTCCCCAGTCGAGGAGTCGCTCCATGTCGGCCGGATCGTTCACCGTCCACACGTGGGTCGCCATCCCGGCCCGGCGAACCCGATCCACGAGGCCCGGATTCACCACCTGCACCCGCCCGACCCGTTCCGGCAGCTGGAGGGCATCCGCCACCCTCCTCGGGGGCCGTCCGGACCGGCCGATCCTGACCCTCGCCACCGCCGCGGGTCCAGCCGAAGTGGCGACCGCCCCGCCGGACACCTGGCGAAAGATCCGCAACCTCCGCCCGGAGAAGCTCCCGACGATGACCCGATCCACGGCATCGGTTCTGACCAACAGATCCCAGAGAAGCGGCTCGAGTCCGTCCTCTTTGAGGTCGACGACCAGGGATGCTTCGGGAAACGACTGCAGCACCTCCTCCAGCGGCGGCACGCCCACCCTGCCACCGCCAAACGAAGCCAACGCTCGCCCGGCATCCAGGCCTTGGAGCTCGGACGCCGAGAACGCCCCGATCCTGCCGGTGGCGTTGGTCGTTCGATCGACCGTGTCGTCGTGAACGCACATGAGGACCCCGTCGGACGAGCGATGCAGATCGGTCTCGAGCCATCTGTAGCCGAGATCGACCGCTCCCTGGAACGCAACCATGGTGTTCTCAGGCCATAACAACCTGCTCCCCCGATGGGCGATGGCGAGCGGGCCGGTCAGACGCAGCGACGGCATCCACCCAGGCTAGAAGCCGATCAGACGCACACGAAGAGGGCGGCCCCCAGGGGCCGCCCTCTTCACCGATCGGTTGTTGGGATTTCAGACCGAGACGCGGTCCTTGAGCCCCTTGGCGGGCGAGAACTTGGCGACGGTGCGCGCCGCGATCTGAATCTCGGCGCCGGTCTGGGGGTTGCGACCCGTGCGGGCCTTCGAACGACGGGTGTCGAACTTTCCAAACCCAGCGATACTCACATCCCGGCCTGCGTCCAACTCAACGGCGATGATGCCGTGGCCGGGCTTGGTCGAGAAGATGATGTCGATGATCTCGGCCGCCTTGGCCTGAGAGATGTCGGCCTTGTCAGCGAGCTTGGCCGCCATTTCGCTTTTGTTCATGTCCACTCCTCCGGAGTCTGGGACCGGCCCGGACCTCCCGAACCTGACCGCCAACTTACCCGATCGAGGCCGAAAATCCGATCATTCCCGAATTGGGACGCCCGACACGAGCACCATCCACGGTCGAGCGGACGGCCGCCGCACGAGGTCTTCGGGCCCATCCGCGTCCACCACCAGCAGATCGGCCACCGCGCCTGCCCTCACCACACCCCGCTCTCGATCGCCGAGCGCAAGGGCGGCCCCTCGGGTCGCAGCCCACACCGACTCCGCCGGCTCGAGCCCGCCTGCCTCCACAGCGAGCAGCATCGCCCATCCCATACCCGGTGCTTCGACCCCATGAGGATCGAAGCCCGAAGCCAGCGCCGGCAGGCAACCGTCCGAGACGATGTCGGCGACGTTGCCGTGAGCAACGAAGACATCCGGCCGGAGCACGATCGGAATCCCCGGTACGGAGACCGGACGACCGACGAACTCCACCGACACCACCCGATCGGTCTTGACCTCCGGCTTGGAGACGGTGAGCACCCGGGGCGCGAGCGGGGCGATGGCCGAGAGTCGGGGTTCCAGATCGCCCGCGCCGTCATCGACGACCAGTCCGAGCGAAGCCAGCCGGCACGCAGTCGGGGCGAGAACCTCCTCGATCTCACGGATCGAGAGCTCGAGCGAAACAACCCATGTGACCACGGTTTGAGAGAGCGCAGATTCGCCGACGGTCCGGGCGGCCGCCAGCAGCAAGGTGTCGAGCACGGGATCGGACGACCCACCCACCCGGACGTCGAGCGTGGTGACCCCGGAGGTGAGCATGTTGCTCGCCGCGGCGCGGGCCGCTCCAACGAGGGCTGAAGCGTCCGGCCTGGCTGCGTGCGATGACCCCAACAACCAGGCTCCGGCGTCGACGAGTCCGGGCAGCACGGCCCGGCCCTCGCAGTCGACCACCGGGAGGTCGCGATACCTGCCGGGTAGATCAGAGGTGCCTCCGACCCACGCCACCTGGCCTCTTTTGACGACGACGGACGCGTCTGGCGTGGAGTCGATACGAGGGGTCTTGAGGTGAGGAGCGAGAACCCGGCAGTCGGACAAGACGTAGGCGTCGTCGACGGCGGCGGGTTCGGCGAGCACTTCGACGGCGATGGCCGCACACGATCGGCAAATGGCCACCCCTGGACCCGTCACCACCCCCGAGCCGGGCGCCGGGCGCTCTCCACAGAACGAGCAACTGCTCAGCATCTAACCCAACCGACGTTTGATGGCAGGAGGCTACCGACCAGCAGGCCCCCGTCCTGGATTTCGGTCCGGACCGGCCGGTTGTCGGTCAGTCCCGGCGCCGGTTGACCCCGATGGTGTCGCACATGGCTTGAACCAGGGACGCCATCGCCAGGGCCTGCTGAGGGTCGAGAGTGCCGTCCTGGACATCGGCCACGGCACGCTCCAGCCTCACGACCAATGCCTCGAGGTCAGGATCGGTGGCTCTGGCCCGGCGGGCGGTCTGATTGACGCGTTCGGTCATCAACCGGCGCTCGCCGGCCAGGTCCGGATCATGGGCAAAGCAGAAACCGGAAGCATTGATCGCCACCGACCCACACGGGCTGCCGTCGGAGCGTCGTCCCCGGCACTCCTCAACCGCCCCCTCCTCCACGGTCACAGGGGCCACGGTCGGTACCTCTTCGAACAACTCGGCCATCGCCGGCAGCGGCGAGGCCTCGGTCGCTGGTGACATCGGCTCCGCGAGCGGGCTTGACTCCACCGTTGGGGAGTCCAGGGTTACCCCGGCCTCGGGATGAGAGTCGACCGATTCGTCTCCCCGAACGCCTCCAGTCCGGAATTCATCAGGCTGTTCCGCATTGTATTTCAGGGAGGGATCGGTCGGATCGACCACCACCTGCTGGGCCAACTCCTCGACCGCGGTCTCGGACGCGACCGGGTCAGACCCCTGGCGCTCGGCTTCGGTATCGTCGGATTCCGACGTTCGGTCGGTCGGTCCGACGACCTGCTCGTGGCTGGTGACCAGTTCGCTCTCACGATCGATCTTGTGGTCGAGGGTGAGATCGGCAAACGCAACGGACGGCTCGTCGGCAGCTTCCGCGGCGACCTCCGATCCGGCCTCCACGGGGGTTTCGGACAGATCGGAACGATCTTCGGCCTCCACTGCCGGGCCCATCGCCACCGGACGAGCGGTGGGGATCATTCTCTGAGTGGCACTTGGCCGGTTGCGGCGCCAGAACTCTCGCCAGGATGCAGGGCGATGCGTCGTGGTCCCCGACATGGCGGGCATGGCGTCGTACGAGAATCCGAGGGCGTCGTCGGCGGAGAACTCCAGGATCTCGTTGCCGATCGTGAGACGGAAACGGTCGCCGGTGACCCGTTCCACCATGGTCTGGCTGAGCGGATAGGTGCCGAGATTCTCGCCGTCGGTGCTGACGAGAAGATGTCGATCCTTCAGTTCGAGATCTACCCGCAACCCTGTACCGGGTTGATCAGGCACCGACAGTCGACCTCGATAGTGCAACCGTTCTCCTAGCTCGAACCCAAGGCAGGTTATCGGAAAGGTTCCTCAGCGAGAAGGTTCAATTCACGCGCCGGCGACGGCGGAGCCGGCCGAGCGCACCGAACAGCTTGAAGGTCACCCAACCAGCACCCACGGCCAGGACGCTGACCAACCCGATGGCGATCACCGGGATCGCAATCGCCAGCATGGTCACTCCGACAGCCACCCCGTCCTCGATCACCGACAGCGCCACGTTGGAGAACGGCTCAGGACTCGTGTTGACGGCCGCCCTCGTAGTCGCCTTGGCCCCATGACTGGTCAATGCCAGCCCCCCCGAGACGAGCGCCCCGAGTGCCTGGCCGATGCTCGAGGCGTCGCCTGCGATCAGATAGCCGAGCGCAGCCGCCCCGAGTGGCCTGACAACGGTGTGGATCGCATCCCAGAGGCTGTCGAGATACGGGATCTTGTCGGCCGCGAACTCGACGATGAAGAGAACCCCGACCGTGATCATCACGTCGGTGCGGGTGAGCGTCTCGGGGATGTCGGCCCAGCCGAGACGACCGGCGCCGCCGAGCAGGAAGGCCACCAGATAGAGATTGAGCCCGGACGACCAACCGGCGCCTGCGATCAGCCCTGCGACATCCATCAGTCGCGAACGATGTACACGCTCAGGGTCAGGACCCCGGAGTAGCCCTTGCCTACCGCCACCCCGACCACCTGGTTGAGCCAGGCGAGGTCTTCGTCACCGGTCTGGAAGGTGATGAGCTCTCTCGGGTGGGCTTCCGTCTCGGATACCGGAAGGCTGACCCCGGTTCCTTGATAGGCGACCTGTTCCCGCTTCTCGCCGATGATGCCACGGATGTCGAGGTCCATCACCCCGTCGCCTCGCACGGTGGCGTAGTCGAGGCCCTTCACCGGTCGCTCGCCTTCCCAATGTGGACCGGTCGCCGTGCCCTCGAACGGGAAATCGATCCGGACCCCGCCGGGCATCTTCCCGACCATCTTGGCGCCGAGTTTGGCGTTGATCTCGCAGAACAGTTCCAGGCTGGGCATGTTCGGACCTTTCGTCGATTCGATCAGACGCTACCTGCCGGCACGTCCTCTTTGACGACCGCCTCACCGCCGCCCGTGCCCCGGTTCTGGTGCCAGCGTTCCCAGAGCACCAGAAGCGAGGGCAACACCAGGATCGCACCGACCAGGGACAGCCCGATGGCGTAGGCGGTCACCTGACCCATCTGCTGGAAAGGCTTGAGGGTGGAGGTGACGAGAATTCCGAAGCCTGCGGCCGTGGTGAATGCGGACCCGGCCAGCGCTCCGCCGGTGTGCCGGGTCGTGGAACGGATGGCGTCGTCGACCGAGTCGTACCGGCGGCGGTCTTCCTCGAAGCGGCGTGCCATGTGGATCGTGTAGGGCACGCCGATCCCCACCGCCAGCGCAGCGAGAGTGGCCGTCACGGGTCCGAAAGGGATTCCACTGATGTACATCAGACCGAAGGTCCACAGCACGACCAGTCCGACCGGCACCATGGTGATGACACCGAGGAATGGACGCCGGTTCTCGAACCAGAAGTTGATGATGAGGACGATGGTGGCTGCGATCACGGTCCACAAGAGCGAACTGACCTGGGAATCCGAGAGCGCCTGAACGACGACGGCCGAGATGATGGACTGGCTGGTGGGAACGGCGCCGGCCCCGAGGTCCGTGAAAGGACCCACCTCCTCTCGCAGATCGTTGCGGAGCGTTGCCGCTCCCTGCTCACCGGCCTGGGTGCCGATCTCGAGCAGCACGGCGTCGGCGCGGCCCGAACCGTCCACGTGGAGCACTCTGTTCATCTGGTCCGGGGCGATCGACCCCACGAATTCCCACATCCCGGCAACGTCCGCATCCGGCGCAACCGAACCGTCGGGCTGCAGCCCCAGCGCCATCAACTGCTGCTCCAGAGCCGGATCAGGGCCGGGCTGCCCGGGCGCGGCCGGCGCCAGCAGCTGCTGAACGATGGCTACGGGGCTCGTCACCGACGCGAGCTCTCCCGCCGGGGTCGGGATGGTGAGCACATTCGGGACGTCCACGAGCGCCGATTGGAACTCCGAAATGGCCGCCCATCCTTCCGGAGTAGCCAGGTCGACCCCTTCCGGCGCCCGCACCAGCACCTGCGTGGTCTCACCGAAGCCTCCCCCGAACTCGTCCTGGAGAACGTTGAAGGTCTCGACCATCTCCGAGTCCTCCGGGAGGAAATCGGTGAAGGAGAACCTGGTTTCGAGCTGGGTGAGCCCGTAGTAGCCGAGGCCGCCGAGGGCGAGGGTCACGATGAGGGTTGGAACGGGGAGATGCTCGGCCAGGACCGCGGTCTTCTCCATCAGCTTGGGAAGGAGGCGCTCACCGCTCGACGCCCCCATCGACTCCCGCGGAAGCCTGTCGCCGGCCTCGGCGCGGCGGTCGAGGATCAGTCGCAACGCCGGCACAAAGGTGAGCATGAGCACGAAGGACGCAAAGATGCCCACCGCCGACAGTATTCCGAAATCCTTCAGTGCAGGGACCGGGTTGGTGACGTTGGTCAGGAAGCCGATGACAGTGGTGAGCGTGGCGAGGGTCAGGGCGATTCCCGACGTGTTGATGGCTCGTGTGATCGAGGCGGTCACATCCAATCCCTCCCCGATCTCCTCGCGGTAGCGGGACGTCAGGTGGATTCCGTAGTCGACTCCGAGGCCGATCAGCAGAACCGGCACGATCTGGGCGATCTCGGTGAATGGCCCCACCCAGCCGAGATTCTGGAGCACGGCGCCGAGCCCCTGCATCCAGGTGATCGCCATGATGATGGTGAGCATCGTCACGCCCATGTCCGCCGCAGATCTGCGAACGGCCCTCGCCCAGCCCGCCCGGGGGCTGATCCAGTACACGAACATCAGGATCACGATGATGATCGCAAAGGCGGTCCCGAACAGACGGGCGATCTCCTGTTCGAACCCGCTGTCCTCGCCGAACAGCAAGGAGAAGGAGAAGGGACGAATCTCGATCCCGTCCCCGGCCGCAGCAGTGAGCGTGGCTGCAATCGCTTGTTCCGTTGCCACCTGCTCGTCGAAATCGTCAGCCGCCTCCACGAACACCAGGATGAGCCCGGCTTCGTTGACGCCGTCACCTTCCTTGTCGGCCACGAGCTGCGAGGCGAACCCGAGTTGGGCTGCACCCTCCGGGGACGCCAGCGTCTGCTCATAGAGCTGCTTGACGGCGGCGTCGTCGAGGCCCTCGAGCGGAATTCCCTGGGTCGCGGCGGCGAACTCCACCGGGGCCAGGTAGGAAAAGAAGGGTTGCTGCCGCTCTGGCCTGACGCTCAAGGAGGCTGCCTCGGGGCTCGTCTGCACGTCCTGCAACGCCGCGGTGACCGTTCGAAGTGCCTCGGCGGTGAGAACATCTCCGGCCTCGGACCTGACGATCACCTGCATCACGACCTCGGAGGCGTTGTCGCCAAACAGCTCGTTGATGGCGTTGGAGGCGTCGATTTCCTCGTTGTCGGGGGCAAACCCCTCCTGACCTGTCGAACGGTCGGCTGTGGAGGCCAGGTAACCGAACACGGCCGTGAACAACAGCATGCTCACGATCAGGACCGCCGGACGCCGGGTCACGGCGGCTACGAACAGACGAGTGATGGCTTTCATGAATCGGTACTTTCTGGCTCAAAGAGACACGCGGACGTCGGAGGCTAGGTATCCGACGCGGTGACGAGAAATCATTCAGGTCAGATTCGGCAGTTCAGTCGTCAGAGCAGAGAGGAACTGCGTGTTCTCTCCCGCCGTGCCGACGCTCACCCGCACCCAGCCGCGGGAGAACGGGCGCAGGATGACGCCGTGCCGCACGAACGCCTCGGTGACCTCGGCGGTGCCCGCCCCGAGCCGGAAGAAAACGAAGTTGGCCTGACTGGGAACAAACTGGATTCCGAGCTCGGCGAGGGCCGACTCGATCTGGTCCCGCCCCGCTTCGTTCAGCCGTGACCGCTCCGCGATCTCCGGACCGCCCTCGAGAGAAGCGAGTGCCGCCACCTGTCCGAGGTCGGTGACCGAGAACGGAGCCTGGGCCTTGCGAAGCTCGGTGACCACTTCGGGTCGCGCCACCCCATACCCGACCCTCAACGATGCCAACCCGTAGATCTTGGAGAAGGTTCGCGTGACAACCAGATTCGGATGCCGATCGACGAGCTCCAGAGCCGATCGGTGGCCCTCGGCCGTGACGTATTCGAAGTAGGCCTCGTCCACGACCACGACCACCTCCGCAGGGACCGCAGCGACGAACCGCCCGATGGCTTCGGGGGAGACGAGCGTGCCGGTCGGGTTGTTCGGATTGCAGACGTAGACGATCGTGGTGTCGGGTTCGATCGCCGCAAGCATCGCGTCGAGGTCGTGCCGGCTCGACTCCTCCAACGGCACCTCGATCGGCCGGGCACCGGCGATGACCGTCGCCAACCGGTAAACGACGAATGAGGGCCATGCGTACACCGCTGACGTACCCGGGCCGCCCAGTGCGGTTGCCAGGGTGCGCAAGAGCTCGCTCGAGCCGGCACCGACCCAAACCCACTCGAACGGCAAACCAAGGCGATCGGCCAGCGCCCGCTTCAACAAGCGGGATTCGTTGTCCGGATACCGGTTGACTTCCGACAGCCGGGCTCCCATGGCGTCCAACGCAACCTGCAACGGCGGAAGCGGCGACTCGTTCGATGCGAGCTTCACGACCTCATCCGGCTCGAAGCCGTGCTCGGCCGCAACCTCGATGATCGGCCGGCCAGGCTTGTACGGGGTCAGCGACGAAACGTCGGCGCGGAATCGTGGCACGGGCCAAAGCTACGGGCATGGTCAGTGGTGGTCAAACGGTGACGACCACCGTCAGCCGGCCCGGCGGATCGCCGGCTCGGCCAGGGACCGCCAGCCATCCGCCGACAGCAGCCCACGATGGTGGAAGAACACCAGGCGAGCCGCCGCCAACGCCGGCCGGGAGAATCCGAGCCGGTCGATCACTGCGTTCGGGGGCGCGTGGTCCCACAGCAGGCGCAATTTGCGTTTCCATCTGAAGTCCGGCAAAAGGGGCTCGATGACCTGAAGCGGGTCCGGGCCATCGTCGAGAAGGTGATCGGCAACCGCTCGGCCCGCCAGACGCCCGATGTGAAGTGCATTGTGGATTCCCCCGGCCGTGAGCGGAGACACCAGCCCGGCCGCATCACCCACCAGCAGAGCGCCGTCGCCACCGATTCGGCGCAGACCCCCGCCTACCGGAATCGGGCCGGCCCGGTGCGAGACAACCGCCGCACCCGACATGTCGAACACCCGACCGATCTTGGCCGTGAACGACGGCAGATCAGGCCTGATCCCCTGCCGGGCTGCGAGGCCGACTTGAAACCCGTCGACCCCCGGCACCACCCAGCCGATATAACCCTTGGCAAGGTCTCGATCGAGGAAGACATGGAGCCGATCGGGATCCACCCCGCGAATCCCCCGATATTCGGCCTCGACACCGATCAAGAATTCGGTGTTGCGGTCGAGTCCCAGCACTTGGGCCACCCGTGACCGGGGGCCATCGGCGCCGACGATGAATCTCGGCCGGTCACGCGACCCGTCGACGACGAAGCGCGACCCCACCCGGCGGGCCCCCTCGAACCTGACACCATTGCGCATCTCGACGCCTACCGCGGACGTCTCTTCAGCCATCCACCGCATCAGGCCCGGAAGGTCGGTGGCATGAAACGCATATCCGGACCCATCGAGATCGACGCTGCGCAGGGAAGGGGAATAGAGCCGGACACCGGCCACGCGACGTGTCAGATGTCGTGGGATGTCGATCGCACTAGCCGCTTCCTGTACGAGGATCCCGGTTGTGTGGGGATGGGCGCCCGGTTCCGGCTTTCGGTCGACGACCACCACCTCGAGCCCCAGAACGGCCGCCGCCCGGGCACAGGCGAGACCAGCGAAGGAACCACCGACCACATACAGATCCATTCCCGCGCTTCCGGATTGGCTATCCCGACAAGGTAGCCGGAGCAAGCCAGAAACGGGATGGTGCCATGTCGTCCGACCTAGATTTCGCCCCCTGGGGATCTGCTCCCCCAGCGGTACACTGACGGCGGGCTACAGGGAGTTGCGGTGGACGAGAGGACTGGATCACCGCGCCCGGAGGTGGGGACTTGACGCACAAAGCGGGCGCTCCGGACGAGCGGGCGGACACAGTGGGGCGCACCAAGGCGAGCCGTTTGACGATCGCGTCCGCGGCCCTGCTCGCGATCGGAGTGGCGATCCTCATCCCGCTCGCGACCGGCGTGGACGACGATCGGCTGGTGGTTCCCGTGGCGTCGGCCCCGACGCCGGCGGTCCCGACGCTGGTACCCACCCCGACGACCACGCCCGACCCCTGCACCGTCCGGGTCGATGCCGGGGTCACCCGACTCGACGACAGCGCCGGCCTCGGCCCGGGAGACGTCGTGTGTCTTCAGGCCGGACCCAGAGCGTCGCTCGAGATCTTCGACCTGTACGGCGCGCCAGGCCGAGCGATCACGATCGTGAACGAGGGCGGCAAAGTGGAGATCGTCGGTGAGGCCGATGATTACGCCGGAATCGACATCCAGCGCAGCGAGCACGTGCGAATCACCGGAACTGGAACCAGCCATTCGTGCGGATCGTCCGTCGAAGTCCAGGAATGTGGCATCGTGATCAGCGGCACCGGACGAGGTGTAGCCGCCACCAACCGGGCCGGTCACATCGAGGTCGACCACCTGGAGATCTTCGACACCTCCAAGTCGGGCGTATTCATGCGCACGAGCGAGAAGAACGGTGTCCGCCGGGAAGATTGGCAGCAGGAGGAGACCCGGGTTCATCACCTGTACGTGCACGGCACAGGCACCGAGGGGCTCTACATCGGGAGTTCCTCCTACTCGGACGGCGCTGATCCGGTGCTCGTCGGTGTGGACATCGGATACAACCTCATCACCGACACCGGATGGGATGGACTCCAGGTCGGTTCGGCAGTGGCGACGTGCATCGTGCATCACAACCAGGTCTCACGGGCCGGATTGGAACATGAGGACAACCAGGACAGCGGCCTGATCATCAACCGTGGCAGTGTGTGCGACGTGGCCGAAAACCGCGTGATCGAAACCGCGGGGGTCGGCATCTACGTGCAGGGCAATGGGGGTAATCGGGTCTACAACAACCTCGTGGTCGGGGCTTCCGCTCTCGTCGATGACCCGGCCGACGGGATCGTGGCCTCCACCGGCTCGAACACCGAGGGGAGCATCTACCTGTGGCACAACACCATCGTGTCGGCGGGGCGCTCCGGCATCTCGTTCAGGAACTCGTTCGGCGATGACAACCAGATCGCCAACAACCTCATCGTCGGTTGGGGCCGCGCCGGCGACGATATCGATGTCCGACCCGAAGCCACGGTCGCCGCATGGGCGAACCTGGCCGTGCGCGATCTGGATGAGGCTCTTCTAGACGCCGACTTCATGCCGATGGCGGGCTCCCCGGCCATCGACGCCGGAGCGCCGATCGGTTTCGAGCCGCTGTTCGTCGACCTCCTCGGATGGCGCCGGCCTCAGGGCGGAGCGGCCGACGCAGGAGCGATCGAACACCAACCGGTGGGGACCTCATGATGCGGCGGGGCAACGCTTTGCTGTCCCGGCCCGATGTGACCGTCACAGACGGACTCGGTCCCGGGGACGACGAGTGGGACCACTTTGTCGTCGCCAACGGGGCCCGGCTCAGTCAATCCACGGCGTGGGCGCTGGCTCGAGCTCCCCGCTGGTCTGCTTCCCGCGTCGTCATCCAGCGCGAAAACGAGGTCGTGGCGGGGGTGCAGGTGATGATCCGAAGTCTCGGTCTCCTCGGCCGGGTCGGATACATCGACGGAGGCCCGATCGTCCGCCCCGGCCCCGCCGAGGCGACCGACGCCGCGGTGCTCGCCGACGAGTTGAAACGCCTGAGCCGCCGGCGCCACCTGCGATTGCTCATTGCGGATCCGTTCGCAGGTTCCCCTGAGGTTCCCCCGGCCCTGCGGGCGGCGGGATTCAATCCGAGCCGGGTCAAGACGGGTCTCAACGCCTCGGTCAGGATCGATCTGACAAGAAGTCTCGGTGAGATCCTGGCCGAAATGCGCACCAACACCCGGCGCAATATTCGCAAGGCCGAGAAATCCGGCGTGGCGGTGCGCATCGGTGACCGCTCCGACATCGAGATTCTTTCCGGACTGGTGGAGTCGACATCGGAGCGCCAACACTTCTCGGCGCCGGACAGGAGTTATTTCACCCGGTTGTTCGATCGATTGGCACCCGAAGGCAAGTGTGCCGTGTTCATCTCGGAGGTGGAAAACAGGCCTGTTGCCGCGGTCTTTGCCATCGTGCACCGCGACACCGTTGTGTTCAAGCGTGGAGGATGGAACGGGCAGCACGCCGACGTTCGCCCCAACGAGATCCTCCACTGGCATGTGATCAACTGGGCAAAGGAACGCGGTCTTCGCTTCTACGACTTCGACGGCATCGAACCCGACATCGCCCGCCGGCTGCTGGCAGGAGAGTCGGTTGAGGGGGTCGGAGTAACCCGCTTCAAACTCGGATTCGGCGGCGAGGTGTTCCTGCTCCCGGAGACTGTTTCATACGTTCCCAACCGGGTGCTCCGGGTGGCGCACGACCGGGTGCTGCCCCGTATCTCGCGCCTCGGGCCCACTAAACGCGCCCTCCGAAAGCTGAGGGCGGGATGAAGCCGACATCCTCACTCCCCTATGCCGTGGTTCTCGGACTCGACTCGATGCAGGGACTTCAAACCGCACGCATCCTCGCCCGACACGGTGTTCCGGTGATCGCCGTGTCCTCGGACCCGGACCACTATGCCAACCGCACCCGGGTGTGCGAACAGGTGGTGGTGGCGGCGAGCCGCCAGGAGCTGTTCGAGTTCCTCGAGACATTCGGACGGTCGCTCGACCGCAAGGCGGTGCTGGTGCCCTGCCAGGACTCTCGAGTGCAGAACGTGTCTCGTGCCCGTGACCTGCTGGCAGGCTGGTATCACATCCTCTTGCCCGAGGCGGACGTAGTCGAGACGCTCATGGACAAGACGAGCTTCTACCGCTTCGCGCAGGAGCAAGGTTTTCCGATTCCTCTGACCCGATTTCTCTCGAACGAGTCGGACGCGAGAGCCGCCGGCGCAGAACTCACGTTCCCGGCCGTGGTGAAGCCGGGATTTCGCACTTCGGCCTGGACGGAGGCGACACCCGAAAAGGCGATCAAGGTGGCGAATCCCGACGAGTTGGTGGAGGTCTTCCGGCGACTCGGCCATGCGTCGGACCCGCTGATCGTCCAGGAGTGGATAGACGGCGACACCACGGACCTCTACTCGTGCAACTGCTATTTCGGGCGAAACGGCGAGGTTCTGGCGACGTTCATCGCTCGCAAGATCCGACAGTGGCCGCGGCACACGGGTCAGAGCTCGATGGGTGAGGAGTGCCGGAACGACGAGGTCCTCGATGAGTCGATCAGGCTTCTTCGGGCAGTGGAGTATCGAGGACTCGGATATGTCGAGATGAAGCGCGACCGGCGGACGGGAAAGCATCTGATCGTAGAACCGAACGTCGGGCGCCCGACGGGTCGGTCCGCAATCGCAGAGGCCGGGGGAGTCGACCTCCTCTACACCATGTATTGCGATGCCGTCGGGCTGCCCCTTCCGGACCGGCGCGTCCAGACCTATGGGAACGCCAGATGGGTGCACCTGCGCCGCGATCTGCTCTCGGCCGCTTCTGCGATCAGGGAAGGTGAGCTGACCTGGTCGGAGTGGGCTCGTTCCATGCGTGGCCGGAAGGCGTACGCAGTCGCCTCCTGGAGTGATCCGATGCCATTCCTGGCCGAACTCGCCATGGCCATTCGTGAGGCTGCTCGGCTTCTCACAAGGAGGCAGAGGTGATCGCCCACACCCTCCCGATGGAAGCGTTCCTGGCGCTGCGAGCGGCGTGGTATCGCGGCCGCTCTCACGAGTGTCCTTGCTGCGGGACCAGCGCCAGGGCCTTCGTGGCCGGTGGCGGATCCTGGCGCCGCCGAGAGCGCGGGTACTGCCCGCGCTGTAACGCCAAGGCGCGGCATCGCCGGATCTGGCTCCACCTGGAACGACACACGGATCTCGGCCGTGTGCCCCTGAAGTTCCTCCATGTGGCACCGCACTACTCCATGGGCCGCCGGATCTCGAAGACTGCCGGCGTCGAATACACCGCCATCGATCTCGAACCGCTGCCCTTCGTGACGCAGGTGGCGGACGTCACCGATCTGCCGTTCGATGCGGATCGCTTCGACGCAGTGCTGTGCGTCCATGTTCTCGAACACGTCGAGGACGACAAGCGGGCCATTTCCGAATTGGCTCGCGTGCTCCGACCGGGAGGATGGGCGCTCTTCTCCTTTCCGCTCGATCTCGGAGCACCGACGTACGAGGATCCGTCGATCGTCGGAGCCAAGGCACGGGCCGCGGCTTTCGGCGAGTCGACCCACGTTCGCATATACGGCAACGACGCCGTCGCGCGGTTCGAGGCCGCCGGCTTCGAGGTGACGATGGACCTGGCAGCCTCGATACCCGAGGACGAGGCAGAGCACTACGGGCTCCTCTTCGACGAGAACATCCTCATGTGTCGGAAGGTGGTGGCAGCCGCATGGTGAGCATCGCCTTGATCGGCGGCGACGGGGCCGGCAAATCCACGATCGCCCACGCCCTCGTCGAACGGCTTCCGTTTCCGGCGTCGTATCTCTACATGGGCATGAACCCGCAGTCGAGCAATGTGGCGTTGCCGACCACCCGGTTGGTTCACGCCGCCCGCAGGAGACAGCATCCGGAGTCGGCAAACGCCGATCACGTCTCGCTTCATTCATTGCGGAAGAACCCGGACCGCGGCCGGGTGTGGCGAGCCGCCCGATTGATCAACCGAATCGCCGAAGAATCGAATCGGCACCTCATTTCGCGACGACGCCAGCGCGCCGGCGAAGTGGTCATCTCCGATCGGCACTTCCTCTTCGACTACTGGAGCACGAACACGAAGAGGCGTCGCCTGTCTGACCGGCTCCACATGCTGTTCCTCACGAGGATTCTCCCGCGGCCAGATCTGGTCATCTGGCTCGACGCACCGTCGGAGGTTCTCTACGCGCGCAAGCCGGAGGTGGCCACCGAGTACCTCGACGAGCGACGGCGCGCATTTCGGTCGGCCGGCCACGAGGTGCCACGCTTCGTCCACGTAGATGCTGCCCGGGACCTCGACACCGTCTATGCCGAGGTCGAGCAACTGGTTCTCGATTTCCACAGAGAGAAGATGAGGTGAACAGGTGAAGGTTCTGCTGGCGAGCTCGATCGACCCGGGAACGGTCGCACGGCTTAGCGAGGCACACGAGGTGGTGACTGCGTTCGGTGCACCCGAGGCCGAGCTGATCGCTGCCGTCGAAGGCTGCCAGGCGCTGGTCTTCCGGAGCGGGGTGGAAATCACCGCCGGAGTGCTGGACGCCGCAACCGACCTCACGGTCATCGTCCGCGCCGGATCCGGCTACGACAACATCGATCTCGAACCGGTCCGCCGGCGAGGGATCCGCTTCATCCGCGTCCCGGGCCCCGGCGCGAAAGCGGTGGCCGAGCTGGCGTTCGCCCAGATGCTGGCACTCGCCAGAAACCTGTTCTGGGCAGACAGGGAGTGGAGGGCCGGGAACTGGGTCAAGCCCATGGCCAACGGACGCCTTCTCACCGGGAAGACCTTGGGGGTGGTCGGGGCCGGGAACATCGGCTCGCGGGTGGGTGCGATGGGAGCGGCGTGGGGTATGCGAGCGCTCGGCTGCGTCGAGCACCCCACCGAAACCGCCGCTCGACGGCTGGCCGAACGCGGCATCGAACTCACAGACCTCGATCGCATCCTGGCCGAGGCCGACTTCGTGAGCATCCACACCCCTCTGCAGGCCTCGACCCGAAATCTGATCGGCGCGGACGCCCTGGGGAAGATGAAGCCAGGCTCATATCTGGTCACCCTCGCCCGAGGAGGGGTGGTGGACGAGGGCGCCCTCCGCGCCGCACTCGAGTCCGGTCACCTCGCGGGAGCAGCCCTGGACGTCCACGAGAGGGAGGGCAACGGGAACGTGTCGCCTCTTGCGGGCCTCCCGAACGTCATCCTCACACCGCACATCGGAGCGAGCACCAGTGACAGCCAGGCCGAGATCGGCCAGATCATTCTCGAGTGCATACAGGATGCTGTGACCAGGCCCCCGGATCTGGTCCCGGGAGTGGAGGACTTCGTGGTGATCGGCGCATGAGGGAGGGACAAATGTCGACGACCAGAACATTCAGGCAGCTGCTCCAATCGGACCGAACCGAGTTCGCGATGGAGGCACACAACGGGCTCAGCGCCCGAATCGTTCAAGAGGCGGGTTTCGACGCGATCTGGGCCAGCGGGCTCTCGATGTCGGCCGCCCTCGGTGTCCGCGACAACAACGAGGCCAGCTGGACCCAGGTGCTGGAGGTCCTCGAGTTCATGGCCGACGCGGTGAACATCCCGATCCTGGTCGACGCCGACACGGGGTACGGCAACTTCAACAACGTGCGTCGCCTGGTGCACAAACTGGAACAACGTGGTGTTGCGGCGATGTGCATCGAGGACAAGTTGTTCCCCAAGACGAACTCGTTCATCCGGAGCGAAGGCCAGCCGCTGGCCGATATTCGCGAGTTCGCCGGCAAGATCACCGCGGCGAAGGATTCGCAATCCGACCCCGACTTCTCGGTCGTGGCACGGGTCGAAGCCTTGATCGCCGGTTGGGGTCAGGACGAAGCCCTCCGTCGGGCGATCGCCTATCACGAGGCGGGCGCGGACGCGATCCTGATCCACAGCAAGCGGAACACGCCAGATCAGATCCTCGAATTCATCGCTGCTTTCGAGGGCAGGTGTCCGGTGGTCATCGTTCCCACGATGTATGCCTCGACCCCGACCGAGGTGTTCGAGGCTGCCGGGGTCAACCTCGTCATCTGGGCCAACCATCTCATCCGCTCCTCCATCACGGCCATGCAGGCCGCCGCACGTCAGATCCATTCAGAGCGCTCGGTGGCGGGACTCGAGGACCGCATCGCCTCGGTGAAGGAGATCTTCAGACTTCAGAACGCGGCGGAGCTCGAAGAAGCCGAAGCCCGCTACCTACCGGGAGACTGAGGTGCAGATACGTGAGATCGACCCTGTGAAGGATCCTTTGTGGTCCGACCTCGTGACCTCGACGCGCACGGACGTCTTCCACAGTCCCGAGTGGTCCGCAGTGCTCGCCGAAGTGTATGGGTTCGACCTCCGCGCCAGAGTCACGCTCGACTCCGGCCGGCCGAGAGCCGGTGTCGTCTGGGCAGAGATCGACGACGTGTTCGGGCCGAGACGCGTTTCGCTCCCTTTCTCGGACTTCTGTGACCCGGTGGTCTCCGACCTCGATGAGTGGAAAACCCTGACCGATGGCCTCCTGGACGGACCCGTGCCGTTCAGAGCGCGGAGCCTGAGGTCGAGCGAGCCAGGTGATGACCATCGGCTCGACACCACCGGCCGGTTCCGCTGGCACCGAATCTCGATCGACCGACCACTGGAGGAACTCTGGAGCAGGATCGACGCGTCGGCTCGCAGGGCGGTCCGCCGGGCCGAATCCTCGGGGGTGACCGTGCGATCGGCAGAGAGCCACGACGACCTCAGGTCGTTCTTCGAACTGCACCTGCGAGTACGGAAGTCGAAGTACCGCTTGCTCGCACAACCCTACGGTTTCATGACCGAGATCTGGGATCGATTCGTGGACCCGGGAAACGGGTCTCTCGTGCTGGCAGAAGTCGAAGGTCGGGTCGTGGCAGGTGTGCTGTTTCTGGAATGGGGGGACACCATGTATTACAAGTTCAACGCCTCTGATCCCGAGTATCTCGAACACCGACCAAACGACGCAATCATGTGGGAAGGAATGAGGCAGGCGCTCGACCGGGGGCTGGCCTACGTCGATCTCGGAGTGACCGACTGGGATCAGGATGGACTCATCCGCTACAAGCAGAAGTACGCCGACACCGACGGAGTGGTGACCGCTCACGCCCACTCCGGTGACCCGCCCACCCCGGCGGCCGACAGGATGCGGGCTGCGTTGCCGCAGCTGACGGATCTCCTCACCCGACCCGACGTGCCGGATGACGTGTCCGAACGCGCCGGCGATCTGCTGTACCGGTATTTCACGTGAGCCGGGCGGAGTGCGGCGCATCACCTCGAGCGGAGTCCCCGTGACCGACGACCGCACTCCGGGAACGCTCGAACTGATCGGGGAGCTCGCCGAACGCCTCGACAAGGCGGGCGTCTCCTACTGCCACTGGAAGAGCAACCAGGCGATAGAGCGCTCACTGTCGGGAGAAAACGACCTGGACCTGCTCATAGCCGGCCAGTCCGTTGCGAGCTTCCGGGCCGTGGCGGCGGAAATGGGCCTCGTCCCGGCCAGGTCGCTTCACAACCCCCGGATCGACGGGATCGAGGATCTCTTCGGCTGGGACCGGCCATCGAATCGGCTGGTACACGTCCAGCCCCACTTCAAGCTCGTACTCGGCGACGACATGACCAAGTCGTTCCATCTGCCGATCGAGGACGCCTACCTCGCCTCGGTCCGCGCCGACGGGGTGCTCCCGATCCCGACGCCCGAAATGGAATACATCGTGCTGATCGTCCGGATGACGCTCAAGCACTGTCCGCTCGAAGCACTGATAGCCCGAAAGGGCCGGCTGACCCGAACCGAACGAGCCGAGCTGGATCACCTCGAGGTGGTCATCGACCCGGCGATCGTCGAATCCCTGCGCTCCGAGCTCCTGCCCATGGTCGAACCCGAGATCTGGCAACTCTGCCGTCGAGCGCTGGAGCCAGAGTCGGGAATCGGGCTCCGGGCTCACGCAGGTCGTGCCCTTGCAACTTCGCTCCGCACGATGTCGGAGCGGCCTCTGGCTGCAGACACTGCACTCAAGATCTGGCGGCGGAGAACCCACCGCCAAGGGAGTCCGAAACGCCCGGCATCGGTCGGTCTTCTGGTGGGAGTGGTCGGCGCGGACGGTTCAGGGAAGTCGACGGTGGTCCAACGACTCAGCGATTCACTGAGTTCCGTTTTCGCGGTCGAACAGATACATCTCGGCAAACCTCCGCGGGGCATCACGCGCCGACTGGCAGGACGCATTCTCCGCCTCGGTCGCTTCGAGACAACGCGGGACACGCTCCGGGCCCCGTCCTGGCATGAGCACCCTTCCCACCCAGGCCTGCTGTTCGTGCTGTGGCACCTTCTGATCGCTCGAGACCGGCGCAGGGAGTATCTCCGGGCGAGGCGGCTCGCGGCTCAGGGGTACATCGTCATCAGTGATCGCTTCCCCCTGTCCTCGATCTCGACGATGGACGCAACCCGGACCGCCGATCTGCCCTCGGCCGGTCGGATCGCGAGGTGGATGTCCGCACGAGAGCAGAAGATCTACGAGCAGATGGCCGGCCCCGACCTCCTGCTGGTCTTGCGAGTCGACCCGGATGTCGCCGCCGAGAGGCGAAGCGACCAGGCCTCGGACTTCGTTCGGACACGTGCGTCAGAGGTCTGGCAGGCGCCCTGGGAAAAAACACCGGCGGTGGTCATCGATGCCGGCGGAACCCCTGACGAGGTGTTTCGCGCCGCGTTTTCTGCCCTCTGGTCGAGGCTCTGACCTGCAAGCAGCTGCCGGGGCTCTTTTGGGCCACCTCTCGCGGAATCACTGACAAACCGAAAGCCTCCGTCTAGGGTCGAAACCAGGCGACTCTGAGGGGAGGCGACATGGGCAGGCGATCAGTCGTGGCCGCGGTCGCATCGATCGCCACGATCACGGCACCAATTCCGGCTCCGGCCATCGACAACGACGTTCCGTCGACGACGCTGAGACCGAGTCGGATGGTCGAGATCGAGACCGTCCAGGCACCCACTGGACTGGTGGCGGTCGAGGGGCGAATTGCCTTGATCGACGAGTCGGACACCGGTGCGCGACTCGTCGGGATCGACGGGGAGACGATCGAGACGAGTGCTCCGATCGGCTCGGATCTCATCGGCATCCTCCCGGATGGAGAGAGTTCGTGGACCCTGGATGAGCACGGACGGATGAGCCTGACCGATGGGGGATCGACCCCTGTCCTCGTGACGGGCGCGGGACCCGCCGCCGTGGATCCGACCACGGGAAACGTCATCTACTTCGATTCGTCGACCGGGTGGGTCATGACGGCCGACGTCGAGGCCGGACGCTTGAGGGAGCGCCGGCTGACGGACGCCCGGCGTCATAGCGATGTCCCGGTCACCGCACTCGCAGTCGAGGCGGTCACAGGAGACGTGTTCCTGCTCCTGGGCACCGAACTGATCGAAACCAACTCCGATGGGCGGCTGATCGGCCGCTACACCGTGGACGCGGACATCGGAGCAGCGGAGGGAGCGGTGGTGACCGCGACCCTCGATCCGACCGACGATCCCGCCAATCTCAGTTTCTTCGCGCTGACTGCCCAAGGCTCCTTGATCGAGATGCCGCTGACCACGGCGGTTGCCCTTGCCGCACCGACCGTATCCGCGACGTTGGTGAAAGTGACCGACACGTCCCTCTATTCGCCCCCGAGCCCAGACCCGTCTGGCATCGGCTATTCAACCGGGTCCGGCACGCTCAGCATCTCCGATGGCGAGGTCAACGAGATCCCGAACCTGTTCACGGGCGACAACGTGTTCACGACCGACCTGGCAGGCAACCTCATCAACACGTCCTCGACGATGGCATTCTCCAACGAACCGACCGGCATCGCCTTCAACCCCGCCAACGGCAACATCTATATCAGCGACGACACCGGAACGAGAGCGGTCTACCAGGTAGAGCTCGGGCCCGACTCGATGCTCGGAACCGGAGACGACATCGTGTGGACGCATGACGCCGGCGCCTACGGGTCCGACGACCCGGAAGGCGTAGCCTTCGACTCGGCCCGGGGGCACGTGATCATGGTCGACGGGGTGGGAGAAGAGGTGTATGACATCGACCCCGGCCCGAACGGTGTTCTCGACGGCATCGCACCTTCGGGCGATGACACCGTGACCAGCTTCGACGTGACCGCGCTCGGCATCACCGACCCTGAAGGCGTGGAGTACAACCCCGACAACCAGAGCCTCTACATCTTGGGCCACAACGACCTGATCGCCGAGACAACCATCACCGGCGAGATCATCCGCTACATCGATGTGGCCTCGCTCGGGATGGTCACACCGGCCGGCCTTGCCTACGCCCCCGGTAGCCTCGCCCCGGGGGAACGGCACCTCTATCTGGTCGACCGTGGCGTGGACAACAACAACGACCCCGACGAGAACGACGGCCGGTTGTTCGAGATATCCTTCGGCGCCACGTCGGGCTTCAACATGCCACCGACGGTCGATGCCGGGCCCGACCTGGCAATCGAGATCTCCGATGCAGCCGTGCTCGACGGCACGGTCTCAGACGACGGCCTCCCCAACCCACCGGCTGCAACGAGTGCCACCTGGACCAAGGTGTCCGGGCTCGGATCCGTGACGTTCACCGACCCGAACGCCGTCGACACCACGGCAACGTTCAGCGCCGCCGGCACATACACCCTCCGGCTCAGCGCCACCGACGGGTCCCTGGGGGCCTTCGACGACGTCACCGTGTCCGTCACCGGCCCGGGGGGAGAGTCCGGGTTCGAAGCCATGGTCTCGATGTCCACCGATGACGCCGAAGAGGAGGCGTCCGGCGCGGTGGACCTCAACAGCTCCGATCTGGAACTGACCTTCGACGGCTCGAACCAAACGGTCGGCATCCGTTTCGGTGCGATCCCCATCCCGAACGGGGCCACGATCCTCGCCGCCTCGATCCAGTTCACCGTGGATGAGACCCCGTCCGATCCGACCGCTCTGGTGATTCAGGGCGAGTCGATCGACTCGGCGGCGACATTCACCTCGGTCGATTTCTCGATCTCGTCCCGGCCGCGAACCTCGGCCTCCGTGCCCTGGAATCCGGCTCCGTGGCCGACGACAGGCGCCGCCGGACCGGACCAGCAGACGCCCGACCTGTCGACGATCGTTCAGGAGATCGTGTCTCGGCCCGGTTGGGCAGCGGGGAACTCGCTGGCGTTCATCATCACCGGAACCGGCGAACGAGTGGCCGAGTCGTGGGACGGCGATACGTCAGCCGCTCCAAAGCTCAGCGTGCTATACACCACGACCACACCGCCCACGGTTGACGCCGGACCCGACCAGACCGTCGAGATCGGAACCGGCGCAGTCCTCGATGGAACGGTGACGGATGACGGCCTGCCCGATCCACCGGGAGCCGTGACCTCCACCTGGAGCCAGACCAGCGGACCCGGCACCACCACCTTCGCCGATCCGAGCGCGGTGGACACCACGGCTACGTTCTCCGCCACCGGCACCTACCTCCTCCGCCTCACCGCCGACGACGGCGAATCAACCTCGTTCGACGAGGTGACGATCACCGTGTCCGCCGGGAACCAGGCTCCGACCGTCGACGCCGGACCCGACCAGACGATCGGTGTGCCCGCCGGTTCACCGCTGACGGCGGATCTCGCCGGGACGGTGTCCGACGACGGTCTCCCGAGCCCGCCCGGCGCCGTCTCCCTCACCTGGTCGCAGGTGAGCGGACCCGGCACCGCCACCTTCGGCGATCCGAGTTCGGTCGACACGACGGCGACGTTCTCCGCCGCCGGCACCTACCTCCTCCGCCTCACCGCCGACGACGGCGAATCAACCTCGTTCGACGAGGTGACGATCACCGTGTCC